>DGTH01000103.1 GCA_002393705.1 Prevotella sp. UBA4341 | reverse complement strand
GCGACTCTGAGTAGTAGAGTCCTTCTAAAACTTTTGACATAATTATTATTTACTATTTGACAATTTACTATTTGACAATTTATTTCTTGTAGCTCTTGTTGTAGAACTGCCTTTTCACCACAACGGCAGGGAAAGTCTTTTTGCGCACCTGAACCTCCACTTCGGTGTCCAGCTTGGCGTAAGCAGCATCAATCAAGGCCATGCAGACGCTCTTGCCCGTAGAAATGGAACGATAGCCCGTCGTGACCAGGCCGATGGGCTGACCATCTTTCAGTACCTGACAGTCGTGGCGCGCAATGGCTTTGTCCTGTAGTTCCAGGCCAACCAGTTTCTTGGCTACGCCCTCCGCCTTTTGACGGGCCAGCGCCTCCCGGCCAATGAATTCAGGTTTGTCAAGTTTGACGAACATGGACAGGCCAGCCATGACGGGCGTGATGTCGGCACTCAGTTCGTCACCGTAGAGGGGCAGTCCCACCTCGAAGCGTAATGTGTCACGGCAACCGAGGCCACAAGGCTGCACGCCAGCTGCCATCAGTTTGTCCCAACAACCGCGAATAAAGTCCTTGTCGCCATAGATTTCAAAGCCATCCTCACCCGTGTAACCCGTACGGCTGACGATGATGTTACGCAGGTCACCACGCTCAGGCGACGGCAGTTCCTTAAAGGTGTAGAACGTCAGTTCGCGGCATGGCAGACTGAGCACTTGTTCCATTACCTGTTCCGACTCAGGTCCCTGTACGGCTAATTGTCCGAAGGCGTCAACGTCCCACGGTCTGATTTGGGCGTTCCAACCGTTCAGGTTCTCACGCAGCCACTCGATGTCCTTGTCAATATTGGCTGCATTGATGACCAACGTGTAGAGTTCTTCGGAGCGTTTATACACCAGTAGGTCATCCACCACACCGCCATTCTCATAACACATCATGCCGTAGAGCACCTGCCCATTCTTCATGGGCATGACGTCATTGGTAAAGATATGGTTGACGAAGTGGGCTGCCGCATGGCCGCAGATATCCACCTCGCCCATGTGGCTCACGTCGAATACACCAACATGCTGACGCACAGCTTCGTGCTCCGTCGTGATGTCCTTATACTGAATTGGCATGTCGTAGCCTGCAAAAGGTGACATCAGTGCCCCCAGGGCTACATGCTTGTCGTGAAGACAAGTGATTTTTGTTTCCATAGTTGTTATAGTGTTAATAAGTCAATAAAATCTTCTTTGTACAGATTGAGTATTACGTCGTCAATGCGGTCGGGCAGAGCAAACGACAGGGCTTCCCGTTCTAAGGGCACGTTCTTCAACTTATCCAGCAGCTGACTGTCCAGCTCGCCAATGAGGAAATAGTCGCCCACCAGATTCACGCCCTTGATGACGTTGTTCTTCAGCTCTATGCGCGCCTCAAACTCCCCTACTCCTTCTATTCGGCGATGCTTGACCACAGTGTAACGGGGATTATTACCATAGATAAACTCTGGCAACAGGTACTCCTGCTCTATCTCCTCGATGCGCCTGATGTCAGCTGCCGTCAGCATCAAGTCCTTGTCACAAAGTATGTCGTGTACGAACGCCTTGAATTCTGGCAGCGTCAGCGTGATGTAGTCTTTCAGCAAGCAGACGCGCTGTCGCACACTCTGCACACCCTTGGTCAAGAGTTTTGCATCGGTCGGGGTGATGGCTCCCACCATGTTCAGCATGTCCGTATCGTAAAGCATGGTGCCATGCACAATGCTACACCCCGGTAGCCGGTAAAAAGCATTGCCACTTACCTTACGGTTACCAACCAACACGTCGTTACGACCCGAAGCACGCGCATCGACCCCCAGACGCTGCAACATCTGGATAATCATCATCAGGTAACGGTTGAAGAGGAAACCCACGTTGCTGTCCTGCCTGAAGCCTCCTTCACCGGGTCGCTCTTTCGTCACGTAGCTGAACATGACGTTCTTCATGTCAGCATACACACAGCCACCACCGCTCTTCCGCCGATACACCTGTATGGCGTGTCTGCGACAGTAGTCCATGTTTACCTCGTTCTCTATGAGTTGGTTACGTCCGAAGATGACGCTCGGTTCTACTTGCCACATGAAGAAACACTCGGGCTCGTCAAGGTAACGGGCCACAAATTCCTCCATCGCCAAATAGAACGACAGACGTCTTTTTTCGTCAGCAGGAAGCTGTATATATCTCATGCTTGGAGCGCAACGTATTTGATTTAGTTCTGCAAATTTATGAAGAATTTATGTAACAAACAAATCTTTCGGCGTTTTTATAGAACTTCTTATGAAAATTGTAAGGATTTCGCCAATAAATTTGGTCATTAGCCGACTTCTTCGTATCTTTGCAGGTTGTTAAATACATATTCAACAATAGTGGAAGAAACGAAATATAGCCTTCTTGGCAACATACAATATCCGAAAGACCTGCGCCGGCTGTCAGTTGACGAGTTGCCGCAGGTGTGTAAGGAACTGCGCGAAGACATTGTCAATGAGCTGTCGGTCAATCCGGGCCACTTGGCTTCAAGCCTCGGTGTGGCCGAGATTACCGTGGCCCTGCACTACGTCTATAACACGCCTGAGGACCGCATCGTCTGGGATGTAGGCCACCAGGCTTACGGCCACAAGATTCTGACCGGTCGGCGCGAGCAGTTCTCTACCAACCGTAAACTTCATGGCATCATGCCCTTCCCCTCCCCACTGGAGAGCGAGTACGACACCTTTACCTGCGGCCATGCCTCCAACTCTATTTCGGCAGCCCTCGGCATGGCGGTAGCAGCCCAGCTCGAAGGAGCCCAACGCCATGTCGTGGCCGTCATTGGCGACGGTGCCATGTCGGGCGGATTGGCCTTCGAAGGTCTGAACAACGTCTCGTCGAGTCCTAACGACCTGCTCATCATCCTGAACGACAACGACATGTCCATCGACCGTGCCGTCGGCGGCATGGAGAAATACTTGCTGCAGCTTGACACCAACGAGACGTACAACGACCTGCGCTACAAGGCTTCGCAATGGCTGCGTTCCAAAGGTCTGCTCACCGAAAACCGCAAGAAGGGCATCATCCGACTAAACAACGCCTTGAAGTCGGCCCTCTCGCACCAGCAAAACATCTTCGAAGGCATGAACATCCGCTACTTCGGTCCCTACGACGGTCACGACATCCGCGAGCTGGTGCGCATTCTGCGCCAGATAAAAGACATGAAGGGTCCGAAGCTGCTCCACCTGCACACGACGAAGGGCAAAGGTTTCAAGCCAGCCGAGAAGCATGCCGAGATATGGCACGCCCCCGGTAAGTTTGACCCCGAGACAGGCGAGCGCATCATCAAGGACACCAGCGGTCAGCCGCCGAAGTATCAAGACGTCTTTGGCGAGACGCTGTTGGAACTGGCTCGACAGAACCCGAAGATAGTAGGCATTACGCCGGCCATGCCCAGCGGCTGCTCACTGAACATCATGATGAAGCAGATGCCTGAGCGCACCTTCGACGTAGGCATTGCCGAAGGCCACGCCGTTACGTTCTCTGCCGGCATGGCCAAGGACGGACTGCTGCCCTTCTGCAACATCTACTCCGCCTTTGCCCAACGGGCTTACGACAACATCATTCACGACGTGGCCATACTACGGCTACCAGTAGTGCTCTGCCTCGACCGTGCCGGACTGGTTGGCGAAGACGG
>DGTH01000028.1:7328-8168 GCA_002393705.1 Prevotella sp. UBA4341 | reverse complement strand
CGAAGTCGAGCAGGAACTGTTGGATTTTCTCGAGGTGTCCACTGGGTCGTGGCACTTGTGTGAGTGCATAGAAGTTTTTCCAGATGCACTTCGGGTTCAGGTTTTGAATTTCGTTCATAGCTTTTTTTCTTTTTTTCGAGGAAGGATTTTCGAGGTGCGAGGTACGTGGTACGAGGTACGTTTCGAGGTACGAGGTACGTGGTACGAGGTACGAGAATACCTATATTCGCACGCCTAATCCGCCTCATGGTTAATAATATTTTGTTTTTTCTTTTTTTCTTCTAGCGATTTTTTCAGCCCGTATATGGTCATTGAGACTCTTGACGCTAACTGTTCTATTTGATTAAAATCTTCCTGGCTGATATACTGGTTGTCAAGTGCGATTTCCATTTCACACATCGTTTCGGTCAGTGAGCCGTATGCAATATCAAGAAAATGGATACGCTCTTTTATGGAGAATCGCCCCAAGCCTTCTGCTACATTTGCCGGAATAGATATTGCAGCTCTTCGGGTTTGATCCGTCAAAATAAAGCGCTCTTCTTGAGGAAATGTCCGAATCAGTCTGTAAACGTTTTTGGACAGTTCCTTAGCCAATTTGTATGCATCTACATTCCTATAATAAAAATCGTTCATAAAAGTTCGTTTTAGTAATCGTTAAAAATTAACTTGGTACGAATCGAGGTGCGAGGTACGAGTTTTTTTCGAAGTACGAGGTTTTTTCGAGGTGCGAGGTACGAGGTGCGAGGTACGAGATTACCTCGCAAGCCTTTCTCTTTTTATTCTTAACTATCCTCGCACCTCGTACCTCGCACCTCGTACCTCGATGAATCCTCGCACCTC
>DGTH01000028.1:0-7241 GCA_002393705.1 Prevotella sp. UBA4341 | reverse complement strand
ACCTCGATGAATCCTCGCACCTCGTACCTCGCACTTCGTACCTCGATGAATCCTCGCACCTCGTACCTCGCACCTCGTACCTCGATGAATCCTCGTACCTCGATAAGGAATCCTTCCTCTTGATAAAGCTCAGCCTCAGTGAGGCCCAGATGCCTAAGAGAATGACGAGCATGGTCTGGACGGTGTGGACGATGAGGACGAAGTAGAGGGCCTGCGTGTCGGCCACGCCGTAGAGGATGAGCATGGTCTTTACGGCGAAGTGCCAGGGGCCTGCTCCGTTAGGCGTAGGCACGATGACGGCTATGGAGCCCACCACGAAGGTGACCATGGCGCAGGTCAGACCAAGGTGCTCGGTAAAGTCGAAGCAGAAGAAGGTAAGGTAGTAGTGCAGAAAATAGCTTAGCCAGATGCCAAAGGTGAAGCAAAGGAACAATGGTACGTTGCGCACGTCCTTGAGCGAGATGACGCCCTGCCAGATGCCCTGTAGCGTCGCGCGTACCTTATTATATATAGAGAGGTGGCGCAGCAGCACGTGCAGCAGGATGAGGGCCGCCAGGGCGCAGATGGCCGTGACGAGCCAGCCCGTAGTGGTGAAGCGCGAGAAAACGGCGTCGATGCTGGTGCCCGTCTCGCTGAAGAAGGTCTTGAAGACGGGTATCTGCAGCAGGAGCGTCAGACCAGAGAAGAGCAGCACGACCAACGAATCGACAGCCCGTTCGGTGACCACGGTGCCCAGAGCTTTCGAGAAGGACACGCCGTCGTAGCGTTTCAGCACACCGCAGCGCGTAAACTCGCCGATGCGCGGAATGACGAGCGAAGCCGCGTAGCTCAGGAATATGGAGTTGACGAGCACCGAGTTGCGGGGCATGTTCTTTTTCGAGGAAGAATCCTCTATCACCGGCTCCAGCGTCTGCCGCCAGCGCCAGCCTCGGAACATCTGCGCCAGAATGCCGAAGGGGAAGGAGAGCAACATCCAGGTCCAGTCCATCTGGTGCCACAAGACGTCGTGCAGCGCCTTGAAGTCAAAGTCGCGGTACATCCAGTACAAGATGGCCCCGCCCAGCAGGAGCGGCAGCAGAATCTTGGCTGTGTTATTCAGAATGGACTTGCTCTGCATGAGGTTGTTCTTACATGATGGGCAGGTGGAACGGTTCGCTGCCGTCGGCCAGGTGAACGATGAGGTAGGTGCCGTCCTCCGACAGCTCCACCGAGCCGAAGATGTCGGCACGTCCCGGTTCGCCGTCCTTGCCGTTGGCCTGTACGCCCGTGTTCTGCCACGTCAGTCCGCCGTCGGTGCTGACTTCCCAGAAGCCCTCGTCGTTGATGCGCATCTGGGGTACGATGCCGTCGTGTCCGTCGCGTCCGTCGTGTCCGTCGCGTCCGTTCAGCCCGTCCTCGCCGTCCTTGCCGTCCTTGCCGTCCGTTGCTCCGGCGCGTACCTTGTTGCCGTCACTGTCGAGCAGCCATTGGCCGTTGAGCGTCCAGTACCACATGCCGTCCGAGGCCTGCCTGATGCCCATGAGCAGGGTGGCTTCCTGTCCGTCCTGTCCGTCCTGTCCGTCAGCACCGTCCTGTCCTGTGCGTCCGTCGCGCAGGGTGACGCTGTGTCCGTCGTTGAAGGTGATGGTGGTCGTGCCGTCCTGGTTGCGGGTTACGCTGGTGATGTAGCCGTTCTGCTGAATGGTCAGAATCATGGTTTGCAGCGACTCCAGGTCGGTGTTCATTTCGAGCACCCTCTCCTCGAGCACCTCCACGCGGCCTCCCAGGCTGCGCAGGTCGTCGCCGAACTTGTCGCTGCAGGCTGTAGTGAGCAGCGCCATGGCGGCTGCCACTACTATTGTCAGTATATAGTGTCTTCGTCTCATAGTGCTACACTGTGGGTTTTAAGTGTTGATGGCCAGGGGCACGCGGAAGGAGCCGGAGCTGGTAATGAACTCTACGTAGCCCTCGTTCCAGTGGGTAATGACCTTGATGATGACGTTGGCGTCGGCACCCTTCTCGCCGTCCTTGCCGGTAGCCGGCGTGCCGGTGCTCTGCCACGTCAGTCCGCCGTCGGTGCTGACTTCCCAGATGCCTTCGCTGTTGATGCGCACCTGCGGCGTTACGCCATCCTTTCCGTCCTTTCCGTCCTTCCCATCCTTGCCGTCGCGTCCGTCCTTGCCGTCCTTGCCGTCGCGGCCGTTGGCCTGAATCTTGTTGCCGCTGCCGTCGGTGAGCCACTCTCCGTTCAGCTTCCAGTACCAGTTGCCGTCGGTGTCCTGCTCGATGGTGATGTCAGGAGCCTGGGCGTCGCGCCCGTCCTGACCGTCCTGTCCGTCGCGTCCGTCCTGACCGTCGTGTATGACGACGGCTCCCGACTTGTTGAAGGTTATGATGTAGCCCTCGGCGTTCTGGGTTACGTTGGTGATGTAGTCGCCCTCCGACATGGCGGTCACGATGGTCTCCATGGCCACGATGTCGGTGTTGGTCTTGTTGACGAGGTTTTCGAGTACCGTTACGCGGTAGTCCAGTGCGTCCAGCTCGTCCTGGTAGTCCGTGCACGAGCTGAAGCTTATTGTCAGTATCGGCAGCAGAGCCGCCATGATTATATTCTTCATCGTATATTAATGTTTAAAGTGTTTAATGTTTCATGTTTAACGCCTCAGTACGGCATGGGCACGGGGTTGTCCGGGTCATAGACGAAGCAGATGCAGACGCGGTTGTCCTCAGGAATGTCGAACGGCTGCACCTTGTCGCCCTTGGCAAAGCGGCGTATGCGCCACTCCTCGATGCCCTGGTCCATGAGGTACTGCGACACCACCTGAGCGCGCTCCTGCGAGAGTCGCATGTTGATTTCGGGCGTGCCGGTCTCCTTGTCGGCGTAGCCCGAAAGGCGGATGAAGGCCCTGGGGTGTTCGTTCAGGTAGGCCATGAGCCGCTGCAGCTTGGGTATCTGGTTGCTCCTGATGACGCTCTGGTTGATGAGGAACTGAATATTCACGTTGAACGAAATCTTCTCAATGGGCACATCGACAAACTGCGGCTTGGCGGGCTCCGGCTGGGGCTGTACGTACTCTATGACCTCGTACTGGGCGTCGGTGTAGCCGTAGCTGCGTCCAAGGTTGAACTTAATGCCCAGGAGAGCGTTGAAGTGCCAGTCGCGGTTGTCGTGGCGGCCCATCTTCGAGTTCCAGTGGTCGGGCAGCATGTTGGCATTCACCTCGGCGCCTATGGCTATCTGGTCGTTGATGGCGTAGTCCAGGCCCACTCCGCCACGTATGACGGGGTTCCAGCGCGAGTCGTGCCACAGTTTCTGAAAGTCTATGCCGAAGCGCTTGTCGGCCTCCACGGCATCGTCGTTGTTAAAGGCTAAGGCCACGCCTGCCCCCAGGAAGGCGTAGAGGCTGACGGGCCGCTCAGGGTCGAACCCGAAGAAGAGGTTGGTAAGGTCTGCCTCGGCCTCAATGGCTGGCTGGATGAAGTTCCAGCTGTACTTAGCCTCGGGGTAGGCGTAGCGGTTGCGTGCCCAGAGGCCGCTCAAGGTTCCACGTAGTCCGATGAACTCGTTGAACTTGTAGCCCAGGGCCAGTTGAATGGCCGGCGACACCAGTTGGGTAAACTTGGCCTCGCCTACGTCGTAGGCTCCGCCCACTTGCGCTTTGACGTACCAGTGGGGAACGAAGAAAGGCATGGAGGGTGCTACGAGTCTTCGCTCTGCTTGCTGTGCGTGTGTAGCCAGTGTAACGGTTAGTAGCAGCACAAGTGCTGAAAGAATTTTGCGCATGTTCTTTCCTGTTAAGAGTATTGTTGGTTATTCACTTGCAAATGTACGAAAAAAAAACTAAACACCAACGCCTTTTGGGAAAAAAGTTACAAATTAATGTCACTTTGCCCTTAATATAGGTCAAATCTTTGACAAATGTCAAATAAACGTACGTTTTACACTCAAACCCGCCTCTAACCCTTTGCCATGTCCCCGGAAGTGCGTACCTTTGCATCGTGATTCAGAACAAGGGGTCACAAAAAAAGAGGCAAGTCCTTTTTAAGTAAAAAGAATTGAGTAAGGATAACATTAATTAAAAAAAACATTAGAGAAAGGAAATTATTATGATGATGGTAATTACAATGTCACTGGCCATCGTTGCCATAACGGTCATCGAGGCCATCCGCGTCAACAATCAGTTAGGCACGGGTACTAAGTAAAGAAGATTTTTTCATAGGCGTAAAATATTTTTAGTTAGCAAAGGAAGCTGCCCCCTCCGCGAGGAGTGGGCAGCTTCTCTGCTGTTTATGCCTTTACCTGCACCACCTTATAGCTGTCTATGGTGCGGCGGTCTTGGCTGATGCTCATGCCTACGGCCCACACAGGACGCTGGTCGGCTGTAAAGCGAATGGCATAGTTTTTGGCAATGACCTGGTCAGTCGCCTCCTCGGCCGTCTTGCCATACTTCAGCTCCAGGATGTAGATGGCGTGGGGCAGCTTCAAGGCAATGTCCATGCGCCCGTCGGCAGTCTGGTCCTCGGCTTGTACGTCGGCACCGAAACCCATCAGGGCAGCATAGATGAGCGACTGGTAGAGCTGCTCGTTCTGGTTTTTGTCGGTGATGCTGTAGGGAATGCCGGCATACCAGCGGCTGATGGCCTCAATGAAGTCTTCGAAGGTGATGTCCTTGCGGCGTAAGCGTTTGAAGGCGTTGCCCAGCGCGTCCTCACTGCCGACATAGTCTTCCATATAATACTTATAGAGTGAATAGGCGAAGCCCTCGCGCACCTCGCCATTGGGAAAGTTCAGGCAGTAGTCATTCTCAATGGGGTTGTAGGATTTCAGCGTCAGGTATCCGCTCTGAAACAGCACGGGTATAGGGTCGCTGATACGCTCGGTGGGAGCGTCGAAGCGTCGCAGGTTGGCATGTACGTTCTCTATCTGCTGTAGGCATAAATTGTGCAGGCGCATCACGTTGATGAGCATTGTCGGGGTGCCCGTGGAAAACCAGAAGTTCATGATGCGCCCCATGGCAAAAGCACTCACTAGGCTCCACGGACAATAGATGTCAGTGAACTGGTCGCTAAAGTGGTAGCCGTCGTAGGTCTCCTTCAGCTTCGCCACGATGTCGTCGTAGCTGTAGTGCAGGTTATAGCGGGCGAAGTCTTTGTTCATCTTTTCCTGTAGCAGTTCTATATCGGGTTTCATGTAGCCGAGCAGCTCCTCCTCGCTGATGCCGCAGACAGCCTCGTAGGCAGGGTCGAAAGTCAGCTGCTGCAGGTTGTTCAGCTCGCTGAACACCGACAGCTGCGAGAATTTTGAGATACCCGTAAGAAACACGAAGCGCAGATACTGAGACTGCGCCTTCAGCGGCGAGAAGAGGTTGCGCACACGGTTGCGAATATAGTCCTGAAGCTCAGGGTCGGTGATGGAGTCGAGCATTGGCGCGTCGTACTCGTCAATGAGCATTACCACCTGCTCGCCCGTCTGCTTGTAGGCTTCTTGAATCAGGCGCGTCATCCGCGCATCGTAGTTTTCGGGGTCTTCCGGGTTGCTGATGCCGTATTTCTCCTCTTGCTGTTTCAGTATGGCGTTAATGGTGCCATGCACCCGCTCCTTTGCGTAGTACTTTCCGTTAGAGAGGTCCAGACGAATGACGGGGTACTGCCGCCACTCCTTCTCCTTGCTGTATATGTAGAGCCCTTCGAAGAGTTCCTTGCGGCCCTCGAAGTAGCAGCGCAGCGTGTCCACGAGCAGCGACTTGCCAAAGCGCCGGGGCCGGCTCAGGAAGAAGTTGACGGCCTTTGTCGAAACCATCTTCCACACATATTCCGTCTTATCGACATAGACCGCCTTGCGCTTGCGAATCCAGTCGAACTGTTGTACGCCCACGGCGTAGCCGCTCTCTTGTCGTTCCATCTGTGTCATACCTTGCTGTCGCCTCTGTTCTTACTTTATTTTGCAAAGATAACCATAAAAACTGAACTGGCAAAAGATTTGCCTTATTTTTTAGGCCAAAAGATTTCGTGCTGCGGTTGAAAGAAGTTGCCGGATGCCGGAAATGATTTCCAGTGTGACAGGTATATCGTCAAGGAATTACTTCACGCTCCCCGTCTTCAGCTCACTATCGAGGAAACTGTAGACATAGCGGGAACTCTGGTGGTAGAGACCAGTGGCGTCGCTTTGCAGCCGCTGGTAGGTGTCAGAGTTGATGACCGTGGCGAGAGCCTGCTCCATGGTGAGCTGCGGCTGGTCTTCGATGAGCAGCAGGGCGAGGTTCTTAACCATGTCGATTTTCATCTGTTCTTGTTCGCTCATAGTCTTTTCAGGATTTTGACGGCACGCTCAGTGCCGAAGAAGTATTGGAAGGTGATGCCGCGCATGTTGCGGAGATTGTGTACGAGCGTGGGCAGGTCGATGCTACGATTCTCATATTTCCATAGTTGCACGCCGACGCGGTCGTTGGCGATGGGGCCGATAACGATGTCATAGTCGTGGGCGGGCTGGCGGCTGGAGTTGTTGCGGTTCAGCAGAATGAACTTGGCCCATTCTTCGCTGTAGTCGTCGAAGCGGAGCACTTTCAGGTGATTCATGGCCGTATCGTCGGCCTCGAAAGTAAGGACGGTGGGCACGCCAGTCTCCAATTGCTCCACTTTGATCTTGGCCATGTCCATAGCTTGAGTGTACTCGCGGCTAAGATAGAAGCCTTGGCCGAAGTCTTTATTGGGTTTTGATTTCGTGAGGTCGATGTCGCCGAAGTCCTGGTTGGTGCCGTGGTAGAGAATCATACGAGCAGTCCTCCTTTTCTGTGGCAATATTCGGCCATATCACTGACCATCGACTGGAACGACTGCGTGTGGCAGTAGTCGTAGTGCTCGTCGACGAACTTGATGCCCCCGAAGCGACTCAGGTAGTTGAACGCCTGCTTGAGCGTCAGTCCGTAGCGTCGCCCAAACTCGGCGGCAAAGATAAGCGTCCACTCCATTTTGTCTGTCATGCTGTATGCCATAATAGGTGATGGTTTGTCTTTTCGGCGACAAAGATACGAAAAGTTTTTGAATTTTATTGTTCTTTGCCAATAAAAATGATGAAGGGCAGATAGAATGATTAGCTGGGAGGGAGAGAAAAGGAGGGCGGAGGCCGCGAGTCTTGTTGAGGGTTCTTGCGTCCCTTCTTTAGCAAGCGACCAGAGGTCGAGCGAGACATTCCGTTCATATTCGCTCTTGATTTCGTTTTTTTCACACAAAAGGAACCGTCCTAGGTTGTTAAGTTAATCTGT
>DGTH01000043.1:5625-6120 GCA_002393705.1 Prevotella sp. UBA4341 | reverse complement strand
ACGGCTTGTAGAGCCCAGCGGGTCAACGGCAGGATAGATTCCCAACTCGGTGATTTTACGCGAGAGTTCTGTTGTTGCGTCAAGATGGGTGAAGGTCGTTGCTGGTGCAGGGTCGGTCAAGTCGTCGGCCGGCACATAGACGGCCTGTACTGACGTGATGGAGCCCTTCTTCGTCGAAGTAATGCGCTCCTGCATGGCTCCCATTTCGGAGGCCAGCGTGGGCTGGTAACCTACGGCTGAGGGCATACGTCCCAGCAGGGCTGACACCTCTGAACCGGCCTGCGTGAAGCGGAAGATGTTGTCAATGAAGAACAGAATGTCGGCAGCACCGCCGTCCTTGCCGCCGCCGTCGCGGAAACCCTCGGCCACCGTCAGTCCCGACAGGGCCACCGAAGCACGTGCACCGGGCGGTTCGTTCATCTGGCCATAGACCAGCGTGGCCTGACTCTTCTTCAGCTCTTCTGGGTCAACGAGCGAGAGGTCCCACTTGCCTTC
>DGTH01000043.1:0-5553 GCA_002393705.1 Prevotella sp. UBA4341 | reverse complement strand
CCATGGCCTTGCGGAACTTTTCGCCGTAGCGTATGACGCCTGACTCTATCATTTCGCGTATCAGGTCGTTACCCTCGCGGGTGCGCTCGCCTACACCGGCAAATACCGAGAAGCCGTTGTGACCTTTGGCAATGTTGTTGATGAGCTCCATGATGAGCACCGTCTTGCCCACGCCGGCACCACCGAAGAGTCCAATCTTACCACCCTTCATGTAGGGCTCCAGCAGGTCGATGACCTTGATGCCCGTAGCCAGGATTTCCTTCTTCGTGGAGAGTTCCTCAAAGGTGGGCGCCTCACGGTGAATGGGGTATGCACCCTTCATGTCGAGCTGTTTCATACCGTCGATAGGCTGACCAATGACGTTCAGCATACGACCCTTAATCTGGTCGCCTGAGGGCATCAAGATGGGTGAGCCCACAGGGATGGCCTCCAATCCGCGCTGCAGTCCGTCGGTATTGTCCATGGCCACACAGCGCACGGTGTCTTCGCCAATGTGCTGCTGCACCTCAACGATGAGTTCCGTGCCGTTGCCACGGTCAATGCGTAATGCCTCGTGAATCTTTGGCAGCACTTTCTCAGCCTCCTGACCCTTGGTATCGAAATACACGTCGATGACCGGTCCGATGATCTGAGAAATGCGTCCGTTAATCTGTGACATAAGCAAATTTGTTATTTATTTAAATTGTTTTTGTTGTTTTAGTCAATATGACGGCAAAGTTAATAAAATTATCGAAAACAAAGAAAACATTTCCGACTTTTTTTCAGAAATGTTTTCTTTTTGGGCATTTTCAGCTCCATTTTCGCCCTATATGCTCAGTTCGTCGAGCACCTTGATAAGTTTGCGGTCGAAAGGCTTGTCGGTGCGTATGCACTCGGAGAAGGGCACATAGACCACCTCGTTGTACCTGACGCCCACCATGACGTTGCGCTGGCCCTGCTTGATGGCCTCAATGGCTCCTACGCCCGTGCGCGAGGCCAGGATGCGGTCGCGGGCCGAGGGGGTGCCGCCTCGCTGCAGGTGGCCCAGGATACTGACGCGCACGTCGAACTCTGGAAACTCCTTCTTTACGCGGTCGGCATAGTAGAGTGCGCCGCACTTGGGACTCTCTGAGACGATGACGATACACGACTTCTTCGACTTGCGTATGCCGCGCCCCATGAACTGTGCCAGCTGGTCAACCTCGGTCATCTCCTCAGGAATGATGGCTGCCTCGGCACCGCAGGCTATGGCCGAGTTCTGCGCCAGGAAGCCGGCGTCGCGGCCCATCACCTCGACAAAGAAGATGCGCTCGTGCGAGTTGGCCGTGTCGCGTATGCGGTCAACACACTCCATGATGGTGTTCATCGTCGTGTCGTAGCCTATGGTCGAGTCGGTGCCGAAGAGGTCGTTGTCGATGGTGCCGGGCAGTCCTATGACGGGGAAGTCAAACTCCATGCCGAAGTTGCGCGCACCGGTCAGCGAGCCGTTGCCGCCTATAACCACCAAGGCATCTATCTCCTCTGCCTGACAAGTCTCGTAGGCCTTCTGCATGCCTTCCTGGGTCATGAACTCCTTCGAGCGGGCCGTCTTCAGGATGGTGCCGCCCCGGGTAATGATGCCCGAGACGTCCTCGGTGGTGAACGGCTTGACTTCGCCCTTGATGAGTCCGTCGTAGCCTCGATAGATTCCCTTAATGCTGAATCCATTGTAGATGCCTGCACGCGTCACGGCGCGTATGGCTGCATTCATGCCGGGAGCGTCGCCTCCGGAGGTCAGAATGCCGATGGTCTTGATTTTGCTCATAGTTCTTTTTGGTTTTTATAGTTTTTATAGTGGTTATAGTCTTTATAGTTTTTATAGAAAGAATAGACATCATATAAAATAGAACTCGGCGGCCAGGGTGAGCAGACCGGCCAGCCAGCCGGCAGCCACTTTCAGCGTGCAGTGCTTCAGGTACCAGCCCAGGCTGACGTGCTCCATCTTCATCAGGGCCAGGCCGCTCACGTTGCCCACGCAGAGCATACAGCCGCCCACGGCCGTCGAGAAGGCGATGACCTTCCAGAAGGCTCCGTTCTGCACGAAGTTCAGCTGGTAGGGGTCCGTGGCCTGCGGCAAGACGTCGTAGAGCGAGAAGTTCGACATGGCGATGGTGAACGTATCGACCAGCGAGCTCAAGAGGCCTGAGACGAGACCTACCATCCAGATGTCGTGTACGTTCTGGTCTATCCATTCGGCCACGCTCGGAAAGACGCCCGTCTCCGTCACCACACCCAGTCCGAGCATGATGCCCATGACGAAGAGTATCTGCTGTATGGTGTCGTACTGCAGGGCTACGGGTATGAGCCTGCGGGCCATCTGGCCGGAGTTGTTCAGCTTGCGGTTGACCAGCTCGTTGACCACCCAGAGGACGCTCAGTACGCACAAGGCGCCGAGGAATGGCGAGAGCTTCGTAATGTTGTGGAACGTAGGTATGAACCACAGCCCGCCAATGCCCACCACGAGCATCAGTATGCGCTGCCAGCGGTTCAGGTTCGTATCGTCGCCACGGTAGGGAGCTGCCGGCCAGGCCACGTCGAGCCTTTCGGGCAGTTCGCGGCTCATCCACCACGTAGGTATCACCCAGGCCAGGAGGGCGGGCAGGGCCAGATAGGCTGAGAAGTTAGAGGCCGTCACGGCCCCGTTGCCCCAAAGGGCCACGCCGGCGGGGTCGCCAATGACGGTCATGCAGCCGCCGCAGTTGGCTGCCAGCACCACCGATGCTCCTACCACCATGCGCTGGCGCGAGTTCTGCACGATTTTGTGCATGATGACCAGCATCATCGTCGTCGTGGTCAGATTATCCAGATTGGCCGATATGGCGAAGGTGGCCAGCGAGAGCGTCCACAGTACGCGCTTCGAGTTGCGCGTCTTAATCCAGTCCTGTATAAAGTCAAAACAGCCGTTGTTGTTCAGCAGCTCCACGATAGACATCGTAGCCAGCAGGAAGAGCACAATGGCCGCCGCCTTGCCTACGTAGTTGAGGAACACATTATTATATATATACAGCTTGACGCGCTCGCTCGAAGGCTCGTCGCCCCCCAGAAAGACCATGTAGTCAGCCGCGTGGCGCTGCATGACGTAGTCCGTACCGTAGCAGATATAGACCACCCAGCCAGCAGCGGCTATGAACATGGCGATGGCCGCCTTGTTGACGTTCGTCAGGTGGCCTGTGGCTATGAGCAGATAGCTTAAAAGCAGGAGTAATACAATAATCAATGTCATATAGCGTTTCCTATTATCGTCAGCAAAGGTACAAAAAAGTCGGAAAACGACAAAGGGAAACGCGATATTTTTTCTATCGGGCCCTGTATTTTCCCTTACGCTCCTTCTTGGCCTTGCGGGGCGTCTGGTGGCTTTCGCCCAGGGGCGAGTGTACGCCCCGGTACTCGTTGAAGCGCTGCTGAATGCGGGCCACGTAGTCGGCCGTCTCTGAACCGCGCATGTAGCCGTGCCTGACCACGGGGTCGCGGTAGTACTGCTCCTGCTGCAAGAGCAGTACGTACTTCGCCACGTCAGTCCAGCGGTGTTTGTTGCCGCCGTACTTCTCCGTGAGGGCCATGGCGTCGCGTATGTGGAACGCCCCGCCATTATACGAGGCCAACACGAAGTTCATGCGCTCCCGGCGGTCGCTGACGTCGCTGAACATCGTCGTCAGCTCCTTCAGATACTTGGCTGCTGCTGCAATGTTCTTCTCTGGGTCGTACATGTCCGTGCGCGCCAGTCCTAAGTGGTCGGCCGTCGAGGGCATAATCTGCATCAGGCCACAGGCTCCTGCCCACGAGCGGGCTTGGGGGTCAAAGGTTGATTCCTGGTAGCACTGTGCCGCCAGCAAGCGCCAGTCGCAGCCCGCCGTCGGGGCGTAGTTGATGAACAAATGGTCCCACTGCGAGATGACGCCACCCTGACGGTCGAGCATAGGGGCATAGACCCTGCGCCTGACGCGGTTCTTCTGGCTCAGCATGTCGCGCTCCTGTTGTTTCACCTCGGCCAGCAGCTCCGGGCGGTACCAGCGGCGCAGCTCCTCGAGCAGCAGCGGTTTCTCGCTATCGACCACCCATCCTAACGAGTCGAACGGCTCTGAACCTCCGACGACCCTCTCCGCGTCAGGGCCAAGAACCATTACGTCGGCCAGTCCCTCCTGCAGCTTCTGCTGCATCTCCAGCGTGTCACGGCAGAGATCGACCCTCACACTGCAGCCTATTTTCTCGGCAAAGCGCTCGGCCAGCAGGTACTGGGTGCCTAACGAGCGTCCGTGGTAGTCGTAGTACGTCTCAGGGCCGCTCATGCAGAGCACGATGAGCTCGCCGCCCCGCTGTATCTCGCCCAGGTCGAAACCCTCCGACACCGAGTCGCTCACTACGCCCCAGGGAGCCACCACAGCACCCTCCTTACGCTCCTTGCAGCCCAAAACCAGCACTAAAAGGAGCGTCACCACGCAGCATGTCAGCAAGCAGTTCTTTTTCATTTCGCCCGCGAAGTTACTACTTTTTGCCGAACCTGCAAAATCTGAAGGGGATATTTTTCGAGGTGCGAAGTTCATCGGCGTATTTGCAAATGCGACTGAGCCCCACTACGCCTCTATGATTTTTTATTTTTCTTGCAAAAATGCCACACTTGCAACACGCGCTGTAAATCAGCAGATTACGCGTGGCATTATGGTGGCAAGTGTGGCAAGATTCCTACTGTTTTAACATTTATTACAACAAAATACGCGTTATTTCAGCGCAAAACCTCGCTACTTCTAACAACAAAAGCACCGTTTCTCCACCAAAGAAGTGCTACTTCTCTGATTGTTCCACCCCATGGAACAAAGTGTTCCACCCCATGGAACAAAGTATTCCACCCCATGGAACATTCTTAAAGTGCCACTTTAGGGCGTTAAAAGTGGCTACCTTAGGTCGAGAGAAAACAAAAATTAATCACGATTTATTTTGTCCTTTACTTACTTCTTCGTACCTTTGCATGCGTTTTTAGAAACATAGAACTAAAGGACTAATATTGATTATGGAAAGAGATCAGCAAATTTTCGACCTCATCGAACAGGAACATCAGCGCCAGCTGAAAGGTATTGAACTCATAGCCAGCGAGAACTTCGTAAGCGACCAGGTAATGGAAGCCATGGGGAGCTACCTGACCAACAAGTACGCCGAAGGCTACCCCGGCCACCGCTACTACGGCGGCTGCCAGGTGGTGGATAAGGTGGAGCAGCTGGCCATAGACCGCGTGTGCCAGCTCTTCGGTGCCGAATATGCCAACGTGCAGCCTCACTCGGGTGCGCAGGCCAACGCCGCCGTACTGCTGACCGTGCTAAAGCCTGGCGACACGTTTATGGGTCTGAACCTGGACCACGGCGGACACCTGAGCCACGGCTCGCTGGTCAACACCTCCGGCATACTGTATAACCCCGTGGGCTACAACCTCAATAAGGAGACGGGGCGCGTGGATTATGACGAAATGGAGCGTCTGGCCCTGGAACACAAGCCGAAGCTCATCATTGGCGGCGGATCGGCCTACAGCCGCGAGTGGGACTACAA
>DGTH01000082.1:4596-6734 GCA_002393705.1 Prevotella sp. UBA4341 | reverse complement strand
CTAAATTGACGCAGAACCTTTTTTTCTTGGAATTTACATTCATCCGATGCCCTCCTTCTTGAGTCCCTCAAGGAACTCTTCCTCCGTCATCATCTTGTGCTCACCCCGCTTGGCACGTTCCACCTCATCGAGTGCGCGGTACAATGATTCCTTCACATACGCCTTCTGCTGTGCGGTCTTGGCATCGTCAGCGGTAGGCTCCAGCAGCTTTCCTGCCAGCCACTCGCGATCTTTTTTCTTCAATGCCATCCCTTGGATATACGTCCAGAGATTGTTCAACTGTATTGTCGTCATAATCCTAACATGTTTGGTTTCGGCTGCAAAGATAGTGAAAATCGAGTGAAATACACGATTTTGATTGTTAATCTAATCAAAATCTTCAGAATCGCATTTATTTCCGAGATGCAGCCTACCTTCAAGCGTGCAACGCTCAAAGGTACAAACCTTCTTTAATCGCTCAGATTCTCCATATACTTCTGGGGCGTGATGCCCTCTATCTTCTTGAACGTGCGCTGCAGGACGGTGCGGTCGGCGAAGCCACAGTGCTGGGCCACGGCATCGTTCCCCCAGTCGGGATGGGCAGCGATGGTGCGCTTGGCCTCTTCTACGCGCAGCCGGGCTATCCACTCCGTGTATTTCACCCCGCGCTGGTGCAGCCAGGCGGTCAAGCGGTAGCGGCTGATGCCGATGTCCTGTGCGGCCTGTGGCTGCAGCAGTCCCGTCTGGCGGTAGCCGCCACGGGCCAGCCATGCCGCCACGGCCTGCTCCACCTCGTGGGTTACCTCGGGCGAAAGTAGGGCAGCGTCTGTGCCTTCTTCTGTTCCCTTATGTGACGACATGGCGGCTTGCTCACGACAGGCTTCCTCTTTCACCTCGGTGGCGTTCTGCTCGGCGGCCTGTACGCGCTCCGGGGCAGGGCTGACGAGGTAGAAGCAGAAGCTATCTACCAGATAGAACAGGAAGAAATAGATGGCAAAGGCAATGATGAGCATCCACGTTCCCGTGCCGAAGATGGCCATGGGCACCATCAGTGCCAGCAGCATCAGACCGATGATGCTGTACTGCATCCAGCGCAGCATGCCGTCGGTGTCGCGGTCGTAGTAGTCGCTCAGGGCATGGCGCATGGCAACGAGGCTTGACGAGTGCCGCCACGTGTAGTAGCCCTGCATCAGCATGTAGAGCACGGCTCCCGCTTTCTCGGCCATCCGCAACTCCAGCGTGTCGCTCAGCAGCGGCTGGCCGTCGGTCAGTGCCGCCACGGCGAGCATCGCCATCGTCACCATCCATACTGCCGGTCCCGTCCACTGGTCGGTCAGACTCAGTTTGCCGCGCCGCTGCAACGGACGGAGCAGCGAGCGCAAAAGAACTTGTTCATTTTGCCGAGTCGCGACGGACGAAGACGAAGTCAACGGACGGAGCAGCGAGCGCAAAAGAACTTGTTCATTTTGCCGAGTCGCGACGGACGAAGACGAAGTCAACAGCAATACGGCACGTGCGAAGAAGTAGGAGGCGGGGATGAGCATCGCCAGATTGAGCATCACTGACTGCGTGACGCCCATCAGTCGAAGCCCCATCGTCAGTTGCAGGGCGAAGTGCAGGGCCAGCAGCATCGTGCCGCCAGCCATCAGCCAGCGGGCCTGCTGAGCCTCGCGTCCCTTGATACGCCATCCGCGCAGGAAGAGCAGCTTCACCGTGAGCAGCAGCATCAGCACCACGGCCGTGAATTGCATCATCTGGAGTGTAACCATAACGGTGGCAAAATTACACAATATTTTGTAAATATCGGTGAAAAAGGTGTGACAATTTTGAAAATCGTCACACCTAAATGCCCAAAAACCTTCAAAATCGTCACACCTATCGCAGAATTGTCACACCCTTTTTCGGGCAAACGATGTATTTTTGCAGCCAAATAATCATTCATAGCAATTAACCCATGTACGAACTGACCCGTTTCATCGCCGAGACACCCCTCTGGCTCTCCATCCCCTTCTTCGCCGTCTTCGCTGCGATGAGTATCTGGTGCCTCGTGCTCCTGGTGCAAGCGCTGCGTGGCAAATAAAGGAGAACTGACGATTTTTACGCGCGTAATGCGCTCTTTGGGTTATACCCGAATGGCACCATATCGTTCTTTGACTTAC
>DGTH01000082.1:0-4526 GCA_002393705.1 Prevotella sp. UBA4341 | reverse complement strand
TACTGACACACCACAACGGATATTTCTTCGGGGGGAATAATTCAAAGAAAAACAAGTTTTCCTTTGGTATTTCGCTCGATTTGCACTATCTTTGAGCTCCGCTCGAAGATAGGCTGCATCTCGGAAATTCAAAGAAAAACAAGTTTTCCTTTGGTATTTCGCTCGATTTGCACTATCTTTGCACCCGTAACCCATAAACGAAAGGATGCAACATGAGCATTGACACCTACAAACTGACGAGCATGGAAGAGCCTACCGACGAGGTGCTCAGCCAACTGATGCGGGAGGCAGCAGAGGATGCCCGAATGGCAAACATTCAGGCGACAAAGCGCTATTTTGATGAACTCAAGCAGGCTGCTGCTGCTATCTGACTTTGGGTATGGTAAAGGCTGCCCACCGTCCTGTGCTCATCGTCATTGCCGGCCCAAACGGGTCGGGCAAGACCACTATCACCTCTAAGATACTGCGCCACGAGTGGCTCGAGGATGCCCTCTACATCAATCCCGACCAGGTGGCACAGGAGCGGTTCGGCGACTGGAACTCGCCCGAGGCCGTCATGCAGGCAGCGCAATACTGCGAGCAGCAGCGTGAGCAGTGTCTCGCCCGGCAGCAGAGCCTCATCTTCGAGACCGTCCTCTCCTCAGAGGGCAAGGTCGATTTCATCCGTCGAGCCCACGAGGCAGGATACTTCATCCGAATCTTCTTCGTGTCCACATGTCATCCAGCCATCAACTCCTCGCGCATAGCCAAGCGAGTGATGCAAGGCGGTCACGACGTGCCCATCCCCAAAATCATCTCGCGCTATCAGAAGTCCATCCTCAACTGCAAGCGTGTAGCAGCGATTGCCGACCGTGTCTATGTCTATGACAACTCTGTAGATGACGCCGAGGCCCGCCTGCTCTTCCGCATGACCGACGGACTGCTGTTCAAACGCTATACCGACGATATCCCCCTCTGGGCGCAAACCATCATAGAGTAACCCCCGATTTCCCTTTCCACAAGATAATATCCGCCGAGACATCCGAAAGATGCGCTCGGCGGCCTCCGTTTATGGTGTGTCAGCCCAATATATTGAATAAGGTATAAGCAATAAATAAAACAACAATGAACATGAAAAGAATCATTCACACCCTCAGCACGTCGCGGACGGCACTCATCCTGCTGCTCGCCACG
The DNA here is from genome assembly GCA_002393705.1 of Prevotella sp. UBA4341. Classification (GTDB taxonomy): domain Bacteria; phylum Bacteroidota; class Bacteroidia; order Bacteroidales; family Bacteroidaceae; genus Prevotella. The sequence continues at coordinate 3,353 of DGTH01000082.1, read as the reverse complement.
CTGCTGACCGCCACCGCCGAACAGACGGCGGAGGCACAGACACCCAGCGGCAACTGGAACGACTGGGTGAACGACAACAACATCGACTGGAACAGCGCCGACGCCAAGGCCGCAGCCATACCCCAGAGCGACGACGGCTCCACCGTCTATATCTCCACCGCCGAGCAACTGGCCTACTACGCCTACGCCGTGAACAACGACAAGCAGACTTCCGGCAGCGCGTCGGGCTACTACTGCGGGCGCACCGTGGAACTGATGGCAGACATCGACCTCAGCGCACACTACTGGAAGCCAATCGGCTGGAACAAGAATTTCTTCTTCAACGGCTACTTCCACGGCAACGGCCACGTCATCACGGGCATACACGTCAATGGCGACCCAAAAAGTGACATCGCAGGATACTTACCTGGCTACGGCCTCTTCGGCTACTTGCATACACGCTCGGGCGGCATCTCCACCATCACCGACCTTGTGCTGAAGGACTTCAGCATCACCGCCTCATACAGCGGCAACAACAATGATGAGTTCTACCTCGGCGGCCTGGTGGGCAGGTGCGACGACAACACCGCCATCACCAACTGCCTGCTGGTGAATGGCAATGTCAGCAAGTATGTAACTAATAATTCGGCCCACATCGGCAAGGTGGCAGGCGGAGGAAGCCCCTCGACAGCCACGGCCAACTATTACCACAACGTCAGCGTAAGCGGATGGAATGGTGGTATGATGGAACACTATTCCCAGCAAACAATTGGCGGCGAGACCGAAGCCCGCGCCGTAGCCCTCACCATCAGCAGTACCCACGGCAGCGTCGCCCTCGGCGGCACTGTGGGCAGGATTAGCGACGGCATCATCTACGCCCCCGCCAACGAGACTGTCACCCTCAACACCACCACCGATGCGGGTTACATAGCCAGCCTCGCCGCCACCGGCCTCACACTGACCAGCGGCCAGTTCACCATGCCCGACAACGACAACGGCACCATCACAGCCACCATCTACAAACTACTAAATCATGATGAAATCACTGTTACCATTCCGTCGCAGACCTACAATGGTATGCCGCTGACCCCCGCCGTTACAATCACTGATGCCAATGAAGGCTCTGCGAAAACGCTCACGGAGGGTGAGGACTTTGACATAATCTCTGGCACATGTACGAATGCTGGCGATTACAATATCAGCATCCAAGGTAGGGGCAACTACAAGGGCGAGCGGACTGAGGTTTTCACCATCGCCAAGGCCGCCATCAATCCCACGCTCGTCATTCAGGACAAGACATATAACGGCGAGGAGATCACGTACACGATTGAGAACAACCCTGGCGGCGGCCAAGTGACCATGTTCTCATGGGAGAAAGAGAATAGCGACAATTCTTGGAGTGGTGTTTCCGATATCCCTAAAGATGCCGGTAAGTATCGTGGGACAGCCGTCATAGCCGAGACAGATAATTATCAGGGTGCAAACACCAATACTGCAGAATTCACCATCGCTAAAGCTACGCCGACCGTCAACGCCCCGACGCCTATAGAAAACCTTGTCTATACCGGCTCGGCTCAGGCACTCGTATCAGCAGGCACAACCGACTTCGGCACGCTCATCTACAGCACCGACGGAGCGAATTATAGTGCCGACATTCCCACGGCAACAGATGCCGGAACCTACACCGTATATTATAAGGTGGAGGCCAGCGACAACTGGAATGCAGTGGATGCGCAGACGGTAGAAGTAACCATCGCACCCCGTAACTACACCGTCACCTTCGATGCCAATGGCGGCGAGGGCACGATGGAACCATTGCTATTGACCTTTGGCGGCGACTGGACTGCGCTGCCAGCGAACACATTCACCCGCTCGGGCTACGGCTTCAACGGATGGAACACCAAGGCCGACGGCAGCGGCACAGCCTATAGTGACAAGGAATGGGTACGCAATCTGACCGACGAGGCAAACGGCAACGTCATGCTCTTTGCACAGTGGGGCAAGGACATCGCCACATGCACCGCCACCGTGCCCGACCAGACGATGGACGGCTACGACTACATTTTCTATAAGTTCGAGGCAGCTAACTACGACGCAGAACTGGCTGCAGAGATGGGCGTGGTGGTAAAGGACGGCGACGAAGTACTGACACTTGGCACGGACTACGAGTTCGGTCAAGTAGTTTACGCCTCCACGGGTGAAGGGATGCCTGAGTATGTGGGCGACGAGTGTCTGCTTGAAATCAAGGGCAAGGGCAAATATGCCGGAAGTCTGTGGGCACCGTTCACCATCACCGTGGCCGATGCCGGCGGCACGTGGGGCGAACTGGCCTGGGCGTTCCATGCTGGTACGCTCACCATCAGCGGCACGGGAGCAATGGACGCTGCCAGCGACTATAGCGACTATCCGTGGTTCAGCGTGGCAAGCAACATCAAAACAATCACCATCGGCGAGGGCGTGACAACGATAGCCGACGCAGCCTTTGCCGGAACATCGCAGATAAATTACTACAGCAACGTGCAGACCGCCAGCCTGCCCACAACACTGGCCGCTATTGGCGACGATGCCTTTGCCTTCTGCACCGGTCTGACCGTCGCCATCCCGTCGGGCGTAACCGTCAGCAGCAGTGCCTTCTATCAAGTGGGCCGTGTCATAGGGACGCTCTCGGACGCAGCTGACAACGCCGACATCATCGGCATCATGGCCGCTGCCCATAGTGCCGACGTGACGCTCGCTGGTCGCACGCTCTACAAGGACGGCTCGTGGAACACCCTCTGCCTGCCCTTCGACGTCAGCACGGAGAGCGGCACCCTCAGCGGCGACGGCGTACAGGCCATGACGCTCAACACCACGACGAGCAACCTCGCCGACGGCACACTGACGCTGAACTTCGACGCCGCCACGACCATCCCCGCCGGCACGCCCTTCATCATCAAGTGGGACAACACGGGCGTTAACATCGAGAACCCCGTCTTCGAGGGCGTGACCATCGACGCCGACAAGCATGACGCCACCGTCACGGACGTGCTCACCTTCACCGGCACCTACGCCCCCGTCACCATCCCCGCCACCGGCGACAAGACCAAGCTCTACCTCGGCAGCGCCAACACCCTCTACTATCCCACGAAGGCCATGACCATCGGCTGCCACCGCGCCTACTTCCAGCTGGCCGACGGCATCACCGCCGGTGAGCCCACCTCAAGCAGCAATGCGACGCAGATTCGCGCCTTCAACCTCAACTTCGGCGACGACGAGGCAACGGGAATAGTCAGTGCGGAAGCAAATTCTTCACTTCTTCACTCTTCACTTTCAGAGTGGTACACCCTCGACGGTCGCAAGCTCGCTGCCAAGCCGACAGCTAAGGGCCTCTATAT
>DGTH01000075.1:16857-16998 GCA_002393705.1 Prevotella sp. UBA4341 | reverse complement strand
TACGTGTTGACTTCTCGGGGCAGCCCTACAAGCTTTGGGCAGAGGACGGCACGGAGCTTGAGGCCGACACCGTCATCATAGCCACCGGAGCCTCAGCAAAGTATTTAGGCTTGGAAGACGAGCGCAAGTACAACGGCATGG
>DGTH01000075.1:0-16699 GCA_002393705.1 Prevotella sp. UBA4341 | reverse complement strand
CCCTGTACCTGAGCCACCTTGCCAAAAAGGTCTATATGATTGTGCGCAAGCCCTTCCTGCGCGCCTCGAAAGTCATGCAGCAGCGCGTCATGGATGCCGAGAACATCGAGATACTCTTTGAGCACAACACCATCGGACTCACCGGCGAGAACGGCGTAGAGGGTGCCCTCCTGGTTAAGCGTAAAGGTGAAGCCGACGAAGAGCAGGTCGAAATAGCCATTGACGGTTTCTTCCTGGCCATTGGCCACAAGCCCAATACCGACATCTTCCGCGAGTGGTTAGACACGGACGAAGTGGGCTACCTGAAGAAGATAGACGGTACGCCCCGCACCAAGCTGCCCGGCATCTTCGTAGCCGGCGACTGTGCCGACCCCACCTACCGTCAGGCCATTACTGCAGCCGGCACTGGTTGTCAGGCCGCCATCGAAGCCGAACGCTTCCTGTTGGCTGGGGACCGTTAGACGGAGATTTTCGATTTACGTATTTTCGATTTACGATTTATTTGTCTGCGGGCAGCTAACGAATTAAGACTTTCGGGTGATTCAAATAGAAAATCGAAAATCCGAAAATCCGTAAATCCGTAAATCCGTAAATTCGTAAATTCGTAAATCCTTCACTTGCTATCATCAGAAAAGGCCACGCTTCACAGCGGGGCCTTTTCCTTAATACTTTTAAAAAACTAAATTAATCAACCATAAACCTTAACCATTAAAAAATCTTTTTGATGGTGCAAAGATACTACAACGCCACCCAAAAACCAAATATTGCTGACAGAAAAAGGTAGAATAAGCGTCAGCATCACTGTTTTTCGACCTAAAATAACGGAAAACGAACCTTTTTCGTCTATAATAACGCATTTTCGACCTAACGTTGACGGCTTTTTCGATAAAAAGTCGTACCTTCGCGGTCTAAAACAAAGACTACATGTATCTCAGCATTTGGTGGTTTCTGCTCGGCCTGGCCGTTCTGCTGGTTCTTCTCTACTTGGGAAGATGGCTCTACTTGCGTAGCGTCCGCATGCGCAACCGACTCCAGATGGAACGCATCTACACCAACATTACCCACGAACTGCTGACCCCGCTGACCATTATTTCGGCCTCGGTTGACCATCTGCGCGAAGCAGAACCCAAATACGACAACGACTACGACCTCATGCAGCTGAACATACAGCGCATGGTCCGTCTGCTGCAGACCATTCTGGAGACCAGCAAGTCACAGTCGGGCGAACTGAAGTTGCGCGTCAGCCATGGCGACGTCATGAAGTACATCCGCGAGACGGCCCTCACCATCGAACCGCTCATGCAGAAGAAGGGTCTCGAGTTCAGCATCAGCTGCACGCCGGAAAGCATGATGGGCTGGTTAGACCCCGACAAGCTGGACAAAATCATCTTCAACCTGCTGACCAATGCCGCCAAATACACCGAAAAGCAAGGACGCGTGGAGCTCAACGTAAGGACCAACCGCAAGTTTGACCACATTATTATACGCGTAAGCGACAACGGCATCGGCATTCCCAAAGACCGGCAGAAGGGACTCTTCCACCGCTTCTACGACGGCGAGTACCGCAACCGCAACACCTTCGGTACCGGCATCGGCCTCTCGCTGACCCGCGACCTGGTCTATCTTCACCGGGGCACCATCAGTTTCGAGAGCGAGGAAGGCCAGGGCACCACGTTTACCATCGACCTGCCCATTAATAAAGAAAACTTCTCGCCGTCGCAGATTGACGAGCAGGGCAAGATACGCGTCAACGTGCCCCAGACCAACCTGCTCGACATTTCAGAGATGGAGCGCAAGAGCCGCGAGGAGCTGAACGCACGCCCCGAGGCCGACGAGAACGCCTACAAGCTGCTCTTGGTCGAGGACAACGTGGAGCTGCTTATGCTCATGCACCAGCTGCTGCGCACGAAGTACCACATCTTCACCGCACAGAACGGCCAGAAAGCCCTTACGGTCATACGCTCCGAGAGTCTGGACCTGATCGTCTCTGACGTCATGATGCCCGAAATGGACGGCTACGAGCTGACCAAGATCGTGAAGAGCGACGCAGACTACAGCCATCTGCCCGTCATTCTGCTCACCGCCAAGGTTCAGGACTCCGACCGCGAAGACGCCCTTCGCATAGGTGCCGACGACTTCATCACCAAGCCCTTCCGCCTGAGCGACCTTGTGCTGCGCATAGACAACATCATCCAGAACAGGCAGCGCATACAGCACGAGTTCAAGCAGCAGACCATTGTCGAGACGAAGAAGAAAGTAACCGAGAACCCCTCGCCCGACAATGAATTCCTCCAGCGAGCCATTCAGTGCGTCAACGACCACCTGGCCGATGCCGATTTCGACCGCGACGCCTTTGCCCGCGAAATGGGTGCCAGCCAATCGACACTCTACAACAAGCTGCGCGCCACCACGGGCATGAACGTCACCAGCTTCATACGCGACATCCGCATGAAGGCCATTGACGACATCATACGCCAGGAGCCAGACCTGCGCGTCAGCGACCTGGCCTACCGCGTGGGCTACAAAGACCCGAAGTATTTTTCGACCGCCTTCAAGAAGGAGTTTGGTTGCCAGCCCAAGGAGTACATGGAGAAGATTAGAAGGGGGGAAAACTGACTTTTATATTTTCGATTTACGGTTATTCGAGGTGCGAGGTGCGAGATGCGAGGTGCGAGGTGCTGGAAATGTTAAAAACATAAAGGCGGCAGCAAATTCTTCACTCTTCACTCTTCACTTTTCACTTAAAATTTGTACCTTTGCAGCCATAACAACATTTCACGCACAATGGAATCACAAAACTACCTGATTCTCGTCATGCAGATGTTAGGCTCGCTGGCGCTGCTCATGTATGGTATGAAAACCATGAGCGATGCGTTACAGAAGATGGCCGGACCACAGTTGCGCCACGTTTTAGGCGCCATGACAACCAACCGCTTTACTGGCATGCTGACGGGTGTTCTCGTCACCGCCGCAGTACAATCATCAACAGCCACCACGGTCATGACCGTATCGTTCGTCTCGGCCGGACTGCTCACGCTGGCCCAGGCCATCTCGGTCATCATGGGTGCCAACATCGGTACTACGCTGACCGCCTGGATCATGTCGGCCGGTTTCTCGTTCAACATCACCGACTTCGTCTGGCCAGCCTTCCTTGTGGCTATCATCCTTATTTACAGCAAGAAGCGGCGCGTGGCCGGCGACTTTCTCTACGGTATCGCCTTCATGTTCTTAGGACTGGGCACCCTCCGCCAGACGGGCATCGACATGAACCTGGGGCAGAACGAAGCCGTCTTGTCCTTCTTCTCCAGTTTCGACCCCAACAGCTTCCTTACCACGCTCTTGTTCCTGCTCATTGGCGGCATACTCACCATGTGCGTACAGTCGTCGGCCGCCGTCATGGCCATCACCATGATACTCTGTTCGGCAGGCGTACTGCCCATCTATCAGGGCATAGCCCTCGTCATGGGCGAGAACATCGGTACTACCGTCACGTCGAACATCATCGCCCTCTCCGCCGGAACGCAGGCCCGCCGCGCCGCCTTCGCCCACATGTTCTTCAACCTGTTTGGCGTCTGCTGGATTCTGCTGGTGTTCCGTCCCTTCGTTGACGGAGTGTGCGGCCTCGTGGGCTACGACGTCACCATGGCAAAGAGCGACCCTCTGTTCCTCAACAACGCCGCCAAGCTCAGCTTCGTCTTGGCTGCCTTCCACACCTGCTTCAACCTGGTCAACACGGGCATCCTCATCTGGTTCATCCCCCAGATTGAGAAGCTCGTCTGCTACGTCATCAAGCAGAAGAAGACCGACGAGGACGAAGAAGTCATGCGCCTGCAGTACATACAGGGCGGCCTGATGAAGACGCCCGAAATCTCGGTCATCCAGGCCCAGAAGGAGATCAGCCACTTCGCCGAGCGCATTCAGCGCATGTTCGGCATGGTGGGCGAGCTGCTCGGCGAGAAGGACAAGGAGAAATTCGCCAAACTCTTTACCCGCATCGAGAAGTACGAAGGCATCTCCGACAACATGGAGATAGAGATAGCCAAATACCTGGAGCAAGTCAGCGACGCCCACCTCTCTGACGAGACGAAGGGCAAGATACGCCAGATGATGCGCGAAATCAGCGAGATAGAGTCCATTGGCGACGCCTGCTACAACCTGGCCCGCACGCTGAACCGCAAACTCCAGTCGGGCAAGGACTTCACCCAGCCCCAGTACGCCAACATCCGCCGCATGCTGGAGCTCACCGACAGCTCGCTGACCGAGATGAACCGCATCATGCAAGGTCGCCGCGAAGAACTCAGCAACATTCACACTTTCCACATAGAGAACGACATCAACACCCTGCGCAACAACCTGAAAGCCCAGAACATTCAGGACGTCAACGACCACCAGTACGACTACGCCGTCGGCACGATGTACATTGACTTCATCAACGAGTGCGAAAAGCTGGGCGACTACGTGGTCAACGTCGTAGAGGCCCGATTAGGAAAGTAAACTAACCCAAAAACTCGAATAATTATGTCAACAAAACAAAAGAAATTCATCCTTCAGGAAAGTGAGATTCCCACACAGTGGTACAACATTCAGGCCGACATGCCCAACAAGCCCCTGCCGCCCATTCACCCCGCCACCAAGCAGCCCCTCGGCGTTGACGACCTGGCACACATCTTCCCCCGCGAGTGCTGCGTACAGGAGCTCGACACCGAGCACCGCTGGATAGACATACCCGAAGAGGTGCTCGACAAGTATAAGTACTACCGCTCCACGCCGCTGGTGCGCGCCTACGCCCTCGAGGAAGCCCTGGGCACCCCCGCCCACATCTACTTCAAGAACGAGAGTACCAACCCGCTGGGCTCCCACAAGATTAACTCTGCCCTGCCCCAGTGCTACTACGCCAAGCAGGAGGGCACGACCAACGTCACCACCGAGACGGGTGCCGGCCAGTGGGGCGCCGCCCTCTCGTACGCCGCCAAGATTTACGGCCTCGACTGCGCTGTCTATCAAGTCAAGATTACCATGCAGCAGAAGCCCTACCGCTCCAGCATCATGCGTACCTTCGGTGCCGTCGTCGAGGGTTCACCCTCCATGTCCACCCGCGCCGGCAAGGACATCCTGACTAAAGACCCGACGCATAGCGGCTCTTTAGGCACCGCCATCTCGGAAGCTGTAGAGCTGGCCACCACCACACCCAACTGCAAATACACGCTGGGCTCCGTGCTTAACCACGTAGGTCTGCACCAGACCATCATCGGCCTCGAAGCCGAGAAGCAGATGCAGATGGCCGGCGAGTATCCTGACATGGTGATTGCCTGTTTCGGCGGCGGCTCCAACTTCGGCGGCATTGCCTTCCCCTTCATGCGTCACAACATTCTGGACGGCAAGCAGACCGAGTTCATTGCTGCTGAGCCTGACAGCTGCCCGAAGCTGACGCGCGGCCAGTTCCGCTACGACTTCGGCGACGAGGCCGGCTACACGCCGCTGCTGCCCATGTTCACCCTGGGCCACAACTTCAAGCCGTCGAACATCCACGCCGGCGGCCTGCGCTACCACGGAGCGGGCATGATTGTCTCACAACTCATCAAGGACGGCCTCATGCACGGCGTTGACATACCGCAGCTCGAGACCTTCGAGGCCGGCATGCTCTTTGCCCGCACCGAGGGCATCATCCCCGCCCCCGAAAGCTGTCACGCCATCGCTGCCACTATCCGCGAGGCCAAGAAGTGCAAGGAGGCGGGCCAAGAGAAGGTCATCCTGTTCAACCTCTCCGGCCACGGACTCATCGACATGCCCAGCTACGACTCGTTCATCAAGGGCGACCTGCAGAACTATACCCTCACCGACGAAATGATAGCTGCCAACTTGGCCGAGCTGGACAAGTAAGGAAAACATTATTTCCGCATCACCCTTGGTTATAGGCTGATCCTACCCCTGCCCCTCCCCTTACCGGGGAGGGGTTTTGCTGCGCGAATGTCATCAGAAAGTCGGCCACTTTAGGAGTGTTCCATGGGGTGGAGCATTTTGTTCCATGGGGTGGAACAACTCGTTCCATGGGGTGGAACAATCGGAAACACGCCACTTCTTCAGGTTCAAGCGGCATTCCTATGATTAAAGAACAGTATGGTTTTGAGTTAAAATAACGCACGTTTCGCCATAACAAATGTTAAATATCCAGCTTTCTTGCCACACTTGCCACCAAAATGCCACGCATAACCCGCTGACATTCAGCCACTGTTGCAACTGTGGCATTTTTGCAAGAAAAATAAAAAACTCAGGGTGGTGACACGAAACCATAGAGAAATTAAGAGGTACTCATCAGTACCTTGACGAGCATTATGGTGTACACTCTATGACGCTGTTTGGCTCATTGGCCCGTAATGAGCAGCATGAAGGCAGCGACGTGGATGTATGTGTTGATATGGTTCCCAACCTCTTTAACCGAGCAGGTGTAAAGATTTATCTTCAAGAACTTTTAGGCTGTAATGTTGATGTCGTCCGTATGCGTGACGGCCTAAGTCAGATTTTCAAAAGCCCTAATTCGTTGGCACGCTTCGTCGCCACGTCGTGCGTCTGCCTGCCGTCATACTACGCCACATTGTCGATGGCACTGCTGCCTGCATACTTATGACCGTTAACCTTATTACCGCCAGGGTTATGCAAAAATACATAATTATCTGCAAACAGTGCTTTCAGACTGACATGCTTTTTCTCATGGCTTATGAACGAATGTTTCGTAATGCCGTATAATTAGTAGCTTGGAAACATTTGGGAAGTCTTTGAAAACAATTGGGAATACCATGTCGCACAACATTATATAACTTTGCAGCAGAAATCAAAACAGTTACAACTAAAAACATCCAATTAAAAATGAAAATGAAACAAAAACATCTGTTACTTATCCTGCTCATGGCTTTTCTGCCGTGGTTAGCGAGTGCTCACACTTATGGGAATGAGGAGAACTCAGAGATTCTGAACTCGGAAGAGATTACGACAGGCAGCTGGAATGTTGCATTTACTATTCCAACTGCTACAGTTGCAAGTCTGAAGGTCGGCGATGCCATTACAGTCAAGGTTACCGACAAGGGCAGTAACCAGTGGGCACAACTAAACATTGACACAAAATCAGAGAACGATGACCGCAAAGATGCCTACAATGTCGTGGTCTTGGTCAACAACAAACTGTACAACATGTCCAGCTTCCCTCAGGAATTGACCTACACCATCAGCGAGAAAGACCTTACAGCCATTCACGAAAAGAACAGCCTTTATCTAAGCGGTACGGCTGGTGTGAAGTTTACCGAGGTGAAATTAACCCGCTACGTTGACCCTACGGCAACAACCAAGACACTGGCCATGACCACTACGCTGTATGAAGGAACAACAGCACTCAGCAACTGGACCCAGAACTACAGCCAGCCCGCCAGTATCATCAACAGTCTGCAGGAAGGCGACATACTGAGTGTCACCGTTGGAGCCACATCTGGCACCAACTGCCAGCTCCGCATTGCCTGGGGTAGTAGTACCGGGGCCTTCGTAGCATGGACAGGATTACAAAACACGTCCATGCCCAACGACTATGTATTGACACTGACAGCCGAACAAGTAGCAGCCATCAAAGCAGCCAACAAGCTCTACCTGAATGGTTGTAACATCACCGTCAGCCGCTGGACGCTGACACAGCATAAAACCATCAGCATAGAACGCGGCAACGCCTCAAAGACCGTATGGACTGGCACGACACTGATTGACTGGAACAACAACGGCTACGAAACCCTCGATGCCGGCCTTTTCAGTACAGCAACAAAGGGCATGAAACTGCGTCTGAACTTTTCCAATATGAAGATGGGTGCCCAAGGGCGCATTGTAAAGAACGACTGGACAGCCTTTGCCGATGCTGACACCTACGAGAAACTGCCTACAGCATGGGGGGATTACTACGAATACACGCTAACCGACAACATGGTCACAGCACTGAAGAGCGATGGTTGCCACATTTCAGGTGTCGGCTACACGCTGACTTCGGTAGAACTGATTGACCCGATGAGGGAGTACGTCGTGAGTGCCACTTTCGACACCGCCGACATCAAGGCATGGGAAACTGCCGACGGCACACCCCACCTGACCGTAACACTGACCAACTACGAAGAACAGGAGGTGACCACCACCGTCAGTGCCACGCTGATGACCGACATGTTCGAGGACTTCAACAACTATTCACAAAACGTTACCCTGGCCGCCGGTGAAACAAAGACCATTGACCTTGAACTGACAGAACTTGTGCCAGGTTTCTATCGCATGACGGCCAAGGCCAACAACAATACCATTTGCACCTACGTCATAGGCTACGACCCGACTAACATTGTAAGTCCCAACGACGCTCAGCCTGACTTCTGGCACTTCTGGGACACATGGAAGACGCGTTTGGCAGCCATTCCGATGGAGATTACCAAGGAGCTGCTGACAGAATATAGCACCGGCGAGAGAAACATATACGAGGTCAGCATGAAGTCAACCCCAAACACGGTAGGCGGCGAGCCTGTCACCATCTGGGGTTATTACGCTGAGCCAAAGGCAGAAGGCAGCTACCCCTGCCGCATTAACTTCCACGGCACCGACAATGGCAGCAGCACACCGCCAGTGCCCGCCACAGACAAAAACACAGGTTGGTGTGAATACAACTTCTCTGCCCGTGGACAAATGCTGAGCCGCATCAAGGAAGGTAATGCCTATACTGTCAATGGCAACACCGACTTCTATGCCTACGGTCTTGGCGACAACGACCAACACTACTACCGCATGGCCTATTTGGATTGCGTACGTGCCGTAGATTTCGTCTTTTCACAGGAGAAAGTAGATAAGCACAACGTTTTTGCCGCCGGTGGCAGCCAGGGAGGATGCTTCACTTACGTCTGCGCCGCGCTGAACGACGGACGCATCAGGGCCATAGCTCCTCACATCACTGGACATGCTGACTTTGTACACACCATGGAGATAGTCACCTGGCCAACCAACGTGTTCAACAACTGGATCAACACCCAGGTAGAAACAGGCAACTATGCAGACTATGCCGAGGGTAAGGCTGCCCTGCTGCGCCACCAAAGCTACTTTGACACGAAGAACTTTTCAAGTCGCATCACCTGTCCCGTTATTACCAATTTCTCATTGCAAGACCAGACCGACGGCCCTCACCTGAACATCGCCCCCTACAATCTGCTGGAGCATGTGGCTGACGAAGACAAGGCATACAGCATCAACCAGTTCAAGGGACATGCTTCTGCTGACAATTGGGAGCACACCTATATGGCTTTCTTCCAGAAATACATCGATGCAGGTGCCAAGCAGAAGACCTTCTTCTTGAACGGCGGCAGCGATGGATGGGCAACGTTATGCCTCGACTTTAATGCAGAAGTACCTGCAGAAACGAAAGTATATACTGTAACGGCCAAAGACGAGACTGAGAACTACCTGACACTAAGGGCCTTCGAAACGGGTACCATTCTGCCTGCCAATATGGCCGTAATAGTGAAGACAGAGGCATTGGCAGACCAGCTCTTTGCGGAAACAAGCAGCACAGGAACAGATATGGGCGACAACCTGCTGCAGGGTGTTACTGAGCGAACCGCCATTTCTACGCTGAACAGCGGTAACGGCATCATGGTATTGGCTAAGAAGAACAACAACATAGGATTCTATTCCACTACAGCCAGTTATCTGCCTGCTCACCGTGCCTACTTGAAAAAAACAGCCAGCAGTGCCCCCGGCTACACCTTCAACTTCTCAGACGACATGACGACAGGCATCGGCGACTCAGTGACAACTCACGCTGAGCAGCAGGGCACGGCTCACTTCTACAACCTGGCAGGTCAGCATGTTGCACAACCCAAGGGTGGACTATATGTGATTAATGGGAAAAAAATAGTAATCAAATAAAAGAAGAATACAATGAAAAAAGAATATATAAAGCCACTGCAGCAACTCACCATCATAACACCTCAGATACTACTCAGTGGCTCCTCGACAAATAAGATGTATTTCAGTACATCGAATGAAGAAGAGAACACGATAGATTACGAAGAAGACATCTGGTAAGCCAAAGAGGTCAGATTGACCGCTGTTTCATATATTCAGAGGGGAGTACGCCGTACTCCTCTTTGAAGTATTTAGCAAATTGCTTGGGCGACATGCCCACACGCCAGGCTACCTGCGAAACACTCTCTCCGCTTTGGTCAAGATACTGCTTGCCACGCTTTATTCTCAAACGACGGATAAACTCCTGAGGGGCAACACCAGCGGCAGTCATAAACCGTTTGTAAAGATGGCTTCTACTCATGCCAAGAGCTAAACTCAAGTCCTCAACCAAAAAATCGGTATTGTCCATATTTTCTTCTACCAAGCGGGTGGCCTTAGCTATCAGTTGCTCTTCGACCGACTGCACTTCAATAGAAGCTGGTTCCACGGGTAAAGAAGCTGACGGTTTCTTTCTCTTTCGCTTTGAGCGTTCTCGTTGATACAACCTCCAAAGCACCACACACAAGCAGACAGCTACGACTATAGCTGTCATAGCCCCCCAACCAAACCAATTAACGCCTATTCCGCTGACGAGAGAAGCCGAGATAATCCCACCAGAAGAGCCAAACAACATTTGTCCGTCAGAAGTGCAACAAATGGCCCTCACATGCATTACTTTATCGCCTGTGTGACAAGTCAGCACCCGGTAACGCAAAGACTGTCCATGCACGCTTTCTACTTCGATACGGCTGATGCTCCTTTCGGTTGACACCCAGACACACCCCTGCTGGTCACGGCATATTGCACGCACTAAGTTCTCTGCCAGACCGTCTGCTACAGTAAGATGGTCATAAGTCTTTGTCGGAACATGATATACATAAAGGCCTGTCTGTGCTCCAATCCATAAAACGGAGTCATTATCTTGATAAAGGCAACGTACAAGCTGCTTTTCCAATAATGGTGTCTCATCGGCCGTCATTAACGACATAACGTCTCCCGTCTGTGTGTCAATAACACGCAACCCCCACCCCGTAGCTACGAAAAGCCTCCTTCCATCATAAGTCAGCAAGTCGGTTACGGTGTTCGTAGGAAGAGCCCCATCATCAATGGACAGCTTACGGACAGTACCGTCATTCTGCCAAGCAAAAAGTCCGTTATTAGTGGTACCTATCCACATTGTCCCCGCTGCATCTTTCACTATGCCAGAAACATACTGAAGCGTGTCAATGCCTTCGGGCAGGCCCTCGTGAACTACAAAACGTGAATGATCACGATAGAAGAGTCCGTCGCCAAATGAGCCAAACCACATCCGGCCCCTGTCGTCGGCATACATACAAAGCACTACATCTGTGGGCAGAGTTCCTTTCAGTTTATTATAAAACTGGCATACTGCGTTAGGTGACTCCCTGTAAGCAAGTCCTCCACCGTCAAGCCCTATCCACATACTCTCATTCTCTTCCTGATGGATACAGCTTACATTCACGGTCTTCCCTATTCCCACTGTCTGTATGTCAATAATATCGTTACTATACACCAGTAACGAGTACAAACTGAACAGCACACACAGATAAAACTTTGACATACTTAAAGGAGTGGGTCTTATATTATACATGGATCCGAAGGCTGCACACGACAAAGGCTGCCGGCAGCACGAATGCAGCCAGCAGCCTTTGTTGTAAGTAGTGTGCGACTTCGTTTCATTGGGCTTCTTTCTTTATCGCCGCAAAGTTACGAATAAAAAGCGGAAAGCCCAAACAACAGCACCTCTATTTTTTTAGCCTATCTCTATCTGGCGGCTAACCTTCACTTTCTCTTCTACGAGTTTCGGCAGTTCTACGGTCAGTACGCCGTGCTCAACCTTGGCGGAGATGTCCTCCTTCTTCACGTCGTCAGGCAGAATGAGGGTCTGCTCGAACCTTGAGTAGGAGAACTCGCGGCGCAGATAGCGTACGCTCTTGTCTTCCTCCTTCTTCTCCTGCTTCTGTTCCATCTTGATGATGAGGTTTCCCTCGTCGTTGATGTGGACGTTGAAGTCCTCCTTTTTCATGCCCGGTGCTGCCAGCTCTACGGTGTAGGCCTTGTCGCTCTCCTTGACGTTGATGGCCGGTGCCGTGCAGTTGGCCTTCGGCATGAAGTCGGTATCAAACAAATCGTTGAACACTGTAGGAATCCAATTGTTACTTCTCATCATTGGCATCATAATCGTTACCTCCTGTTTTTATTGTTTTTAATTGTTTGTTAATTGTTGTCTTGTGATTGCCTTTCGGCTTTCACCGGTTATGATGCAAGGAGCGTACCAAGGCCTGTATGCATGTCATTTTGTCGGAGCAGAATGACAAAATGACGGACTACTCCACATTTCTCATTTGCTGCAGCAACAGGACGGCCTGCTCTACCGTAGGCACGTCGGCAACGGCCAGCGAGCGGCGGCCGTTCTGCTCGCGGAAGTTGCACTGCCGGGGGTGGCGGGCCACGAAGTCGAGTATCTTGTCGAAGACGTCGCTCTGGTAGTAGGGGCTGTTAGGGTTAGAGACGAAGCAGAGCGTCATGCGCCCCTGCTTGAGCATGACTTTCTCTATGCCGAGCTGCTTGCCCAAACGGCGCAGGGGTACCACGCGCATCAGCTCTTCGCCCTGGGGGGGAATGGTGCCAAAGCGGTCGATGAGTCGCTGGCGGTAGCGCTGCAGCTCCTCGTCGGTGCTGAGGTTGTCCAGTTCGCGATAGAGCAGCATGCGCTCTGAGTCGGTGGGCACGTACTGGTCGGGGAAGTACATTTCCAGGTCGCTCTCCAGCGTGCAGTCGGAGACAAAGGAGCCCACCCCCAGCCCCTCCCCAAGGGAGGGGAGCTGCTGCCGCTTCCGTTGCCCGTAGGAACTCCCCTCCCTTGGGGAGGGGATGGGGGTGGGCTCTTCGTTCCTCAGCTCCGCCACTGCCTCATTGAGTATCTTCAGGTAGGTTTCGTAGCCCAGGTCGGCTATGAAGCCGCTCTGCTCTGAGCCCAAGAGGTTGCCGGCTCCCCGGATGTCGAGGTCCTGCATGGCGATGTTGATGCCTGAACCCAGGTCGCTGAAGTTTTCAAGTGCCTCTAAGCGGCGGCGTGCGTCGGCGTTGAGAGCCGAGAGGGGCGGTGCCAGCAGGTAGCAGAAGGCTTTGCGGTTGCCCCGGCCTACGCGGCCACGCATCTGGTGCAGGTCGGAGAGTCCGAAGTTCTGCGCTCCGTTAATGATGATGGTGTTGGCGTTAGGAATGTCAATGCCGTTCTCGACGATGGTGGTAGAGAGGAGCACGTCGAAGTCGTAGTTGACGAAATCGAAGATGATCTGCTCCAGCTCTTCGGGCTTCATCTGTCCGTGGCCTATGGCTACGCGGGCGTCGGGCACGTACTTATGAATCATTTCGGCCAGTCGCTGCAGGTCGTTGATGCGGTTGTTGACGAAGAAGACCTGCCCGTTGCGCGAGAGCTCGAAGTTGATGGCTTCGGCAATGATGTCGGGCGAAAAGAGGTGAATCTCCGTCTGTATGGGGTATCGGTTGGGCGGAGGCGTCTGTATGGTGCTCAGGTCGCGGGCTCCGACCAGCGAGAACTGCAGGGTTCGCGGAATGGGTGTTGCCGACATGGTGAGCGTATCGACGTTGGTCTTCAGCTGGCGCAGCTTCTCCTTCGTGGCTACGCCGAACTTTTGTTCTTCGTCGATGATGAGCAGGCCCAGGTCCTTGAACTTCACGCTCTTTCCTATCAGCTTGTGGGTACCGATGATGATGTCTATCTTTCCGTCAGCCAGGTCGGCGAGTATCTCCTTAGTCTTCTTGGCACTGCGGGCCCGGCTGAGGTACTCCACCCTGACGGGCATGTCCTTCAGTCGGGAGGAGAAGGTCTGGTAGTGCTGGTAGGCCAGCACGGTGGTGGGCACGAGGACGGCCGTCTGCTTGGAGTCATTGGCGGCCTTGAAGGCAGCGCGTACGGCCACCTCGGTCTTGCCAAAGCCCACGTCGCCGCAAACCAGTCGGTCCATGGGGCGCTGCTGCTCCATGTCGGCCTTCACGTCGTTGGTGGCCTTGAGCTGGTCGGGTGTGTCCTCATAGACGAACGAGGCCTCCAGCTCGTGCTGCAGCGACGAGTCGGGGCTGTAGGCAAAGCCGCGTTCCTTGCGGCGGGCGGCGTAGAGGCGGATGAGGTCGCGGGCTATGTCCTTGAGCTTCTGCTTGGTACGCTGCTTCATGCGCTCCCACTGTCCGGTGCCTAAGTGCGACAGGCGCGGGGCTTCGCCACCGTCCTGCGACTTGTACTTGGAGACCTTGTAGAGCGAGTGTATGCTGACGTAAATGGCTCCCCCACCCTGATAGATGATTTTTATCATCTCCTGGTAGGCCTCAGCCCCCTCCTGCCTCCCCCCGCTGGGGGAGGTACTGGCATCCCGTAAGCCTCCCCCATTTGGGGGAGATTGGTGGGGGCTGATTGGCATGCGGACCAGTCCGCCAAACTTGCCGATGCCATGATCGACGTGAACCACGTAGTCGCCCACCTCGAACTGCTGAATCTCCTTCAGCGTCAGGGCCACCTTGCCGCTGCGGGCACGATCGCTCTTGAGGTTGTACTTATGGAAACGGTCAAAAATCTGGTGGTCGGTAAACACGCAAAGCTTCAGGTCGTTGTCGGCAAAGCCTTCGTGCAGGGTCTTCTCGACGGGCGTGAAGGGCTGGTCGAGTATCTCCTTCAGACGCTCGTTCTGCTTCTGGCTGTCGGCTAATATATATATATGGTAGCCGCGAAGGATGTAGTCGTCGAGCGACTTCTTCAGCAGATCGAAGTTCTTATGGAACAGGGGCTGTGGCGAGATGTGGAAGTGGATAGTCTTTTGGGGAGGTTGGGAGGGGTTCCTGAGCAGCACGGTGCGGAACTGCTGTGCCTCGCGCAGAAACTGGGAGCCGGTAATGAGCTGTACCTCTCGCCGCATGGCCTCCAGCAGCTGCTGGCGCTCCACCTCGGGAGCACCGGCCATGCGCTCTTCTACAGCCTGCACGGAGAAGCCCTCGCTGTAGGTGCGCTCTATCACGTCGTGTACGTAGCTCATGTCCTTCATGACCAGCAATGTTTCGGCCGGCATGAAGGAGAGCAGCGAGACGCGGTCTTCCACCTCGCCCGACAACTCCGGCACCACCTCTATCTGCTCGCGCTTGTCACGCGAGAGCTGGGTCTGCACCTCGAAGGTGCGAATGCTGTCAATGTCGTCGCCAAAGAAATCAACACGGAAGGGATACTCGCTACTGAAGGAGAAGACATCAAGAATGCTTCCGCGCTGTGCAAACTGCCCTGGTTCATAGACATAATCTACCTCTCGGAATCCGAAGCTGCGCAGTGTCTCGGTAATGCTGTCCATCGTGACGTGCTGGTCCTGCCGAAGCATCAGCGTACGACTCTCCATGCGTTTCTTCGACACCACCAGCTCGGCCACTGCCTCTGGGTAGGTGACGATGTTGAGCTGTTGGGTGATGGGTGTTGGGTGTTGGGTGTTTAGAACTGCCAGCACCTCCGTACGCAGTATCTCGTTGGCGGCGTCACGCTGAGCATACTTGACGGAACGACGATAACTGGAGGGGAAGAACAGCACCTCCCGGTCGCCCAACATCTGCTGCAGGTCGTGATACAGATAACCGGCTTCCTCGGCATCCTGCATGATAAAGAGGGTTGGGTGATGGGTGTTGGGTGTTGGGTGTTGGGTGTTGGGTGTTGGGTGATGGGTGATGGGTGTTGGGTGTTGGGTGTTGAGGGCTGCAAAGGTGACGGCCACGCTGGAGGCCACGAGTCCGTCGAGGAAAATGGTCTTCTCTGACTTTTTCCCTAACACGTCTGCCAGTGCCTTCACCTGAGGCGACATGGCGTAGAGTTGCTGTAGTTCCTGTATATTCATTCGATTTGAAGGTGCAAAGGTACGAATAAGTGAGAACAATACAAAATAAAAAAGACTGTTTTTATTTTGTATTGTCGAAAGAAAGTGCCTTCGGCCTTTAGGCCAAAGTACAAAAAAGATGAAAGATTAAAGATGAAAGATGAAAGATTTTTGCCGAATCCTTGCGAATATCAATTATATTCACTACTTTTGCACTAAAATATTCAGAAAGTCTAAAGTATGCACGAAAGCGACAGTCTCATCATCATCCCGACCTACAACGAGAAGGAGAACATAGAGAAAATCATCAGGGCCGTCTTTGGTCTCGAAAAATGTTTCCACATCCTAGTCATCGACGACGCATCGCCCGACGGAACGGCGGGTATCGTGAAACGACTCATCAGCCAGGAGTTCAGCGACCGGCTCTTCATTGAGGAGCGTACCGGAAAGTTGGGACTGGGCACGGCATACATACGTGGGTTTAAGTGGGCTCTGGAGCGTGACTACGAGTACATCTTCGAGATGGACGCCGACTTCAGCCACGACCCTGGCGACCTGCCACGACTGTACGCCGCCTGCCACGACGAGGGTGCCGACCTGGCGGTGGGGTCGCGCTACGTGAGCGGCGTCAACGTGGTGAACTGGCCCATGGGCCGCGTGCTGATGAGCTACTTTGCCTCTCAGTACGTGCAGCTTATTACGGGCGTCAACATCCATGACACGACGGCAGGCTTCGTATGCTACAAGCGGCGCGTGCTGAAGACCATCGAACTGGACAAGATTCGCTTCAAGGGCTATGCCTTCCA
>DGTH01000080.1 GCA_002393705.1 Prevotella sp. UBA4341 | reverse complement strand
GGCGGCGACTGGGAGAACCGCCTGAAGCAGGAGATTCTGCTCGGTATCGGTGGTATGCTGCTGCTGAAGAAACTGGGTATCAAGAAGGACATCTACCACTGCAACGAGGGTCACGCCGCACTCTGCAACCTGCAGCGCCTGTGCGACTACATTGACGAGGGCCTGACGTTCAACCAGGCTCTTGAGCTGGTACGCGCCTCCTCGCTCTACACCGTCCACACGCCCGTTCCTGCCGGTCACGACTACTTTGACGAGGGACTCTTCGGCAAGTACATGGGTTCCTACCCGCAGAAGCTGGGCATTACGTGGGACGAGTTCATCGGCATGGGCCGCACTAACCCCGACGACCATGGCGAGAAGTTCTGCATGTCAACCTTCGCCTGCAACACCTGTCAGGAGGTCAACGGTGTATCGAAGCTGCACGGATGGGTCAGCCAGCAGATGTTTGCCCCCATCTGGAATGGCTACTACCCCGAGGAGAACCACGTGGGCTACGTCACCAACGGTGTTCACTTCCCCACTTGGGCCGCTACTGAGTGGCGTCGGGTCTATGAAAAGTACTTCGATGCAAACTTCATGAAGGACCAGTCGAACCAGAACATCTGGGAGGGCATCTATAACTGTCCCGATGAAGAGATCTGGTCAACACGTATGACGCTGAAGCAGAAGCTCTTCGACTACATCAAGGAGCAGTTCCGTGAGACCTGGCTGCGCAACCAGGGTGACCCCTCGCGCGTAGTACTTCTGCTGGAGAAGATGAACCCCAACGCCTTGGTCATTGGCTTCTGCCGCCGCTTTGCTACCTACAAGCGTGCCCACCTGCTGTTTACCGACCTGGAGCGTCTCTCCAAGATTGTCAACGATCCTGAGCATCCCGTCATGTTCCTCTTTGCCGGTAAGGCTCACCCCGCCGACGGAGCCGGTCAGGGTCTCATTCAGAAGATATACGAAATATCGCAGCGTCCGGAGTTCCTTGGTAAGATTATCTTCCTCGAGGACTACGACTTCCTGCTGGCTCGCCGTCTGGTAAGCGGTGTCGATATCTGGATGAACACCCCGACACGTCCGCTCGAGGCTTCAGGTACGAGTGGCGAGAAGGCCGAGATGAACGGCGTGGTCAACCTCTCGGTGAAGGACGGCTGGTGGCTTGAGGGCTACCGCGAGGGTGCCGGTTGGGCACTTACCGAGAAGCGCACCTACCAGAATCAGGGTTATCAGGACCAGCTTGATGCAGCCACCATCTACTCGCTCTTGGAGAACGAGATTGTTCCGCTCTACTACGATAAGGACAAGAAGGGACTGTCAAAGGGTTGGATCAAGGTCATCAAGAACTCCATTGCCCAGATAGCTCCTCACTACACCATGAAGCGTCAGCTCGACGACTACTACTCGAAGTTCTACGAGAAGGAGGCCAAGCGCTTCAAGGAAATCTCGAAGGACAACTACCGCCTGGCCAAGGACATTGCCCAGTGGAAGGAAGCCGTGGCCGAGCGCTGGGACGCCATCAGCGTGGTGAGCGCCGAGTGGGACTTCCCTACAACGGGCTGCGAGGCTGGTCAGAAGTACCGCATCAAGTTCGTCATCAACGAGCAGGGCCTCGACGATGCCGTAGGTCTGGAGAAGGTCAACGTCTATCACGACAAGAACGGCGAGGAGCGCATCTACAGCATTGAGCCGCTGAAGATGACGGGCCACGAAGGCAACAACTACACGTTCGAAGCAGAGCTCGCTCCGCAGCGCTTCGGCCAGTACAAGTCGGCCGTTCGTATGTATCCGAAGAACAAGAACCTGCCTCACCGTCAGGACTTCTGCTACGTGAAGTGGCTGGAGCTGCCCGCCTAACCGTGTAAGCCGGCTGCATAGGAAAACAAAAGAGCGCCTGGAGGTTTCCCCTTCAGACGCTCTTCTTTTCGTATTAGGACTTGAGCATGATATGCTCAAGCACTTGACATGGTTACTGCAGGCGCTCCTTGAGGAGGGGCTCCAGCTTGTCGGCCATGATGCTGCTGCTCACGATGCGGCCCTGCTGGTCAACCACCACCATGTGGGGAATGGCCTTTACGCCGAAAGCTTTGGCTATCTGGTTGTTCCAGCCCTTCAGGTCGGACATCTGGAGCCATGTCATGCCCAGTTCCTGGACAGCGGCAGCCCAGCTGTCACCGTCCTCGTCGAGCGAAATACCCACAATGCCCAGGCCTTTGTCCTTGTAGCTCTCGTAGAGCTTCACGACGTGGGGCATGGCCTGCCGGCACGGGCCGCACCAGGAAGCCCAGAAGTCGAGCACGGTCAGCTTGTGCTGACGGACTTCGTCCAAGAGGCTCACCTCCTTGCCCTCCAGGTTCTTCTGGCGGAAGTCCTTGATGGTGGCTCCTTCGGCCGTGTTCTGCAGCAGGTTCAGCTGCTCCTTGAGCTGCTTGACGGGCTGACGCTGGCTCATGGCCTCAGGCAGCATGCCTACGAGTTCCTTGACTTGTTCCGGCTCCAGAAGTCCGTCGCTGTAGAACGTGGTGACGAAGTAGCCAAACTCGTTGCTGATGTTCTTCTTGCCTTGTTCGAAGATGAACTGCCGAAACTTGTTCATCACGCCTTCCACTTCGCCCTGCAACTTGGCGGCCTGTGCCTCGTCGGTGGCAGTGTACATCTGCATGGCCAGCTGGTTCATGCGCTTGCTCATGACAGCCATAGAGTCGTTGACGACCTGCCACTGCTGGTTACAGAGCGTACCCTCGACGCGGGCTTTCTCCATGTCCTTGGGCAGGGTGAGGCGAATGTTGCCCGGTTCGATGAAGAACGGCATGGCCAGTTCGGGGTTAGTGGCTGAGTAGAGCAGACAGAAGAAGGTGGAGTCAGCCTGGCCGCTCAAGGTGAACTTGCCGTCCTTGATCACGATGGTGTCGCTGGGCGTCATGGCCGTCAGGTCGGTGGTCAGGAAGAGCGTGTCGCCGTCGGCCAGGGCCTCGCCCGTGCCTTCTATCTTGTAGCCCCGCTGTTCGCACGAGGCCAGCAGGGCCAGCGCCACAGCCGACCCTGCAAGGAGTTGCACAGTCTTCATTGTCGGTCAGATAAGATACTGATTTGAAATGCTCTTGTTCTCTATGACCAGGCGTATGGTCTCGGCAAAGAGGTCGGCCACGCTGAGCTGCTTCACCTTGGCACAGCGGTGCGAGTAGGGTATGGAGTCGGTGAAGACCATCTCCTCGAGTGCCGAGTTCTGCACGCGGTCGCTGGCGGGTCCGCTCATGACGCAGTGTGACGCACAGGCCCTGACGGTCTTGGCTCCGGCTGCCTTCATAATGTCGGCTGCCTTCGTGATGGTTCCGGCCGTATCGACCATGTCGTCAATGATGACCACGTTCTTGCCCTCCACGTCGCCAATAATCTGCATGGACTCCACCACGTTGGCCCGTGCGCGCGTCTTGTTGCACAGTACGAGGGGAACACCCAGGTACTTGGCGTAGGTGTTGGCACGCTTGGAGCCGCCTACGTCGGGCGATGCAATGCACATGTCGGGCAGGTTCAGGCTCTTCAGGTAGGGCAGGATGACGTTCGATGCATACAGGTGGTCAACGGGTACGTTGAAGAATCCCTGTATCTGGTCGGCATGCAGGTCCATGGTGATGAC
>DGTH01000135.1 GCA_002393705.1 Prevotella sp. UBA4341 | reverse complement strand
TAACGCGGAGCGTTCTGGTTAACAGTAGCGTTGATGGTCTGAATGCCAGTACCACCTGCTTCCTCAACCTTCAGAGTCCAGTTCTCACCAGCCTGTTTGCCACCAGCCCATGTAGCGGTGAAAGTAAACTTACGTACTGTCGTAGCCTCCAGGTCTAACTCAAAGTTATCATCTGTAGGAGCCTGTGCTAAATAGCTGGGAGCATCGAGGACCACCTTTGAATAGCCAAACCAAGTGCCGCCATTGGCAATGAGCTTGAATCTCCAGAGATTATCTTCAATCGTAACATCTGCAACATCGACGGTAAGCGTGTAAGACGTTCCAGCAACAACAGGCGAGAAGCTTTGTGCACCTTCACCCCATGCTGGTGTTGTATGGTTACCAGCAAGCTGCAGGGTTGAAATTACTGCATCAGGAATTTCACCGCCGTACTGTGTAGTAACATCAGTATAACCTGTATTTCCATCATACGTAAAATAACGGTCGCTAGTAATACCTGTGATATCGGCTGTCTGACCGCCTGCACCATTATTGAAAATGATGTTGAAACCTGTTCCATCGAAAGTCTTCTTCCAGAAAGTTGTACCCTGTACAACAGCGGTCTCGGTCATCTGTGTTCCAGGCCAGACACCATTGTCAGCACCATTCCACACATAGAGGTAGGGAGCCTCGTCGGCCTGTACATAAATTGTAATAGCTGCCTGCATGCTTAGCGTAGCAGCAAGCAGCGCCATTAGAGTAAAGATTTTTTTCATAATCATACTAGTTTTTATTGTTAATACTAATTATTTTACTACCATTTTGCGGCCATTCTTAATGACAAGGCCACGATAGTTAGCATCCACGCGACGGCCGTCGAGCGTGTAGCAGGCCCCCTCTCCTTGGGAGAGGGTTGGGGTGAGGCTCTGGATTCCCGTCGTCGTATTAGCATTGCCCAACAAGCCATATACGTCGTAGTAGCCGCCATTCTCGAAATCGAAGTCGCTGGTCTTCAGTGTCTCTGAGCCATTGTTGCTGAAGAGGATGCCCGTAGGCAGTGCGTCGCCGTCGCTGATGGCTCCGAAGTCCCAACGCCATACTGCCTTGTCGCCATCGTAACCGGCAATGGTCAGCTTGTCGCCAGGATAGTCGGCCTTGCAGAAGTTCTTCGTGTCGTTCCATACCCAGGCATACGGCGTGTCGTAGTCCTTATTACCACGGAAGTAGGCATAGAGATGTCCCTCGATGGGTTTCACGCATGCAGGAAGAGCAACAGGCTCAGGCGTGTAGTACTGGGCAGTGATGTTGGTCCAGTTGGTCTCCTTGTCGCTGTTCGTATCGTCGAAGGTGAAGTAGCTGTCGTGGCCAATGCCCTTAATGTCGGCAGTCTGCGTGCCTGCACCGTTATGAATAACAATGTTCACGGGAGCCACGCTGAACGTATATTTCCAGAAGTTCTTGGTCACTGAGCCGTCCTTGCTCGTCTTGCTCTCCTGCTCTGTCAGTGCTGAGCCTGGCCATTCGCCGAGGGGATGAGCACCGCCGTTAGTCCAAGCGTAGAGCGTCGGTGTCACTTCCGAGTCGATATAGACGGTAACATTCTTCTGCTCGGTATCATCCTCGTCGTTACCCTCGCGCAGTCCCTCGACAGTGATGTTGTCGGAGACGAAGTAAGCGAAGTTGGTGCCGCTTGCAATGAGCTTGAAGCCCGTAGTGTCATACTGCGGGAAACCGCAGATGTAGAGCACGGTGCCTTTCGAGCCCTGCGTCTTGATGATGTAGCCACCATCGAGTGCCTGCTGCTCTACCATGGGGCTCTGGTTAGTCACGCCACAGGCCTTACGGGCCAGAATCATGTTGCCAATGGCAATGGGATAGCGTTGCCAGTGTTTCAAGAATATGCACGGCGTACCGGGCATGGCCAGAATGAATCCGTTAGCTGCCAGCACGTTGTTGGTCAGGCGGTCCTGGTTCTCGTAAGTATCGTGGTTATCAACAAAGGTTACGGCATAGCGGTTCCAGTCAGGACTGCCAGCGAGTCCCTTTGAAGACAGGGCACTCCAGTTGCCGCCGCCAAAAGCGTCGCGTATGACATACTTCAGGGCGAAGTCGAAGGCTGCCGAGGTATAACCCGTACGGCTAATCCAGCCCGTCAGGGCATCGAAACTGCCGTCCCAGTACTCGCCCACGCAGAACTCGGGGTTCGTGGCTTGGTTGTACATCTTCGTATATTGTCCATCATAGCCTTTTACCATGTCAAGACGAAAGCCGCTATAGTGCAACTCGTTCAGGAGGAAATTCAGATAGGTGATGCAGTTCTTCTGCACATTTTCCGATGTATGGTCAAGGTCACGACCGCCAGAGAAGTCGGTGCCCGTGTCGTTAGCGCCGGTTACAGGCCAACCTTGCTCTGCCACCCAGCCATTATCATCATTCTGACAGATGTCGGCACCGCTCCACTCCAGCTTATACACCGTACCGTCAGAACCAGTACGTTCCTCATTGGCAAAGTCAATCCACGAACCACCAGCACCGACGGGCGACTTATGGTTAAGCACCACGTCCATGATGAGCTTCGTGCCACGCTCGTTGAAGGCACTGATCATCTCTGTGAGATAACGCTCACGGCTACCAAAGGAAGAACGGTGGTCGAGCCAATAAACGGGAAGATAACCCATCGAACTCGTTGACACGCAGTTGCCTGAGTTAGGCACCCAAAGAACATCGAAGTAGGTTGACAGCTCGTCAGCCTGCTCGGTAAGCTTTGTCCACTTGGTATCTTCAAAAGAGTTCCAGTAGAACGCCTGAAGCATGACACCATCATAGTTGGCAGGCCATTGCGCAAAAGAGTATTGGGCCAGCAGTAGGGTCAGAATAAAAGTGTAAAACTTCTTCATATGCTATTCCTTATTTATATTATTAGGTCAATTATCGGTCAGTCAATACATAACACATTGCAAAAGTAAGAAAAAAGACAATAGGTTGTACCGATGGTTAACATAAAAAGTGTTAAACTTCTTGCGCAATCGTTTACAAAGCGACAAAAAGGAACGCCCCGACTCAGATAAGACTCT
>DGTH01000010.1:14911-17678 GCA_002393705.1 Prevotella sp. UBA4341 | reverse complement strand
AATCCGCCGTTACACGAATTGCCTCCAAACTTTCACATTTTGCCGAAGATGCTATTTCTGTCTATATTGACTTTGTCGATTCCGAGTCTGCGCTCGGCAAAGCTCAAGCGAGCTTGGCTTTGCTCTCACTTGTTTCGGAATTCCGATGGTGTTTTCCCCAGCGTTTTCTTCACATAGCGGGAGAAGTGCGAGATGTTCTCGAAGTGCATCAAGTCTGACACCTCCGTCAGCGTCTTTGTTGTATCATTGAGAAGCGATACTAACTCGAATGCGGCATAGAACAGAATCCACTGCGAGGCGGGCATGTTGGTGATGGCGCGGGCTACCTGCGATAGATATGTCCGTCAGTCTTGCAATGCACCAATGTGCATCCGTAGTTGTCTTCCATCCAGCCAAGATTACTCCTTGGCCGGAATGTTCTTAAGCACGTCGAGCAGATGGTCCCACACCATTTGGACGGTGGGAATGAGCAGACGCTCGTCGGGCGTGTGAACAAAGCGGAGGGTGGGGCCGAAGCTCACCATGTCGAGGTTGGGGTACTGCTCGGCAAACAGGCCGCACTCCAGACCAGCATGAACGCCACGCACCACGGGGTCCTTCAGGAAAAGCCTCTTGTAGGAGTCGATGACTATCTTCTGCAACTCGCTGTTCTGGCGCATCTTCCAGGCGGGGTAGCCGTCGGTGGTGGTGACGGTGGCTCCAGCCAGTTCGAAGGCGGCACGGATGGTGGCACACATGTTGTCGAGGTTCGACATGACGTTAGAGCGCTGGCTGCTGATGACGTGGGCGGTAGTCTGCTCGGTGTGGACGCTGGCTATGTTGCTGGAGGTCTCGACCATTTCGTTGAGCTCCTTGTCCTGGCAGATGGCGTAAATGCCGTTATCGACGGCCTGCAGGGCCGTAATGAGGCGCTTGGCCTCCTGTTCGCCAATGACGGTCTCCGGCTCACAACTCTCCATGTTGAACTGCATCGTGGGGTCAGTGACGTGGAACTCGTCCTGCACCTGGGCGGCAAAGATGTTCCAGTCGGCACGAATATTCTCCTTGATGGCATTAGGCACGGCTATGACAAAGGAGCCGTCGCGCGGAATGGTGTTGTGCAACTTGCCCGAGTGCAGCTGGGCCAGCCGGATGCCCTCGTAGCGGTTGAGCTCCTGATAGAGGAAACGGCTCAGCACCTTGACGGCATTGGCTCGCTTCTTCTCAATGTCGTCGCCCGAATGGCCGCCTATGAGCCCCTTCAGCGACCCCCTCAGGAAGAAGTAATTGGACGGAGCAGCACTGCGCGTGATGTTGAACACGGCTTCTGAGGTGCGCCCTCCGGCACAGGAGACGAAGATGATGCCCTCGTCCTCGGAGTCAAGGTTGATGAGGAAGTCGCCATGGAAGAAGTCGCCCTTCAGCCCCATGGCTCCTGTGAGGCCCGTCTCCTCGTCGCGCGTGAAGACACACTCTATGGGGCCGTGCTCAATGTTGTCGGCATCCAGCAGGGCCAGCTCCATGGCACAGCCTATGCCGTCGTCGGCTCCCAGGGTGGTGCCCTCGGCAGTAAGCCACACGCCGTCAACATAGGTGCGTATGGCGTCGGTCTCAAAGTTGAAAGCTACATCGACCAGTTTGTCGCACACCATGTCCATGTGGCTCTGTAGGATGACGGTCTTGCGGTTCTCCATTCCCTTGGAGGCTGGCTTGCGGATGAGCACGTTGCCCACCTCATCGACCCGCGTTTCCAGATGGTGGCTCTCGCCCCACGTCTTCAGGTACTCAATCATCTTCTCCTCGTGCTTGGAAGGACGGGGAATCTCGTTAATCCGTGCAAACTGCTCAAAGACACTTTGCGGTTTTAAATCACTTTTATTCATTTTTAATGTTTTACTTTGTATTTAATTGTTTTATTTTGCTTACCTTTGCAGCGATTTTGCAAAATTACAAATAAATGACGGAAATTCTGCTCGTAAGTACGTTAATAATTGCTATCGGCATGATTTTTTTGCTGGTAAAGGTACTTTTCAGGCCAAATGGAACCTTCTCCTCGCAGCACATTCACGACAGTCAGGCCATGAAGGAGCGGGGCATTCACTGCGTCATGGACCAGGACCGCGAGCTGCGCCGAAAGAGCCGTCTGGCCGTTGAGGAACGAAAGAAATAAGTAAGTAAAAAACAGAATATAGTAAATGAGTAAATCGAAAATCATTATGATGAAAACAAACATCGTTAAAACCATGTCTCTGGCTGCCCTGTCAGCCCTAACGTTAGTAGCCTGCAACAATGCAGCCCCCAAGATGGACGAACAGCCTGCCGCCGTGCCTCAGGGTGGCATGAAGATTGCCTACGTCGAGGTGGACTCGCTGGCTTCGCAGTACAAGTTCTGCATTGAATACACAAAGATTCTGGAGAAGAAGCGTTCCAACGCCACCAACACGCTCAACCAGAAGGGTCAGCAACTGCAGGCTGCCATGAACAACTTCCAGCAGAAAATCAACAGCAACCAGTTCCGCAGCCGCGAGGAGGCCGAGAACGCACAGCTGGCCATTCAGCGCAGCCAGCAGTCACTACAGGAACTGCAGAACCGCTTGGGTGCAGAGCTGGAGAAGGAAGCTGCCGACTTCTCAGTAGCCCTGAAGGACTCGCTCGACCACTTCCTGGCCATATATAATAAGGATAAGAAGTACGACCTGATACTCTCCAAGTCGGACGCTACGAGCAACATCCTCTTTGCCGACATACGCTACGACATTACGCAGGACGTCATCAACGGTCTGAACAA
>DGTH01000010.1:12310-14801 GCA_002393705.1 Prevotella sp. UBA4341 | reverse complement strand
GAGAGTGTGCTCAGCGGTTTCCCCGCTGAGAGCCGTCCCTCAGCTCCCAACACGCCACGGCAGCTGCCGCCGCCACGTTGAGCGAATCGACACCATGAGCCATCGGTATGCGGACCACAAGGTCACACATGCCGATGGTTTCTTTTGGCAGTCCGTCGCCCTCGGTGCCCATGACCAGTGCCAGTCGCGGCTCACGCTTCAGCCTCGGGTCGTCTAAGGGCAGGCTCTCTTCGGTCAGTGCCATGGCCACCGTCTTGAAGCCATACTGGCCCAGCTGGCTCACGTCGTCGCTCATCCACGTCCAGGGCACCAGAAACACCGTACCCATGGACACCCGGACGGCCCTGCGGTTCAGTGGGTCGCAGGAGTCGGGCGTCAGCAGTACGGCGTCAGTGCCCAGTGCCGCAGCCGAGCGGAATATGGCTCCGATGTTGGTGGTGTCGGTAACACCCTTGATGACCACCACACGCCGCGCTCCGTCCAGCACCTCAGCCAGGGACTTAGGTTGAGGTCGTTGCATGGCACACAGCACGCCACGCGTCAGGGTGTATCCAGTCAGCCTGCTGAGCAGCTGGCGCGAGCCGGTATATACAGGTATCTGGCCACAGTGCTCAATAATGTCGCGTGCGTCTCCCTCTATATGCTTCTGCTCGCAAAGCAAGGCCGTGGGCACGTAGCCTGCCTGAAGCGCTACGCGTATCACCTTCGGACTTTCGGCTATGAAGATGCCTTTCTCCGGCTCTAACGTCATGCGGAGCTGGCGCTCAGTAAGTTGGCTGAACACCTGAACGCGCTCGTCCTGCAGGCTGCTGACTTCGATGATTCTCATGCTTCGTATCTCGTACCTCGCACCTCGTAACTCGAAAAAGGGATTAATAGTTCTCAGCCTTTACCTGGAAGTAAGCCTGCGGATGGTCGCAGACGGGGCATACCTCTGGAGCCTTCTTGCCAATGACGATGTGGCCGCAGTTGGCACACTGCCAGATGACGTCGCCATCCTTCGTGAACACACGCTCCTTCCTTACGTTGTCTAACAGCTTGCGGTAGCGCTCCTCGTGGGCCTTCTCTATCTTGGCTACGCCCTCAAACTTTTCGGCTATCTCGTCAAAGCCTTCCTCACGGGCTTCACGGGCCATACGGGCGTACATGTCAGTCCACTCGAAGTCCTCGCCGCTGGCAGCAGCCTCCAGGTTGGAAGCCGTGTCCTTGATGCTGCCACCTTCCAGAAGCTTGAACCACATCTTGGCGTGCTCCTTCTCGTTGGCGGCAGTCTCCTCGAAGATGGCAGCTATCTGGACGTAGCCGTCCTTCTTGGCCTTCGAGGCCCAGTACGAATACTTGTTACGTGCCATTGACTCGCCTGCAAAGGCTTCTTGCAGGTTCTTCTCTGTTTTTGTTCCTTTCAGTTCTTTCATTGTTGTCTTTCCTTTTTTGTTAGTGAATAATATTGGTAGGCAAATTTACGAAGAAGAAAACGAATAACCAAAAATTTCAGACGTTTTTATTTTGAATTATCCAGAAATTTACTAATTTTGCACTCTTAAAGATAAAAAGGGCGGCATCTGGCCTCCCAAAAACAAGCATAGATAAAGGTAAAAAAGAGTTGAGACAATGGCAATCATAAAATGTCCAGAATGTGGTCATCAGGTAAGCGACCATGCAAAGACTTGCCCCAGTTGTGGAATCGATATAGCCGGTAACCTTGTGCGTTGCCCCGAGTGTGGCGAACTGACGTTTGCCTTCAACGATGTTTGTCCAAACTGTCACCACGCGCTCGTGCGCCCCCTGAAGAGCGAGACGCTGCAGCAGCATCAGGCAGAGCCCGTGGCCCTCAAGGCTGCTGCCACTTCCGGTAGCGGTTCTACGCGCAGACAAGAGAAGCCACAGCCTGCTGAAAAGAAGCGCAGCCCCATAGCAGTAGTCTTCCTGGTGGCACTGGTAGCATCGCTGGCAGTAGTGTTTCTCGGCATTTACCTCATGGACAAGATGGACGAGAAGAACGAGGTGGATGCCTACGAGCGGGCCATCACCTCGGGCGAGCCCATCATCCTGCAAGACTATCTGCTGCGCTACCAGCAGGCTCCCAAGGAGCGCCGCGACAGCGTAGAGGCCATACTGACCCGACTCAAGAAGATAGAGGCTGACTGGCAAGCTGCCTACGACAGCAAAGACCGCAGGAAAATCCTGGCCTTCGTGAGCCAGAACCCGCAGAACATTCACGTAAAGGAGGCTCGCCTCACCGTCGATTCGCTAGATTGGGCGAAGGCGTGTGAAGTGAACACCCAGCAGTCGTACGAAGCCTACCTGAAGGAATATGCCAATCAGGGCGAACACTCTGACGAGGCAACCATGAAGATAGAGGAAATCAAGGCCAGCATAGCTGCTGCAGAGCAGGCCCGTAAAGACAGCATTGCTGCTGAAGAAGCCAAGCTGAAAGCAGAAAAACCCGCTGAAACCAAGAAACCCGCTGAAACCAAGAAACCTGCTGAAA
>DGTH01000010.1:9705-12241 GCA_002393705.1 Prevotella sp. UBA4341 | reverse complement strand
AACCTGCTGAAACCAAGAAACCTGCAGAAACCAAGAAACCTGAGCAGAAAAAGAAACCTGAACAAAAGAAACCAGAGCAGAAGAAGCCCGCCAAGAAGTAGTTCAGTCGTATTTCCGCATATTTGCCCTTATATGGCCCTTAGGCTATATAGCCTACCCGCTACCTAAACAGCCTACTTCGATTGGGAAGTAGGGGCTCAGTCCGAAAAGCCGGTTGTAGTCAATCCGCATTTAACTCCCCTCCCCTCAAGGGGAGGGGGCAGGGGTGGGGTCAGTATTGTTATCTCCGCAGGTACTCCCCTCCCTTGTAGGGGAGGGGCAGGGGTGGGGTCAGTATTGTTATTATTCATGTCTGCTTTCAACCATTCGAAAAGATTATTGCAAAGATAATGAAACGGGAGTTTCTGCCGGGGAAGCGAGAACGAAGCGGCCGCTCCGTATATCAGGAGCGGCCGCTAAAGTACCTCCATCTCTGAACATTTACTTCTTTGTATGGTGACCAAAGGGAGGGGGAGAGGGCTATTGCTTTATCAGCTCGATGCTGCGGCGCACGAAGCGGTCGAGGCCTTCGCCGCGCAGCAGACCGTTCTGCAAGAGGGCCAGGTCGATGAGCTGGTGAACCAGCGAGTCTTGGCGGCCGTAGTCGCTGAGCAGCTGTTTCTTCTTGTTGCGCTGCTCCTCGATGGCCTTCTCGGTCTGGGCCTTGTCGTCCTTCTCCTGCTGGGTGAGCTCGTCGGCTTTCTTCTTCTCCTGCTGCTGGCGCAGGGCTGCCAGGCGGGCCTGCTGGCCCTTCAGCTCGGCCTCGATGGGCTGGAGGGTGGTTGAGAGCTGGGCATCGAGCGTGGAGAGGATTTTCTTGATGAGCGGGTGGTCGGCATTGAGCACGAGGCTGTAGGAGTCGGGCATCTGGGCGTAGAAGCTCATGCCGCTCTGAAAGCGGCTCATTTCCTTCATGCGGCGCATGTACTCGCTCTGGGTCATCAGGACGGGCTGCTGCTGTTCGCCGAGGTTCTGCACCTCGACGTAGAAGTCGGCCTTCTCGATGGCGGGTATCTGGGAGCGGAACACTTCTGACAGATTGTCAGCCACGTCCTCGCTGATGGTCTTCTTGGGGGCGTCCTCCTTGAGGATGAGGCGCTCGATGATGTCGGCATCGACGCGCGTGAAACGCGACTTCTCCAGCTTCTGTTCGAGCATCTGGATGGTGGGCACGTCGAGCTGACCGTCGGCCATGAGTACGGAGTAGCCCTTGGACTTGGCGGCCTCGATGTAGGAGTACTGCTCCTCCTTGTTGGTGGCGTAGAGATAGACCAGCGTGTCCTCCTTGTCTTTCTGGCCGGACTCAATGAGCGTCTTGTACTCGTCGAGGGTGAAGTACTTGCCCTCGGTGTCCTTCAGGAGGGTGAACTCCTTGGCGCGGTCGTAGAAGGACTCCTCCGAGAGCATGCCGTAGTTGATGAAGAGCTTCAGGTCGTCCCACTTCTGCTCGTAGGCCTTACGGTCTTCCTTGAAGAGGGAGAGCAGGCGGTCGGCTACTTTCTTGGTGATGTAGGTGGAGATTTTCTTCACCTCGCGGTCGCTCTGCAGGTAGGAGCGGCTGACGTTCAGCGGAATGTCGGGCGAGTCGATGACGCCGTGCAGCAGGGTGAGGAACTCGGGCACGATGCCTTCTACCTGGTCGGTGACGAAGACTTGGTTGCAGTAGAGCTGTATCTTGTTGCGCTGCAGGTCGAGGTTGGACTTGATGCGGGGGAAGTAGAGAATACCCGTCAGGTTGAAGGGGTAATCGACGTTGAGGTGAATCCAGAACATGGGCTCGTCCTGCATGGGGTAGAGGGTGCGGTAGAACTTCTTGTAGTCCTCGTCCTTGAGGGTGGAGGGAGTCTTGGTCCAAAGGGGCTCGGAGTCGTTGATGACGTTGTCCTCGCCGGTGTCCTGCATCTTGCCGTCCTTCCACTCCTGCTTCTTGCCGAAGACAACGGGCACGGCCATGAACTTGCAGTACTTCTGGAGCAGGGACTGTATCTTCTCCCGCTCGAGGAACTCCTTGCAGTCGTCGTCGATGTAGAGTATGATGTCTGTGCCACGATCGTCGCGCTGGGCGTCGCTGATTTCGTAGGCGGGGCTTCCGTCGCACGACCACTTGACGGCCTGGGAGCCTTCACGATAGCTCTTTGTAATGATTTCCACCTTCTTGGACACCATGAACGAGGAGTAGAAGCCGAGGCCGAAGTGGCCGATGATTTGGTTAGCATTGTCCTTGTACTTCTCGAGGAAGTCGTTGACGCCGGAGAAGGCTATCTGGTTGATGTACTTGTCTATCTCCTCCTCGGTCATGCCGATGCCCCGGTCGCTGATGGTGATGGTGCCTTGCTCTGTGTCGAGGCTGACGCGTACGCTGAGGTCGCCCTCGTCGCCCTTGAACTCGCCCTGCTGCTTGAGGGTCTTGAGCTTCTGCGTGGCATCAACGGCGTTGCTGACCATTTCGCGCAGGAATATTTCATGATCACTGTAGAGAAACTTTTTGATGACGGGG
>DGTH01000010.1:0-9659 GCA_002393705.1 Prevotella sp. UBA4341 | reverse complement strand
TTTTGATGACGGGGAAGATGTTCTCAGTAGTAACCCCGATGTTTCCTTTTTGCATAATGTTGTGTTACGTTTTTTTGTTCAGTTGTTTGCCCTGAAGGTAGCAAATAGTGTGCCAAACGGGGGGAACAGGCTGTCAGCTGCGCTTCTCCTTCAAGAGACCGTGGCGGTAGGCGTATAACAACTGCTTGAGGTCGGCCACCTGCAGGCGCAGGTCGCGCCCTTTGTCGGTATCGGCCACGAGCATGCGGTGGGCGGACATCTCGACGAGCTGGGTGGTTGACTTGATGTCGGTGCCGCGCAGCACGGCGTCGCGGGCAGAGGTGAAGGGCTCGTGCTGGACGAGTTCGAAGCCGCGCGAGTGATAGACCAGCGTGTAGCCGGCTATGCCCGTCTCCTTGTGGTAGGCCTCCGAGAAGCCTCCGTCAATGACCATGAGGCGGCCGCCGGCCTTGATGGGGTTCTCGCCGTTGGCGGCGTGTACGGGCACGTGGCCGTTGATGATGTGGCGGTTCTCGCCCTGTACGCCGAAGGCATCGAGTATGTGGTCGCACGTGGCGGGGTCGTTGCGCAGCTGGAAGTAGTAGCCCTTCTCCTCTTTATATGTCTCTTTGTCCTTGAGGAAGTAGCGCTCGAAGGTGGCCATCTTGGACTTGTCGAAGAGTGGCGAGTCGGGGCCACACCAGAGGTAGAGGAAGTAGTCACGGGCGTAGTGGCGCTCGTCGGGGTTGCTGTCGGGGGCGAAGGCGGTACGAATCATCTGGCCGGTCTTCTCCATAAGGTCACGGCCGCTGTACTGCTGACCGTAGAGGCTGACGGGCTTGAGGGTGCCGTCGGCATTGAGGGGAATGCTGGCATGGAAGAGGAGGTTGGAGTTGTAGATGGCGTACATGCAGCCGTGGCTGAGCAGGGTGCGTATGTGCTTATGCAGTTTTTCGCTGACGGCAAACGAGTGGCGCAGCTTCTCCATGAGCTGCTCTTCCTCGGGCGTCAGCTCGTCGGGACAGGCTGGGTTGATGGTGGGGAAGTGGCAGGAGAGCATGTCGTATGTCTTGCCGTCGATGGTGCAGGTGGCGTTGGCGTAGTCGATGTGGTCCAGCATACAGCGGTTCTGCATGTTCCACTCGGGACGGCGCTTGAAGATTTTGGCCTCCTCCTTGAACTGCAGGACGCTGATGGCTTTGTGCATGCGGGCAGTGAGCAACTGGGTCTTCTCGTCGAGCTGCTGGCCCTTGAGCAGCTTGGGCAGGAACTCGGTGCAGGGGTCGTCGCCATAGACGTCCATGGCGAACGTGGCCAGGGGCACGAGGTTGATGCCGTAGCCCTCCTCGAGGGTGACGAGGTTGGCGTAGCGCAAGGACAGGCGCAACACGTTGCAGATGCAGGCCTTGTTGCCGGCGCAGGCCCCCATCCAGAGTATGTCGTGGTTACCCCACTGAATGTCCCACGAGTGGTACTGTCGCAGCGTGTCCATGATGATGTGTGCGCCGCTGCCACGGTCGTAGATGTCGCCCAGGATGTGCAGTTGGTCGATGGCCAGTCGCTGTATGACGTTCGAGAGGGCGCAGATGAAGTCGTCGGCACGACCGGTGGTGATGATGGTATCGACGATGACGTTGACGTAGGCCGCCTTGTTGGAGTCGTCGGTACGCTCGTGGAGCAGCTCCTCGATGATGTAGCTGAAGTCCTGTGGCAGCGACTTGCGTACCTTGGAGCGGGTGTATTTGCTGCTGACGTCGCGTGCCACCTTGACCAGCTGGTGGATGGTGATGTGGTACCAGTCGTCAATGTCGGGCTCGGAGGCCTTGACCAGCTCGAGCTTCTGTTCCGGGTAGTAGATGAGCGTGCAGAGCTCTTTCTTCTCGGTTTCGCGGATGTCGTTGCCGAAGATTTCGTTGACCTTGCGCTTGATGTTGCCGGAGGCGTTCTTCAGCACGTGCTGAAAGGCGGCACTCTCGCCGTGCAGGTCGGCCAGGAAGTGTTCTGTACCTTTGGGGAGGTTCATGATGGCCTCGAGGTTGATAATCTCGGTGGAGGCATCAGCTATGGTGGGGAACGACTGGCTCAGCAGGTAGAGGTAGTGCAGGTCAGCGTGTGGTTCGGTACTGTTGGTGTGGTTCATATCGCTAAGTGGTTTGTTATGATATTCTCTATCTTCTCCGTCTGGCGGTCGGTAATGGCCGGCACGGGCATGAGGCCTTCCTCGAACAGCGTGAAGTGGGAGAGCACGCCCATGAGGCGAGAGGCAAAGGTGAGGAGGCGGGCGTCGGTCAGCACTTCGGCGAGCTGCTCCTCGTCGATGTCGTGTTCGCGCACCTCGCGCTCCAGCTCCATCATGTGGCTGATGGCGAGGTGCTGCGAGGTGTTCAGGCGGTGCAGGTACTTGAACGTGGCCAGCAGGCGCTCGTTCTCGCTGGCAAACTGGTTGCCAATGGTCTCGGCGATGCTCTTCGGCGGGCGGTAGCCTTCTGGCTTGTAGTTGGCTACCTGGCTCACGTCGATGAGCGGGGTTTTCAGTCCGAGGGTATAGACGCCGCGCTTGAGCAGGTGTTCCACATGCTCGTCGCGGGCGTAGAGGTGCAGCAGCCGCCAGTCGTTGGCTGTCAGCTCGGGGAACCCCGTATGGCGCATCCACTCTGGGCTGCCGCAGACGGCAGCACGCAGCAGCAGGAAGAGCCCCTGGCGCGCCTGGCTCGTCATGACGTGGAAGACGTCGCTGTCCATGACCTTCCGATAGACGGCGAGCAGCTGGGCCGACATGTCGGCAGGGGTGATGGAGCGCGTAATGAGGGCATTGCGTATGGTCTCTATGCGGGGGTTCCAGCGCAGCTCCTGCAGGCTCTGCTGCTCCATGGTGCCCATGGCGATGACGGCGTAGGCTTGGCGGATGGTCTGCCGCTGGTATAGTAGCGTCTTAGGCATCTTCTCCTGCCACTGACGGTTGCGCAGAATCCAGGGTTCCAGCTCGCCATGGGGGGTAATAACTATGCGCGTGCCCTCGCGCCGTGCCTTGGCGGCGGCCTGCGCATAGCTGATAGACCAGCAGCCGTGAATGTGGAGAAGGTCGAAGTGCTGACTGGTCAAGGCCTGCTTGACGTTGGACAGTGTCGTCATGGTAACTTGCTCGACACTGCTGTCCATGGTCTCCGTGAGCAGGTTGACGTAGCGCGCCTGCATCTCGTTCTGCTGTTGGTAGAAGTGAAGAACTTTCATGACGTAATATAGATAGGTTTCTTATGCTTTGTTAAAGAGATTCTTCCAGTAGGTGGAGAGACGGAGCCCCCACAGCGTGGAGGCACCGGGCTGCTGGTCGAAGAGGCGGATGGCGTCGTGAACCAGGCTGCAGTCCACCACGAGGGCATCGTAAAGTCCTCGGCTGAACTTGAGCCAGCGCCCCTGATGGCCACGCCCGGAGCGGCGCTCGGCCTTGCGGATGAGGGGCGAGGCGCTGTCGAGCTCGTCCCACTGCTGGAAGCGCAGCGGTGCCTCCTCCTTGCGGCGGCTGTAGATGAGCACAGCCTCATTCGTGGCCTCGGCCAGAGCGGCGAGCCAGCCCTCGCTGGAGGGTGGCCGGTGGATGTCGGCCAGGATGATGCGGTCGAACTTGGCGGCCTTGGCACCAATGGTGAGGGCCAGCTGCTGTCGGCTGGGGTTGAAGACGACCGAGCGGGGCAGGAAAGTGGTGTAGAGCCGTGGGGAGTCGGCTTTCAGCCGCATCAGCACGTCGGGCGTGTCGTCGGTCGAGGAGTCGTCCACCACGATGACCTCGTAGTCGGCCTCGCTTTCCATGTTGAGAAAGCGGTGCAGGTTCTGCTCCAGGCTGAAGCCCTGGTCGTGGACAGCCATGACGATGGAGAAGCCGTGGGCGGGGGTTGCCTGGTGGGGGAAGCGTTCTTCCCGGCGGGGAAACCGTAGGGCGCTGTCGGTGGGGTGTCGTTCGTTGTCCGTTGTCATTCGTTATCTTATTTCGTCGCTCGTGTAGCCTGCGGGCAGCTGGCGGCAGTTGTACTGCGAGGCCATGATTTCGCCGTAGGCACCGGTGGAGCGAATGGCCAGCAAGTCGCCTCGCTGTGTACGGTTCAGGTCAATCTGCTTGGCAAAGACGTCGGTCGATTCACAGATGGGCCCCACCACGTCGTAGGTCTCAAGCGGCTCGTTGCTGGTGATGTTCTCAATTTTGTGGTAAGCCTGATAGAGCGCGGGCCGAATGAGGTCGGTAAACCCGGCATCGACGATGGCGAAGCGCTTGACGGCTCCCTCCTTTATATATAAGGTACGCGTAATAAGGCTCCCGCATTGTGCCACCACGGCGCGGCCCAGCTCGAAGTGGAGCGTCTGCCCTGGGCGCAGCTTGAGCTTTCTGGCGTAGGTGTCGAAGTAGGCTTTGAAGTCGGGCAGTGGCACCCGGTTGGGGTGGGCGTAGTCAATGCCGAGTCCGCCGCCCACGTTGATGTGCTCCACGCTGATGCGGTGGCGCTCCAGTTCGAGCTGCAGTTCGTTGATGCGGTTGCAGAGTGCCTCGAAATCGCCCATGTCGAGAATCTGGCTCCCTATGTGAAAGTGCAGTCCTACGACCTTGACGTTCTTGAGCTGCTGGGCGTGCTCAATGACGCTGAGCATGTCGCGCATGGCAATGCCAAACTTGTTCTCGGCCAGTCCGGTGGTGATGTTGGCGTGGGTGTGAGCCCCCACGTTGGGGTTCAGGCGGAAGGCCACGCGTGCCGTCTTGCCCTTCTGGGCGGCCAGCTGGTTGATGACCTCGAGCTCGGGAATGCTCTCGACGTTGAAGCAGAAGATGTTGTGGTCCAGGGCGAGCAGGATTTCCCAGTCGCTCTTCCCCACGCCGGCAAAGACAATTTTGTTGCTGGGGAAGCCGGCCTGGATGCTGGCCTCTATCTCGCCACCGCTGACGCAGTCGGCTCCCAGCCCTGCCTCGCGGATAATCTTCAGAAGCTTGGGGTTGGCATTGGCCTTAATGGCATAGTGGACGACAAAGCCCTCGTGGCGCCGTGCCTCGTCGTTGATGGTGCGGAGCGTCTGGCGCAGCAGCTGCACGTCGTAATAGTAGAAGGGAGTCCGCATGGACTCGAACTTCTCAATCGGGAATATACCTTTCATTGTGTTGTGTTCAAGACGTGAGAGCAGGGTTATTCGGCGTTGGCAAAGAGGTTGTCGCTCAGGCTCTGCAGGGCACGGCGCTTGTCCTCCTCCTTGATGAGGAAGGAGATGTTGTAGTTGGAGCCTCCGTACGAAATCATGCGCACCGGGATGTCCTTCATGGCATCCATGACGCGTGTCTCGAAGCCAATGTTCGACCAGTCGAGGTCGCCCACCACGCAGACCACACACATGCCCGTATCGACGGTTACCGTGCCGTACTTCTTCAGCTCATCGACGATTTCGCCCAGGTGAGCCGAGTTGTCTATGCTCATGCTGACGCCAACCTCAGAGGTGCACACCATGTCAATGGGCGTCTGGTAGCTCTCGAAGATTTCGAACACCTTGCGCAGGAAGCCCGTGGCCAGCAGCATGCGGCTCGACTTGATCTTGATGGCAATGATGTTGTCCTTGGCGGCCACGGCCTTGATTTTGCCGTACTCGGTCTTGTTGCTGATGGTGGTTCCCTCGGCGTCAGGGCACATGGTGTTGAGCAGCCGGACGGGAATGCCGGCATACTTGGCGGGCTGGACGCACGTGGGGTGCAGAATCTTGGCTCCGAAGTAGGCCAGCTCGGCGGCCTCCTCGAAGTGCAGCTGGTGGACGGGCTGCGTCTTGTCAACCACGCGTGGGTCGTTGTTGTGCATGCCGTCAATGTCGGTCCATATCTGAATCTCCTCGGCGTTGATGGCCGCACCAATGAGCGAGGCCGTGTAGTCGCTGCCGCCGCGCTGCAGGTTGTCTATCTCGCCGTAGGCATTACGGCAGATGAAGCCCTGCGTGATATAGACCTGTGCGCCCTCGTTCTGCTGCAGCAGGGCGGTGAGCTTCTCCTTGATATAGACGGGGTCGGGTTCTGAGTTCTTGTCGGTGCGCATGAAGTCGAGGGCGTTCAGCAGCACGGCGTTGATGCCTTGCTCCTTCATGTAGTTGATGACCATGTTGGTTGACATCATCTCGCCCTGAGCCACGATGCTCTTCTCTTCGAAACTGGTAAACAGCTCTTTGGTAAAGGAGCGCAGGAAGTTGAACTCGCCTTGCAGAAATTCGCGGGTGGTCTGCTTGGCCTCGTCAGTAGTGTAGAGCTCTTCCACGTGGCGCTGGTACTTCTGCTCCAGCTTATTAATGACTTCGTTGGCTCCGTCGGGGTTCTTCTTGTAGAGGTAGTCAGAGATTTCTACCAGCGAGTTGGTGGTTCCTGCCATGGCTGAGAGTACCACGATGACGGGTTCGCCAGACTTTGTTACGAGTTGTGTAACTTCTTTCATGCGTTGCGGAGTGCCTACGGAGGTTCCGCCGAATTTCATTACTTTCATATGCTTATAGTTTTTTTTTGGTTGTTCTGGGGCTTCTGGGGCTTCTGGGGCTCTGGGGCTACTGAGCCTCTGGGGCTACTGGGGCTACTGAGGCTACTGAGGCTTCTGAGGCTACTGAGACCTTACACCGAGAGGTCAGCCCTTGTGGCGTACTTCATGCTGATGGGTTCGTCGGGTTCGTCAGGATCGACGTCGGCGGCCATTTGGTTGTAGTTGTTAGTGATGTCCTCCAGCTTTTTGTCCTTACACCGATAGACGATGCCTGGAAACTGGTCGAGCAGCGGAATGTTGTGGGTGGTCATGATGATGGCCGTACCCGTCTGGGCAATGTTGCGCAGCAGGCTGACAATGTGGGTCGCTGTCTCGGGGTCCAGATTGCCGGTGGGCTCGTCGGCAATGATTAGCTTCGGACGGTTCAGCATGGCGCGTGCTATGGCCACGCGCTGCTGTTCGCCGCCCGAGAGTTCGTGGGGGAAACGGTCGGCAAAGTCCTGCATGCCGACGTCCTCCAGCACCTCCTTGATGCGGTCCTCGCGCTCGTCTTTCTTTTTCCAGCCCGTGGCCTTCAGTACGAACTCCAGGTTGTCGTGGACGGTGCGGTCGCTGAGCAGCTGGAAGTCCTGGAAGATGATGCCCATCTGCCGGCGCAGGGCGGGAATGAACTTGCGCTTCATTTCGCGCAGGTCCTGTCCAAGCACGGTGGCACAGTCGGCCTCCTCAATGTCCAGCTCGAAGT
Source organism: Prevotella sp. UBA4341 (assembly GCA_002393705.1). GTDB lineage: Bacteria > Bacteroidota > Bacteroidia > Bacteroidales > Bacteroidaceae > Prevotella. The sequence continues at coordinate 2,453 of DGTH01000010.1, read as the reverse complement.
ACATAGTCTTCAGCAGCGTGCTTTTTCCGGCACCTACGCGACCTATGATATAGATAAACTCACCCTGGTCGGCGTGGAAGTCGATACCTTCCAGCACGAGGATTCCATCTTTCTGATAGATGTTGGCTTTCTTGTAGTCTATTAACATCTCTTTTATTTACGATTTACGGATTTTCGATTTACGGATTTTCGATTTACGGATTTACTGCCACATTATTTCATGGTTCCCTTAGCCTTGGCTTCGCGGCGTTTCTTGTCCCAGTCGGGGTCGTGGCGTTGCCTGAGTTCGGCTGCCACGTCCTCAATGCGCAGGCCTTTGGCCGAAAGCAGCACGATGAGGTGGTAGAGCAGGTCACTGGCCTCGTAGGTCAGGTGGTCGCCTCCGCTGGTGGCTTCGATGACCGTCTCGAGAGCTTCTTCGCCCACCTTCTGGGCTATGCGGTTCACGCCGTCGCGGAAGAGCTTGGTGGTATAGGAGCCTTCAGGCATCTGCTCCTTGCGCTGGTTGATGAAGTCCTGCAGCTCGGTGAGGAAGAGTAGGGGGGAGTTCAAAGCGGGGGAACTGCTTTGCGCTGTGTTCGCTTCGCCCCAGCAGGTGTCGGTGCCGGTGTGGCAGGTGGGGCCGTCGGGGTGTACCTGCACGAGCAGCGTGTCGTTGTCGCAGTCAATTTTCATATCGACGAGGTTCAGGAAGTTGCCGCTGGTTTCTCCCTTCGTCCACAGCGTCTGGCGCGTGCGGCTCCAGAAGGTGACGTGTTTGGTCTCCAGCGTCTTCTGGTAGGCCTCTTCGTTCATGAAGCCCAGCATGAGCACCTTGCGGGTGTCGGAGTCTTGTATGATGGCGGGTACGAGTCCGCCCATTTTCTCGAAATTCAAGCCCCCTAAGTTAGGGGGTTGGGGGTCTGAACGACCCACTTCAACTTTATTTATTTCTTTCATGATGCTATTATTTTTTTCAGACCCCCATCCCCCTAACTTAGGGGGCCAGTAATTCTTACATTAATACCCTCCTGGCGGAGATATGCCTTCAGTTCTGGCACGGGAATCTCGCCGAAGTGGAAGACCGAGGCGGCCAGTGCGGCATCGGCATGCCCCTCCAGGAAGACGTCGCGGAAGTGTTTCTTGCAGCCCGCTCCGCCGCTGGCGATGATGGGGATGGAGAGCTCGTCCGACAGCTGTCGGAGCGCCTCGTTGGCATAGCCGTTCTTCGTGCCGTCGTGGTTCATGGAGGTAAAGAGTATTTCGCCCGCTCCGCGCTCCTGGGCCTCGTGGGCCCACTCGAAGAGCTGGCGCTCCGTGCGTTCGCGTCCGCCCTTTAGGTAGCAGTGCCAGGTGGCGAAGCTCGACGGTGAAACGGTTGAGTGCTGTGGGGGCTCTTGGCGGGCGTCGATGGCTACGACGCAGACCTGCGAGCCGAAGCGGGTGGCTATTTCGTCAATCAGCTCCGGTCGGCGCAGGGCGGCCGAGTTGATGCTCACCTTGTCGGCACCGGCGTAGAGCAGTCGCTCCACGTCGCTGAGTTCGTTGATGCCGCCGCCCACGGTGAAGGGTATGTTGATGGTCTCGGCCACGCGTGTCACCATGTCGGTGAACGTCTTGCGCTCTTCGAATGATGCGGTGATGTCGAGGAACACCAGCTCGTCGGCTCCCTGCTCCGAGTAGGCTTTGCCCAGTTCTACGGGGTCGCCGGCCGAGCGCAGGTTGACGAAGTTGGTTCCCTTGACGGTTTCGCCGTTCTTGACGTCGAGGCAGGGTATGATTCTTTTGGCTAAGCCTCTCGGGCCCCCTAAGTTAGGGGGTTGGGGGTCTGAAGGACCCACCTTGTTCGTTATATCAATCCTATTTTTCATTCTTTTTCTTGTTCAGCCCCCTGTGGCCCCCTAACTTAGGGGACATGTCGTGAGTTCCTTTAGGTCAATGCGGCCCTCGTAGATGGCTTTGCCAAAGACGACAGCGGGTATGCCGGCCGCGTCGAGGGCGCGTATGTCGTCGATGCTCGAGACGCCGCCGCTGGCTATGAGGTGCAGCTGCGGGTAGGCCTTCATGATGGTCCGGTAAAGCTCGATGGCCGGTCCCTCGAGGGTGCCGTCTTTGCTTATCTCTGTGCAGAGCACGTTCTTGACGCCGGCCTCTACGTAGCGGCGGAGGAAAGGCAGCAGGTCCTCCTGTGAGTCCTCCTTCCAGCCGTTGATGCTGATGCGCCCGTCCCGCACGTCGGCTCCCAGGATGATGCGCTCGGGCCCGTACTCCTTGAGCCAGCGGAAGCAGAGCTCGGGCTGCTGTACGGCAATGCTGCCCACGGTGACCATCTTTGCGCCGGCCTCGAAGGCCTTGCGGATGTCCTCGTCGGTCTTGATGCCTCCACCGAAGTCGATAGTGAGGTTGGTCTGAGAGGCGATTCTGCTGAGCACCTCGTGGTTGACGATGTGGCGCGACTTGGCTCCGTCCAGATC
>DGTH01000192.1:14610-14904 GCA_002393705.1 Prevotella sp. UBA4341 | reverse complement strand
CCCGCATCAACCTGGAAAAGCGCCACCCGGGCACGCTAAAACTGGTCCACCTGCTGCCCACAGTGTTTACCATTGGCGTCATACTGCTCATTCTGGTCGGTGCCTTCGGGCGCATCATGATGGTCTATGGCCAGCCCGACGACTTCCGGCTGTGGTACTGGGTGGTAATAGCTGCCCTGTCGCCCATCATACTTTACGCCCTGCTCATCCTCATTGACTCCACTCGCCAGAACCGTAGTCTCCACGTCGGCCTGCTTAGCATACCCGCTGCCTTCACGCAGCTCATGGGCTACG
>DGTH01000192.1:8681-14543 GCA_002393705.1 Prevotella sp. UBA4341 | reverse complement strand
GAGTCGTGGTGGAAGCGCTGCGTGCTGGGACAAGACGAATTTACGGCGTTCGAGAAAAACTTTTATAAGTGACAAGTGATAAACTAACCATTGCCCATTGGGCAGAAGAAGACAGGCCTCGAGAGAAGCTGGCTGCGTTGGGTGCCGAAGCACTCAGCAATGCAGAGTTGTTAGCCATACTCATCGGGTCAGGCTCTACGTCAGAGAGTGCCGTTGACCTGATGAAGCGCGTCCTAAACGACTGCAATAACAACCTGAACACGCTGGGCAAGATGTCCGTCCGCGAGTTGATGGCATTCAAAGGCATAGGCCAGGCGAAGGCCATTACCATCCTGGCGGCCTGCGAACTGGGCAAACGGCGCCAACGCGAACAGCCCGAGGAGCGCCCCGACCTGGGTACAGCCACCAGAATATACAACTACCTTCACCCACGCATGCAGGACTTGGACGTGGAGGAGGCCTGGGTGCTGCTCATGAACCAGAACTACCGGCTCATCAGGAGTCTCCGGCTGGCCCACGGCGGCATTACCGAGGTGGCGGTCGATGTGCGCCTCATCATCAAGGAGGCCGTGCTCTCTAACGCCACCATCATAGCCCTGGCCCACAACCACCCGTCGGGCAGCGTCAGGCCAAGCCGCACCGACGACCGTCTCACCGACAGCGTGCGTCAGGCCTGCCAGCTCATGCGCATTCACTTTCTTGACCACATCATCGTCGCCGACGGCTGCTACTACTCGTACCACGAGGAGGGCCGGCTCTAACGGCGCACCCACACAGAACAACCACATCATCAAAACACTATGACACAAGAAGAAAAGACACTCATTGAAGAACATATCGTCGATGTACTCAAGACGGTCTATGACCCCGAAATACCGGTCAACATCTACGACCTGGGCATGATATACCGCATTGAGGTGGCCGACGACCACTCCGTCGATGTCGATATGACGTTTACTGCCCCAAACTGTCCTGCCGCCGACTTCATTCTGGAGGACGTCCGCACGAAGATAGAATCCCTCTCCGACGTCACGTCCGCCAGCATCAACCTGGTCTTTGAACCCGCCTGGGACAAAGACATGATGAGCGAGGAAGCGCGTGTCGAACTGGGCTTCGATTAAGTCATACATCCCTTACCACTTATGAAAAATATTTATTTTCTTTCCGATGCCCACCTGGGCTCCTGGGGCATACCCCACCCGCGCACACAGGAACGAAGACTCGTTCGCTTCCTCGACAGCATCAAGGACAAGGCTTCCGCCATCTACCTACTGGGCGACATGTTTGACTTCTGGTACGAGTACAAGTACGTCGTGCCACGTGGCTGTACCCGCTTCCTGGGCAAGCTCTCGGAACTCACTGACCGGGGCGTTGAGGTTCACTACTTCACGGGCAACCACGACATCTGGGCCTACGACTACCTGGAGCGCGAGTGCGGCGTGATACTGCACAAGCAGCCGCTGACCACCGAGCTCTACGGCAAGATATTCTTCCTGGCCCACGGCGACGGACTGGGCGACCCGAGCAAGGTCTTCAAGCTGTTACGCTGGGTGTTCCACAACCGGCTCTGTCAGGTAGGCTTCTCGGCCATTCACCCCCGCTGGGCACTCTGGTTGGGCAACAAGTGGGCACGCCATAGCTACCTGAAGCACAAGGATACGGGCGTGCCTCCATACATGGGTCCCGAGAAGGAGTATCTCGTGCGTTACACCAGGCAGTACATGCAGAACCACCCCAACATTGACTACTACATCTACGGCCACCGCCACATAGAACTCGACCTACAGTTGACGAAAAAAGCTCGCGTCATGATACTCGGCGACTGGATAGACCAGTTCAGCTACGCCGTCTATGACGGAGAACACATGTTTATGGAGGAGTATATTGAGGGAGAAAGTCAACCTTAACGTTATTTAACGCTAATAATGTTACAGTTTATGGAAATTTTAATTAAATTTGCAACGAATTAAGATTACATGCCAATGACAGTGATACTTTCAACCTATAAATACTAACAGTTATGATAAAAGAGAAAATTGACCAGTTCCTGGCAGCACAAGCTGCTAACCTGCCTGCAGAGGCAATGACGGAAATTCGTGAAAGACTGGAAGCTGCCGACGACAGCAAGTTTGACGAGCTGCAGATGCTGCAGTTCAAGAACCCCACCACCATGATGCTCATTGCATGGCTTGTTGGCTGCTACGGCGTTGACCGTTTCATGCTGGGCGACACGACCATGGGTATTGTTAAGCTCTGCACCTGCGGCGGCTGTGGCATTTGGGCCATCATCGACATCTTCACCGCCGGCAAGCGTACCCGCGAGTTCAACATGGCGAAACTCACAGAGATTCTGTAATCAAGAGAGAAGAGACCTAAGCGACAACACATCAAGCATTGCTTTAGGGCATTGCTTGATGTTGTCGTTTTATTTTTAACTACAAAAAACAACTTTTTTCGTTATGGACAATCAGACAAGCGCACTGCTCATCAACTGCGCAAAATACTTCCCCGAGGAGTACTTACCCGCCATACGCCAGACCATTGAGGAGATAGGTCCACAGCGTGCCCAGCAGGCACTGGCCATGGAGTACAAGGACCCCACCGTGGCGCTTATACTTTCGCTCATCTGCTTCCTCGGCATTAGCGGCATTGACCGCTTCTACATCGGCGACATCGGCCTGGGCGTGGGTAAGCTCATCACCGGCGGCGGCTGCGGAATATGGTCGCTCATCGACCTGTTCCTCATCATGGGTGCCACCAAAGAGAAGAACTACCAGAAGTTCATGCAGAACGTCAGCTACTTCTAATTCTTCGTGCGCGTGATAACCCGCCGACATCTTATTATCTTATGCACCATCGCTATAGCCTGGGTGCTGGCGTCTGTTGTTACCCAGCACCTGGGCTATAATCTTGTGTCGTGCCCCTCGCGCCTCATCTACGACATACCCTGCGCCGGCTGCGGCGGCACGCGCGCCTTCCTGTTGCTCGTCAAAGGCCACCCCCTTGACGCTTTCTTCATGAATCCTAACGTCTATCCCGCCGTCATGCTACTGGGGGCCGCAGTCGTGCTGGCTCTCTATGACGCCATGAACCATACCGACCGCCTGAACCACTACTGCCAGCGTTTCAGGCAGTTGGGCAACCGGCCACAGGTCTATTTGCCCGTACTCATCTGCGAACTCGCCATCTGGGCGTACAACATCTGGCGCTACACGCGGGGCGAGCTGTAGTTTTTTCGAGGTGCGAGAGTTTTTCGAGGTACGAGGTGCGAGGTACGAGGTACGAAAAAATGGCCGTACCTCGTACCTTGAATTTACAGCAGATTCATTGTGTCGGTAGCAATCATCAGTTCCTCGTCGGTAGGAATAACCACCACTTTGACCTTTGAGTCATCGGCCGAAATGACGGCTTCTTCGCCACGCACGCCGTTCTTCGCCTCGTCAAACTTCACGCCAAGGAACTCCAGTCCCTTGCAGACCTCAGAACGCATGCTCGTCTGGTTCTCACCGACACCAGCCGTGAAGACGATAACATCAACGCCCCCCATGGCAGCAGCATAGGCACCAATATACTTCTTAATACGGTAGAAGTACATGTCCTGAGCCAGCTGGGCACGCTTGTCGCCCGCCTTAGCAGCATTCTCCACGTCGCGCATGTCGCTTGAACCTCCCGTAATGCCGGCCACGCCGCTCTTCTTGTTCAGCAGGTTCGACATGCCGTCGGCATCCAAACCGAGCTTTTTCTCGAGGAACGTCACGGCACCACCGTCGATGTCGCCCGAGCGAGTGCCCATGACGAGGCCCTCCAGCGGCGTCAGCCCCATGGAGGTGTCAATGCACTTGCCATCGACCACGGCAGCTATTGAGCCACCATTGCCCACGTGGCAGGTGATGACGCGCGACCCTTCGGTCTTCATGCCCAAGAACTCCAGTGCACGGGCCGAAACATAGCGATGGCTCGTTCCGTGGAAACCGTAACGGCGCACGCCGTACTTCTCGTAAAGCTCGTAGGGAATGGCGTACATGTAGGCCTTAGCGGGCATGGTCTGGTGGAAGGCAGTGTCGAACACACCCACCTGGGGCAGACCGGGCATCAGCTCCTTCACGGCATTAACACCCTTCAGGTTGGCAGGGTTGTGCAGCGGAGCCAGGTCGCTGACGGCCTCGAAGGCTTCGAGCACCTCGTCAGTAAGCAGCACAGACTGGTTGAACTTCTCGCCTCCATGCACCATGCGGTGGCCTACGGCGTCAATCTCGTCGAGACTCTTAATGACGCCAATCTCGGGGTCAGTAAGCAGTGAGAAGATGAACTTCACGCCCTCCGTATGTTCGGGAATGTCGTGCATAATCTGCTTCTTCTCACCGTTGGCCAGCTTAACCTTTACAAAGGCGCCGTCCAAGCCTACGCGCTCAGCGCCACCACTGGTCATTACACTCTTGTCGTCCATGTTGTACAGTGCGTACTTGATTGAGGACGAACCACAGTTAAGAACTAATATTTTCATGCTTTTTTAGTGAAGAGTGAAGAGTGAAGAGTGAAGAATTTACTACCGTCATTCTCAGCTCTTCACCCTCCACTCACTTTTTTAAAGGGTTATTATTTTTAGTTGTTTTAATTGATGATACTAACAAGGCCTCTTTAAGTGCGATATGAAGTTTTGAAACGAAGTCGGAAGGACTTTGTGCAAATTCCGCTTCATGTACGTTAGCAGAGATAGATGTGCCTGAGCGCAATAGCTGCTTGTAGATAGATTGAAGTTTCCAGTCATTATCAGCAAAATGAAGGAACATCTTCACTATCCTAACAGCAAAGGAATAGCTCTTTGTATGCAACGGACCAACTTCTCTATTATAGCGTATCATGGGCGGTAGCAAATTCTTCACTCTTCACTTTTCAAACTTCAACCTTTTGCATCCATCGCCTGACAGGCCGTAATGGCTACCAGATAGTAGATGTCCTCAACTGAGCAGCCACGGCTCAGGTCGTTCACCGGGCGGGCTATACCCTGCAGGATGGGGCCTATGGCAATGGCATCACCCAGACGCTGAACGAGCTTATAGGCAATGTTTCCTACTTCCAGGTTCGGGAATACCAGCACATTGGCGTTGCCGGCAATGTCAGAGCCGGGAGCCTTCTTCTTGCCTACGCTGGGCACGAGGGCTGCATCGGCCTGCAGTTCGCCATCGACCTTCAGCTCGGGGTCTAGCTCTTTAGCCAGACGGGTGGCCTCGATAACCTTATCGACCACCTCGTGGGTGGCGCTGCCCTTCGTCGAAAAGCTCAGCATGGCTACGCGCGGGTCAGTGAAGCCTGCCACCGAACGTGCGGTCTGAGCCGTGCAGACGGCAATCTGCGAGAGCTGGTTAGCATCGGGCATGGGTGTTACGGCCACGTCGCCAATGACCAGTACGCCGTTCTCGCCGTACTCCGGTTTCTTGGTAATCATGAGCATCGCACCGCTAACGCACGTTATGCCGGGAGCACACTTAATGATTTGCAAGGCGGGACGCAGCGTTTCGCCTGTTGTAGAAAGAGCACCGCTTATCTGGCCGTCGGCACCTTCTGTCTTGATGATCATGCACCCCAGATAGAGGGGGTCCTTCACCAGTTCGCGGGCTTTCTCGATGGTCATGCCTTTTTTCTCACGCAGCTTTGTCAGCAGCTGTGCATACTCCTCGCTCTTCTCGCAGTTCAGCGGGTCTATGAGCGTGGCCTTGTCGATGTTGGTCAGTCCGCACTCCTTAGCCAATGCATGTACCTTGTCGGGGTTACCAATAAGGATGAGGTCGGCAATGTCCTCAGCCAACACGCGGTCGGCTGCTCTCAGGGTGCGCTCCTCCTCTGCCTCGGGGAGCACGATGC
>DGTH01000192.1:0-8633 GCA_002393705.1 Prevotella sp. UBA4341 | reverse complement strand
TCGGGGAGCACGATGCGCTGCTTGTTGCTTTTGGCACGCGCAATGATTTGATCGATTAAACTCATAGTCTGTTTTCTCTTTGTTACTTATTATTTTATTTGTTTTAGTTATGATGTGTGCAAAGGTACAACATTTTAGTGAAGAATGAAGAATGAAGAGTGAAGAATTTGCTGCCGCCTTAATGTTTTTTATCATTTCTCCAACAGCCCGACAGCTAAAGGTCTAAGGCCAAACCTCAAACCTCAAATCTCAAACCTCAAATCTCAAACCTTAGGCCAGCTCCTGCGTCAAGATGCTTTCCAAAGCCTCAGCCGTCAGACGCAGCCGGAAAGCACCACGTACGGCAACCGATATGGCTCCCGTCTCTTCGCTGACAACAATGGCCAGTGCGTCGCTCTCCTGCGAAATGCCCATGGCCGCCCTGTGGCGGAGTCCCAGGTCTTTCGGTATGTCCAGGTTGTGGCTGACAGGCAGAATACAGCCTGCAGCCTTGATGCGCTCGTGGCTGATAACCATGGCGCCGTCGTGCAGCGGAGAATTCTTAAAGAAGATGTTCTCTATCAGTCGCTGGTTCAACGCTGCGTCTATCACGTCGCCCGTCTTCACAATGTCGTCAAGCGGCACCGACTGTTCGATGACGATGAGGGCTCCTTCGCGGCGGCGGCTCATGTTCATACAGGCCATGACCACCGCCATGAGCCGGGGCTTGCCCGGAGCGTCGTGGCCATGACCGGCACGGCCGAACGTCAACAGACGCGCCAGGAAGTGCATGCGCTGGCGGGAGCCCACGTCGTAGAGGAACTTGCGGATGTCCTCCTGGAAGATGATAATCAGACCGATAACACCCACGCTGATGAGCTTGTCCATCATAGAGCCCAGAAGCTTCATCTCGAGAATCTGCGACATGATGAGCCACATGACGACAAACATCATGATGCCTAAGAACACATTGAGCGAACGCGACCTCTTCATCAGCCGGTACATGTAGTACAACAGCAGCGCCACGAGCGCAATGTCAACAACGTCTTTCCAACCGAAATCAATTATTTCTAACACCTTGTTTTATTTACGATTTACTTATTTTCTATTTACGATTTTATTATGAGTTAGCATTCTTCCCTCACGGCCTTCCACAGCCGGACACACTCGGCAGCCTCCTGCACGTCGTGAACGCGCAGAATCAGGGCGCCCCGCTCAAGGGCCATCATGTTCAGGGCGGTGGTGCCGTTGAGGGCGCTGGCGGGGCTACTGCCCAACAGCTGCCACACCATGCGCTTACGCGACACGCCCACCAGCACGGGCAACTCCAAGAGCGAGAGTTGCTCAAGGTCACGCATCACGGCAAAGTTCTGCTCGAGCGTCTTGCCGAACCCGAAACCGGGGTCAATGATAATGTCCTTTTGCCCCATGTCGCGCAGTTGCTGTACGTCGCGGGCCAGTCCCTTCAGCATGCCAGCCATGTCGGCCGCATGCGACGTCAGCACGTAGGGCACGCCCAGCCGCGCCACCATGCGAAACATGTCAGACCTGTCAGCCTGAACCTCGCCCACGTCGTTAACCAGGTCGGCTCCCCACTCCTCGACGGCCATGCGGGCCACGCTGGGGCGAAACGTGTCAACACTCAGCGCCACATGGGGAGCCGCGCTGCGTACCACGGGCAGCGCCATGCTGAGGCGTTCCAGCTCTTCACGCTCAGTAGCCGGCGTGCTGCCGGGCCGCGTCGAGCAGGCTCCCACGTCAATCAGCGTAGCACCCGCGCCGACCATGGCCTCCACCTTCTGAGCAATGGCGCGGGGCGTCTCGGCTCGCGAGTCGGCATGAAAGGAGTCGGGCGTCACGTTCACGATGCCCATCACCTGAGGTTCCGCCAGCTCAAGCAGCCTGCCGCGTATATTTAGCGTATAGTTCATAATCGCCGGCAAATTTACATAAAAATTTTGGATCTATAAGCCTGTCAGGATAAAAATCTGAACAAACTACCCCGAAAAAAAAACAGTTTACTTTAAGTTTAGAAGCAGCTATCGCTTTCTCTTATTCACGCATCTTGTTCCTCTTTACCTTCATATACTCATAAAAATACCAGCACAGCAGCGGCACGAAGAGAAGTGTGGAACTGGCCGCCACCACCGTGGGGGTGAAGCCTAGAACGGCACTCAGCGTCATGCCGAGGGACATGAGCGACATGAGTACGGCTGCATAACGTAAAAACCTGACCGTCACAAGGAACAAGCGGGCTGGTGAGTCGTCGGGGATGTTGAACGTCTCTGGCTTATAGGCGAAGAAAAGCATCAGCAAGACACCTAACCCTACAGCCCCCATCTGAACGAGCATGCCGACACCAGCCTGGCGCACATTGAAAAAGAGTATGATGCTGAGTATAAGGGAAATTAGCATCAGCAATCCGCACAGCAGTTCGACGAGTGTGCTCTCCTTGGTGCGATGCACCTGGAAGTTGATGTTATTCTTGTTCATTACCGGTTCCTTTCTTTTTCTTCGGCAGCCGCTTCGCCTTGCGCAATGCCTCGTTGATGATCCATTGCAACTGGCCGTTGGTGCTGCGGAACTCGTCCGCAGCCCAGGCCTCTATCGCGTTCATCGTCTCAGCGTCAACGCGCAGGATAAAACTCTTTGTCGTCTTTTCTGCCATTCGTCACTTATCGTCACATTCAAATCTTTTCACCTCTTCATCCTTTAATGGTTCAACGTTCCTGTATTAACCACCGGCTGGGCGGAATCGTCGCCACAGAGCACGACGAGCAGGTTCGAGACCATGGCAGCCTTCTTGTCATCATCCAGTTCCACGACGTCCTCGTTCGACAGCTTGTCGAGCGCCATTTTCACCATCGAGACAGCCCCCTCCACAATCTTCTCGCGGGCCGTAATGATGGCCGAAGCCTGCTGGCGGCGCAGCATGACGGCGGCAATCTCCGGAGCGTAAGCCAGGTAGTTGATGCGTGCCTCTACCACCTCAATGCCTGCCAGTGCCAGCCGCTCGTTGAGTTTCTGCTCCAGCTGTTCGTTTATTTCCTCGCCACCGCTGCGCAGTGTCAGCTCGTCGCCCTTGTTGTCTTCGTCGTCGTAGGCGTACTGTCCGGCCACCTGGCGTAGGGCGGCATCGCTTTGCACGCGGACGAAACGCTCCAGGGCATTCATGATGCTGCGCACGTCGGTGCCTATCTGACCTTGTGCACTGTTGGCCATGGTCTGTGAATCCACCTCAAACAGCGCCTTGTACGTGTCTTTCAGTTTCCATACCAGCACCAGGCCAATCATCACGGGGTTGCCCGTCTTGTCGTTCACCTTGATGGGTTCGGCGTCTAAGTTGCGGGCACGTAGGCTGACCTTCTTGGTGCCATAGAACGGGTTGACCCAGTAGAAGCCCGTCTCTGAGAAGGTGCCGCTGTACTTGCCGAACCACGTCAGCACCTTGGCCTCGTTAGGTTCCTGCTGCAGGAATCCACACGAGCAGATGACGTTCACCACCAGCAGCAGCGCACCGCCGCCCAACAACAGTCCGCCCAGCAGTTCCTGACCATTCTCCTCGGAGAGCAGGACAATGCCATAAATCATAGCAATCATGAGGGCCACATAGGCAAAGAGATTCACGAACAGCATGACAAAGCCGTTCCACACACTTCCGTTAAACTTAAATTCCTTTGTTTCCATTTCCGTATTCATTTAATGGTTTATACCTTTTATCTACAAATCGCACATCAATAACGCTGATATCGTTTTGATATCACAAAGATATACCAATAATTTCGAACTACAATGAATTCCACCTTGGATTTAACAACATTTAACAACAATCCGTCTTTCCTTTTTAGTTGGATAAGCAGTGGGCCCTTGGAGGGGGGGGCGAAGTGCATTTTGCAAATTCTTGGCAGAATAGTGAGGTTGAATCAACAAAGTAGCCGGACCGCCTTTCGGCAGACATTTTACAAACAATGGCCAGCATTTGTCTTTTTTTCTTTGTTTATCCAGAAATAATTTTTAATTTTGCAACCAGAATCAATAAATAATGAATGATTATGGAAACAAAGACATTGGGTGTAAAGGAACTTTACAAGCTGTACCAGCAACATCCGTGTATTACCACCGACTCGCGCAACTGCCCAGAAGGCAGCATCTTCCTGGCACTCAAGGGCGAGAGGTTCGACGGCAACCAGTATGCCCTGCAAGCCCTCGAGAAGGGCTGCAGCTACGCCATCGTAAGTGAAGAGCTAAAAGTGAAGACCGGAGAATCGCTCAACAAGCGGATAATACGGGTAGCTGACACGCTACAGACCCTCAAGGACATGGCACGCGAGCATCGCCGACAATTCGACTTACCCATGGTGGCCATAACAGGCACTAACGGAAAAACAACCACCAAGGAACTCGTAGCAGCCGTCTTGGCCACGCAGTACGACGTGCTCTACACCCAAGGAAACTTCAACAACGACGTGGGCGTGCCCAAGACGCTCTTCCGGCTGACGGAAGACCACGACATCGCCGTCATTGAGATGGGGGCCAGCCACCCCGGCGACATCAAGACCCTCGTAGAGACCGCCGAGCCGACCTGCGGACTCATTACCAACGTGGGACGCGCACACCTGCAGGGGTTCGGAAGCTTCGAGGGCGTCTGCCGCACAAAGGGCGAGCTGTACGACTACCTAGCAAGCCACGACCTGCCCGTCTTCGTCAACCGCGACAATGAGCACCTCGTGCGTATGATTACCCAAAGGCCAACACCCAACACCCAACACCCAAAAGCCAACACCCAACACCCAAAAGCCAACACCCAAGCCCCCGACATCTACTACTACGGACAGAGCGACGCTGAGGACATTCTGATACGGGGAGAATTCATTGCCTGTGACCCATACCTCCGCTTCCGCTGGCGCGAACAAGACCACGAGGCCGGCTATACGGGCGAGTGGATGGAGGTAAAGACCCACCTCATTGGAGCCTACAACCTCGACAACATGCTGGCTGCCATCATCGTGGGCTACGTCAACAACATTCCGTTTGAAGACATCAACCGCGCACTCTCCCAGTATGTACCCACCAACAACCGCTCGCAGCTCACCATCACCCAGCACAACCACCTCGTGGTGGATGCCTACAACGCCAACCCTACCAGCATGAAGGCTGCCATAGAGAACTTCAGACTCATCGACACCACACTGCCCAAGATGGCCATTCTCGGACAGATGGGCGAACTGGGTGAACTGAGCCACGAGGAGCACAGCCGCATACTCAAACAGCTGGAAGCTGCCGCCTTCGACCGCGTATGGCTCGTAGGCGAAGAATGGAGAATGGTGAATTCTCAATTCTCAACTCTCAACTCTCAATTCTTCGAAACAACAGAAGACGTAAAGACTGCCATCGCAAAAGAGCACCCGGAGGGATACTACATCCTCATAAAGGGAAGCAACAGCAACCGATTATTCGAGCTGCCGGACCTGCTGTAAAGAGTGAAGAGTGAAGAATCTTTCGCTCTACACGGTTAATTAAAGTTAAATAACCGATGACAACATCAAATTCTTCACTTTTCACTCTTCACTTTTCACTAAAAATCAGTACCTTTGCACCCGCTTTTCAAGAAAGCATCGGGATGTAGCGCAGTTGGTAGCGCACTACGTTCGGGACGTAGGGGTCGGGCGTTCGAGTCGCCTCATCCCGACTGAAGGCGACAATCGGAGCAATTCGGTTGTCGCCTTTATTTTAATCGTCTCAAAATTCCACGTAGGGTTTCAGGCGCCTGATGGCTTCAGGCGGAAAGTCCTTGAGGAGCTTCAGGTCGTCAAGACTATGCAGAGGTCCGCGCAGGCGGCGGTATTCAGTAATGGCCTTGGCCTGATAGAACGAAATGTAAGGGTGGCGTTGCAGCTGGTTCAACGTCAGCTTGTTCAGGTTGATTTTCTTCGTATGCGGCTCCGTGACCACAAAGTAAGGGATGGCCTCCTGTGGGAAGTCTTCTATCTCCAGCAGCTGCTGGGGGCTGACGTAGCCGCCCAGGCGCTGGCCATACCCCAGAATGCGCCGGGCAAAAGCCTCACCAATGCCGGGCACTTTGCGTAGGAGCAGGGTGTCGGTGGTGTTCAGGTTGACACTCTGCGCCACTTCCACCTTGACGGGGTACTTCAGCGTGTCACGCTCGTAGTGCTCTGCCTCACCTACCAAGGTGGCAGCAGGTGTGGCCAGGTCGGGTGAAATGCGAATGTAAGGTTCCAGCTCGCGGTACTCCCTAACGCTGAGACCGTAGAGGCGTGCAAAGTCTTCCTTCTTCCGATAGACACCGCCCTTGGCCCTGTAGCGATAGATGTTGCGCACCTGCCAGGGGCGCAAGCCAAGCCTCAGAAGCTGGACAGAGTCGGCGGTATTGGGGTCAAACGGGAAGCGCTCAGCCACTACCGAGGTCTCCTGCCGATAATACCGAGCGGGGTGTTGGTTTTTTGGTGTTGGGTGTTGGGTGATGGGTGTTGGCTTTTGGGTGTTGGGTGCCAGCTCGTCACTCCTGCCCTCTGTCAGCATAATGACAAGGAGGGAAATGGTAATGACGGTAAGCAGGAAGAGAATAGCGTGTCGGTCGGAACGGCGAATATAGAAGAAATCGCGCAGCATTGACTATATAACATCAAACTGATGGAGGAATATAAGAACAATGCCCAGCGGACACAGGTAGCGTACGCAGAAGACGAAGAGGCCGAAGAAGCGTCCACTCAGCGTTCCGCCATTGGTCAGTTCGTCGTAAGCCACCTGTTTCGGCACGTACCAACCCAGGAACAAGCAGGTAAGCAGGCCGCCAACGGGCAGGAAGAGCTGGCCCGTCACGAAGTCGAACCAGTCGAAGAGCGACTTGTCGCCCAGCACCAGCCAACTGCGCGTACCGCCGAACGATAAGGAGCAGAAGATGCCGATAATGGTGACGAGCACGGAGACGCAGGCGGCTCCCCAACGGCGTGAAAGACGGAACTCCTCAGAGAAGAAAGCGGTACACACCTCGTGGAGCGACATGAGCGACGTCAAGGCTGCCAGCGACAACAACGCATAGAACAGCAGCGCCACCACCTGACTCAGGAAAGGCACGGCACCGAAGGCCTGCTGGAACACATTGGGCAGCGTGATGAACACCAGGCCCGGACCGCAATACTCGCTGGCCATCTCGGAGTCGCTCATCAGTTCTGGTGCATTGGGGTGAATGGCAAAGAAGGCGGGGAAAATCATCAGCCCTGCCAGAACGGCAATCAGCGTGTCGATGCTGGCTATCTGGACGGCCGACTTGGTCAGGTTCGTATCGCGCTTGAAGTAGCTGGCGTAGGTACACAGACAGCCCATGCCAAGGCTGAGCGAGTAGAAAGCCTGTCCTAACGCACTCAGCAGGACATTGTCATCAACCTTGGAGAAGTCTGGCTGAAAGAGGAATGCAATGCCCTTTTCGGCACCTGGCAGCAGACAGGCAGCCACCGCAATCACCAGCAGCAGCAAGAAGAGCATGGGCATCATGGCCTTGGAACCCTTCTCAATGCCTTTCTCTACACCACGGGAAATGATGAAATGCGTCATCAGCATGAACACCACCACCCAGAGCAGCGGCCTCCACGGATCAGTAGAGAAGCTGTCAAAATACTGCTTGATGTTGTCAGCATTGCCCGCCAAACCGCCTGACACAGAAGCAAAGATGTACTGCAGGCACCAGCCGGAAACCACACAATAATAGCCCATAATAAGGAAGCCGGTGAAGATGCCGAAGTAGCCTATCAGCCGCCATGGCGTGCCATTAGCCAGCGAGGAGTAAGCGCGCGCTGCATTTGCCTGAGCTTTACGCCCGATGATAAACTCGTTGAGCATGCAGGGAATGCCCAAGACGATGACACATATAATATAAATGATGATGAAAGCGGCTCCACCATTCTGACCCGTCATGTAGGGGAAACGCCACACGTTACCCAACCCGACGGCCGAACCTGCCGTTGCCAATATAATGCCCAGCTTTGTGCCGAAGTTGGCCCGGTTTTGCTTTTTAAGTTCTGAATTGTCCATTTTGGATGCAAAAGTACAAAATAATTCAGAAAACAATATTCAAAATTCAATAATTTTACTACTTTTGCACCCTAAAATGGAAAAAAAACATGCAGAAAGTCTTTCAATATGTAAGAAGATACCCGTTTACCACCATGTGTATCATCCTGGTATGGGTACTGTCGCTCCTCCCGTTTTTTCCTGAGACGCCGTTGGACAACGTAGCGTTCATCGACAAGTGGACGCACCTCGTCATGTACGGCGGCACGTGCTCGGTTCTATGGATAGAAGCCCTCCTCCGCCCCCTTCCCAAGGGAGGGGAGGCTGGTGCTCCGAAAGCCCCCCTCCCTTGGGGAGGGGTCGGGGGTAGGCTTCTCACCGTCTGGCTTGCTCTCGTGCTGATGGGCGGGCTGTTAGAACTGCTGCAGGCCTACGCCACCACTACGCGCAACGGCGACTGGCTCGATTTTGCCGCCAACACCCTCGGCGTCACGCTCGGCACGCTCTTCGGCCTTGTGCTGATGACAATTGTGCGGAAACGCTGAAGTGTTACTTTCCTCTGCGGCTCTGCGCAAGGGTTCTTCTATATAACTAAAGTAACTGAGAGGGTGTGTCAAAATAGGCAC
>DGTH01000158.1:7210-7344 GCA_002393705.1 Prevotella sp. UBA4341 | reverse complement strand
TTCATGGACGGACGCGACACCGACCCGAAGAGTGGTAAAGGTTTTATTGAGCAGGTAGAGCAGGTCTGCCAGCAGAACGATGCCGCCATTGCCAGCATCGTGGGCCGCTTCTACGCCATGGACCGCGACAAGCG
>DGTH01000158.1:6710-7140 GCA_002393705.1 Prevotella sp. UBA4341 | reverse complement strand
AAGCGCTGGGAGCGCGTGAAGGAAGCCTACGACCTGCTCGTCAAGGGCGAGGGTAAGCAGAGCGCCGACATGGTCCTGGCCATGCAGGAGAGCTACGACGAGGGCGTGACCGACGAGTTCATCAAGCCCATTCACAATACTGCCGTCAACGGCTGCATCGAGGAGGGCGACGTCATTATCTTCATCAACTTCCGCAACGACCGTGCCAAGGAGCTTACCATCGTGCTCACCCAGCAGGACATGGAGGAACAGCAGATGAAGACCATTCCCGGTCTGCAGTACTACTGCATGACGCCCTATGATGCCTCGTTCCAGGGCGTGCACATCCTTTTCCCCAAGGAGAACGTGGAGGACACGCTCGGCGAGTATCTCTCGCGTCAGGGTAAGAAGCAGCTGCACACCGCCGAGACGGAGAAGTATGCCCACGTGA
>DGTH01000158.1:0-6623 GCA_002393705.1 Prevotella sp. UBA4341 | reverse complement strand
CCTTCGAGGGTGAGGACCGCATCCTCGTGCCCAGCCCGAAGGTTGCCACTTACGACCTGAAGCCCGAAATGTCGGCTTACGAGGTGAAGGACAAGCTGGTAGGTGCCATCAACACTCAGGAGTACGACTTCATCGTGGTGAACTTCGCCAATGGCGACATGGTGGGTCACACCGGTGTCTATAACGCCATTGCCAAGGCCGTATGGGCTGTTGACCAGTGCGTCCACGACGTCATCGAGGCTGCCAAGGCCAACGACTACGAAGCCATCATCATTGCCGACCACGGCAATGCCGACAATGCCATCAACCCTGACGGCACGCCTAACACGGCTCACTCGCTGAACCCCGTGCCCTTCATCTACGTGACCAACAACAACTCGGCCACGGTCAAGGACGGTCGTCTGGCCGACGTGGCTCCCAGCATCCTGCACATCATGGGGCTGCCTCAGCCTGCCGACATGACGGGCGAGTGCCTCATTCAGGACTAATCCCTGTTCTTAATAATAAATTGTTACTCAAGCAACCTGATAGCCTCCTGTACTATCGGGTTGCTTTCGTTTATAATGGCGAAGTACTCGTCCATGCCCCACAGGTCGCGGGCCACCAGGGCCTTCAGCTGCAGTTTCAGGTAGGGCAGCGTCTGTTCCAGTTCGCCCTCCTTTGGCTGTATGTCGAGTTTCTTGCCTTCGCCCACAATGCCGTCAATGACCGACTGCGGCACCTCGTAGGTCTTCTGGAACACGGCAAAGTCATCGCCGTATTGCTCCGTCAGCTCGCGCCGGTGGTCATCGACGTAGCGCAGGTTGGCGTTGATGATGAGGCTCTTGGCCTGCAGCGACCGGTGGTAGCGCGTGTAGAACGTGGTGTCTAACGGCACGTAGTGGTCGGGCATGATGCCGCCACCGCCATACACCAGTCGGTGCTTGCGCAGCGTGTAGTAGCGCAGCGAGTCGGCAAAGTGAATGCTGTCGGCACTCATCAGCTCACCGCTCTGCAGCCGGTTCTGTATGTCCTTGCCGTAGTCGTCACCCTTTCCCTTCTCGTAGGGCTTCTGTATGCAGCGGCCGGCCGGTGTGTAGTAGTGGGCTATGGTCAGGCGGATCATCGACGAGTCGGGCAGGTTAATCTGGCGTTGCACCAGACCCTTGCCAAACGTGCGGCGACCCACGACGACGCCACGGTCCTGGTCTTGCACGGCTCCCGTCACAATCTCGGCGGCTGAGGCAGTGTAGCTATCCACCAGCACCACAATCTGGCCCTGGCGGAAGTGGCCGTCGCCCTGAGCCCGGAACTCTGCCCGTTCGCGCCCGTCGGTATAGACAATGAGGTCACGCTTCTCCAAGAACTCGTTGGCCACATCGACGGCAGCCTTCAGGTAGCCGCCACCGTTCTCCTGCAGGTCGAGCACGAGGCTCTTCATGCCGTCCTTCTGCAGCTGCTTCAGACTGCTCATGAACTCGTCGTACGTCGTGGCGCCGAAGCTGCTGATGCGGATGTAGCCTACTCCCGGCCGAAGCATGTATCTGGCGGTGACCGACTTCACGGGAATCTTGTCGCGTGTCACCTTGAACTTCAGCTCCTCGCCGATGCCCTGGCGCACAACGCCTAAGACGACCTTCGTGCCCTTAGGACCGCGTAACAGGCGGACAATGTCTTCCTTCGACTTCTTCACGCCGGCTATCGGACTGCCATCGACGCTCACAATGCGGTCGCCGGCCTGTATGCCCACCTTCTCCGACGGACCACCCATGACGGGCTGTATGACGAGCAGCGTGTCGTCGATGATGTTAAACTCCACGCCGATGCCTTCGAAGTTGCCGGTCAGCGACTCCTGCATGGCCTTTACCTCGTCCTTCGTCGAGTACGACGAGTGGGGGTCGAGGCTCTTCAGCATGCCTCGTATGCCATCCTCCACGAGCTTCTTCTCATCGACACTATCCACGTAGAGGTTCTTAATGGCCATTTCGGCATTGATGAGTTTCTGCATGGGCGAGTTCTGCCCCAGGTTCAGTCGGATTTGCGCTCCTGCAGAGCTAAATGATAAATGATAAATGATAAATGATAAAACCAGTACCATCAACCATCTACAGTCACTCATCGTCCCTATTGTTCCTATTGCCTTTATTGTCCTTAACATCTTCTTCATATCCAAATCATTTCTCAATTCTCATTTCTCAATTCTCAATTCTCATTTAGGCCTTCGGCCTCCGGCCTGTCTTCCTCAATGACCAGGTTGTCGATGATGAAGTTCTGGCGCTCCATGGTGTTCTTGCCCATGTAGTACTCCAAGAGCTTCTGTACCTGGTCCGTCTTGTGCAGCGTCACTTGCTCCAGGCGCATGTCGGGACCGATGAAACCGGCAAATTCTTCCGGCGAAATCTCTCCCAAGCCCTTAAAGCGCGTAATCTCGGGGTCAGGCCCAAGGTCCTCGAGAGCCTTCAGCCGTTCCTCCTCGTTGTAGCAGTAGCGCACCACGTAGTCTGTCTGCTTGGTGTTGGGTGTTGGGTGTTGGGTGTTGGGTGTTGGGTGTTGGGTGTTGGGTGTTGGGTGTTGGGGGTTGGTTAAGACGGATTTGTTCTTTATCTTCGTCCGTTTGTTGCGCACGCGGAACAGCGGGGTCTGCAGCACATAGACGTGGCCTTTCTTGATGAGGTCGGGGAAGAACTGCAGGAAGAAGGTGATGATCAGGAGCCGGATGTGCATGCCATCCACATCGGCATCGGTGGCCACGATGACCTTGTTGTAGCGCAGCGTGTCCAGACCCTCCTCTATGTCGAGGGCCGCCTGCAGCAGGTTGAACTCCTCGTTCTCATAAACCACCTTCTTCGTCAGTCCGAAGGTGTTCAGGGGTTTTCCCCTCAGCGAGAACACCGCCTGCGTGTTCACGTCGCGACTCTTCGTGATGCTTCCGCTGGCCGAGTCGCCCTCGGTGATGAAGATGCTCGACTCCTCCTTGCGCTCGTTCTTCGAGTCGCTGAAGTGTATGCGGCAGTCGCGCAGCTTGCGGTTGTGCAGATTGGCCTTCTTGGCTCGCTCGCGGGCCAGTTTTGTCACGCCGGCCATGGCCTTGCGCTCGCGCTCGCTCTCCTTAATCTTGCTTTCTATGACCTCGGCTACGTCCTGGTGTATGTGCAGGTAGTTGTCAACCTGCTGCTTGATGAAGTCGCCTACGTACTTGTTGATGGTGTCGCCGCCCGGCGACATGAGCGTTGAGCCGAGCTTGATCTTCGTCTGACTCTCGAACACCGGCTCCTCCACGTTGATGGCGATGGCTGCCACGATGCCCGTGCGGATGTCGCCATACTCGTACTTGCCGAAGAACTCCTTGATGGTCTTGGCTATGTGTTCCTTAAAAGCGCTCTGGTGGGTGCCGCCCTGCGTGGTGTGCTGGCCGTTGACGAACGAGTAGTATTCCTCGCCGTACTGGTTGGCGTGGGTGAAGGCTATCTCGATGTCCTCGCCCTTTAGGTGGATGATGGGGTACAGCGCGTCGTTGGTCATGCGGTCGCTCAGCAGGTCTTCCAGACCGTGGCGGCTCAGGATGCGCCGGCCGTTATACATAATGGTGAGCCCCGTGTTCAGGTAGGTGTAGTTACGCAGCATCACCTCTACGATGTCATCGTGGAACTGGTAGTCCTTGAACAGCGTGTTGTCGGGCTCGAAGTAGATGTACGTGCCGTTCTCCTCCTGGGTGTCGAGGGTGATGTCGCTGGTCATGATGCCCCGTTCGAAGGTGGCCTTCCTGACCTTGCCGTCGCGGAAGCTGCGCACCTCGAAGTGCGAGCTCAGCGCGTTGACAGCCTTCACGCCCACACCGTTCAGGCCGACGCTCTTCTTAAAGGCTTTCGAGTCGTACTTGCCGCCGGTGTTCAGCACGCTGACGGCTTCTATGAGCTTGCCCTGCGGTATGCCGCGTCCGTAGTCGCGCACGGTGACGCGCAGCTGTTCGTCAACCGTTATTTCCAGTCGGTCGCCGGCATGCATCTTAAACTCGTCAATGGAGTTGTCTATGACTTCCTTCAGCAGCACGTAGATGCCGTCCTCGGGCAGCGAGCCGTCGCCCAGCCTGCCGATATACATGCCCGGACGGGTCCTGACATGCTCCATGTCCGACAAGTGTCGGATGTTGTCGTCTGTGTAGTCTGGGGTGTCTATGCCCCCTGTTAAGCCCCCTAAGTTAGGGGGTTGGGGGTCTGAACCGCCAATATTCTTTGTTGTCATTTCGTCCATTGTTTTATATATCTGTTTGATTAGCTTTATTTTGTTCAGACTCCCACCTCACTTAGGGGGCTGATACACGGGGCTAAAGCCCTTTACGATAACACCTACGCCGCTTATGCTGGATGTGCTCCAGATACTGCCACTGGCTTTGCACCTTCTCGTTGGTCTCCATCTCCACGTTCGTCTCGCCCCACTTGAAGCCGAACTTCTGGTAACGGGGAATGAGGTCGTAGAACAGTAGGGCGTTGGCACCCTTCTGCTGGTACTCTGGCAGGAAGCCCACCAGCATCAGGTCCAGACACTCGGCCTTGTGGAACTTCAGGGCGCGCAGCAGGTGCCACCAGCCGAAGGGCCATAGGCGGCCGTTGCGGCACTTCTGCAGCGCACGCGTCATGTTGGTAATCGATATGCCCACGCCGATAACCTCGTGGTCGGGCGTGTTCCAGTCTTCTATCAGGCAGAGCATCTCCATGTCCAGCAGGGGAAACCACATGCGCAGGTATTCGTCAATCTGGCGCTCCGTCATCTGCGAGTAACCGTACAGGTTGCCGAACGACTTGTTGACCACATCGAGCACCTTGCGGCCGTAGTGCTCCTTGCCGAGCACCTGGCTGCGCTTGGGGTGTATGGGGTGCAGGTTGTAGCGCTTCTGCACTAACTGGGCCACCTTCTGGTACTTCTCGGGCATGCCGTCCTTGGGCACGATGAGCTTGTACTCCACGTAGTCGTTGTCTTTCTTCCAACCGCCCATCTGCTCCATGTGCTGCGGGTAGTACGGGTAGTTGTAGATGGTGGCCATGGTGCCCAGCTCCTCGAAGCCTTCTATGAGCATGCCTTCAGGGTCCATGTCGGTGAAGCCCAGCGGCCCCACTATCTCTGTCATGCCTTTCTCGCGGCCCCAGTCGGCGACAGCCTTCAAGAGGGCTTCCGACACTTCCAGATCGTCGATGAAGTCTATCCACCCGAAGCGAACGCTCTTGCGGTCCCAGCGTTCGTTGGCGCGCCGGTTGATGATGGCGGCCACGCGGCCCACTACCTTGCCGTCCTTATAGGCCAGGAAGTACTCCGCCTCGCAAAACTCGAAGGCGGCATTCTTGTTCTTGCTCAACGTGTGTAATTCATCGCTATGCAGGTTCGGGGCGTCATACTTGTTGCCCCTATACAAGTCGTAGTGGAACTGGATGAAAGCCTCCAGCTCCTTCTTATCAGTCACTTTCCTAATCTCTACTGTTGACATGTGTCTAAAACTTAAAAACGTTGCAAATGTAGTAAAAAAGGGCTGAACGACAAAATCTGCAACCTTTTTTTAAACTATTTTGCGACAAATATACAGTTGGTGACTGCCGTCGGTCGCCGTTGTAGCAAAGATGTAACGGTCGCCGCCGTCCTTCAGCCGCAGCCGTTTCCTGAGCTCCGCCACGCTCATGGGGAAGTTTCTTGTCGTGATGTTGGCCTGCTCCATGCCCTTGAGGGCTTCCTTCAGCTCGCGCTTGTTCATGGAGCAGACCTGCTCTACGTGGAAACTGCGGCCAGGAAAGTCCTTTACTTCCTGGTCAGACACGAAAAGGTGTGAGTTCCTCGAAATCTCCCTGACGTGATAAAAATTGGCCATTTCATCGAAGCATCCCGCCTTCATGATGCTGGCGTTGGGTTCGTAGAGGAAGGGAGAGCCTACAGCCCCCTCCAACCTCCCCCGACTGGGGGAGGCTTTTTGTTCTTTTGTTTCGAGGTGCGGCGGCTTTGTTTCGAGGTGCGAGGTGCGAGGTGCGAGGTACGAGAAATGCTGCGTAGCTCCTTCTGGCAGGATGTTCACACAGTGCACGCGGATGTAATCGCGCACCTCGCACCTCGCACCTCGCACCTCGACTATCAGCTCCTTGCACTCATTCCTCACGCTGACTATATGGACGGCGTGCGCTACAGCGCTCGGCGGTTTTCCAGCCGAGTCCTCCTCCGCCTCCCGCTGTGCGGCTGCGTTCAGCTCCTCCACCGCTTGGTGCCAGTCGAGCATGGGCGAAAGTTTCAGGATGATGTGGTCAGCCTTCTCTGAGAGTAGGGGCAAGAGTTGCAGCACGTTGGGGGTGCAGTCCTTCAGCGCATAGGTTCGTCCGCCGTGCTCGTCGCGGCGCGCAGGGTCCAGATAGATGCAGGCCACGTGCGGCAGTGTAGGCAGCACGTCGGCGGCAGAGCCGCAGACCACGCGGCACTCCAGCCCCAACACCCTGAAGTTGTGGCGAGCCAGCTCGCACAGCTCCGCGTTCTGCTCGACGTAGGTGGGGGGCTGGGGCTTCTGGGGCATCTGGGGCTCCTGGGGCTCCTGGGGCTCCTGGGGCTCCTGGGGCTTCTGGGGCTCCTGGGACTTCTGGGACTCCTGGGGCTTCTGGGGCTCCTGGGGCTTCTGG
>DGTH01000125.1 GCA_002393705.1 Prevotella sp. UBA4341 | reverse complement strand
CGCCCGTACTTCTCGCTGCCTACGAGGGCTGAGATTCAGTTAGCCCACAAAAAAGTGGGCTTGCACGGCGATCTGAGCCAACTCTCGACTGCCACTGCCGGATGCTTCTGGATTAAGATTTCGAAAAAGATGTTCAAGGAACTGACGGAGTAGTTTTTTGACAACGAATGACACGGATTGAACGAATTACTATGCTAAGACGATTTCATTACCTACTCGTCCTGATGCTGCTCTTCGCAGCATCAGCGACGACATTTGCCGAGACAGGAACCATGGAACGCTTCGGCTCGAAGATGAAATACACATTCTCCGGAGGCGTAGTGACCAGTAAGTCGAAAGCCACGATTTCCGGTACGCTGCGCGACGACATGACCGTACTCATCAAGGGTGAGGTCAAGACTGGCGCGACGCTGACGCTCGGATGTCAACGAGTGGCGGGTCCCAATAATAGCAAGAAGGTGTGCGTGGAATACTTCATTGAGACTACCGACGGCAAGAAACAGCCTGTCAACAAGAAAGAGGCAGTAGGCTCGGCCAGCGTGTCGCTCAAAGTACCAGCGAATGCCAAGAAGATCTATGCTTACCTGACCTATAACGCCGTCCGCACCAAGTTCAAGGCTGAAATGGAGTGGAAAGTAGGCAACGGGGCGACGGCTACGTCACCCACCAGCGGCGAGACCTTCAGCAACAGCTTTCAGAACAACCAGGGCGTCAAGGTGTCCTACACCATTACCGGCGCCAGTCTTGTATCAGGTGTATCAAGCATCGACAGGATTTTCATGTCGGCCCAGCCAGGAGCCACCATCCGGGTTTCTGCCAAGACGGTATCTGGAGACGGTGGAAAGCTCAACATGTCGTGTAGCGCGACGGACGAGTCGGGTAGGTCTCTGCACAAGGAAGAACTCAAGCAGAAGACATCCGCCTCGCTGAGCTACAGCATACCAAGAAACGCCAAACGGGTTGACATCAACATGAACCACAACCTCATGCCCTATTGTAGTGTCATCATCAATGTGGTAGAAAGCCAGACAACAACCAGTACCTCGACCACTCAGCCACCCAGGAAATTCAACTGGAACGACGTGGCCGAAGACGGGGTATGCCCCACCTGCAAGAAACCTGCCGGTGCCATTACCTTCGAAAAGATAGGAGGCAACGGCAATGTGGTCGTCGGATGCAGCAAACTGGCCACGAAGAAGTTTAAGAAGGCGATGGTCAACCGTCCCATCTATGCCGGCGACGGCATCGTGACCGACGAGTATTCCTTCGCAGTCATCCGCTGGGGTACCGAGGGCAAGACGGCTACCATCAAGCCAAACTCCAAAGTACTCTTCGAAGGAATGGTCAATGGCAAGGCACGCTGGCGCATCATTTATGGAAAAATTGAATGATGTTTAGTAAATAGCGACTTTGAAATAGCTATTCCAAATCCACTACCGTGATGCCCGCTCCACCGAACTGGACGTGTTCGTCGCGGAAGTGGGTGACGTTGGGCACGGTGCCGAGATACTGGCGAATGAGCTGGCGAAGGGCACCTGTGCAGGCCTCTATCGCTATGTCACCGACCACATGGTGTGCATACAGGAAACACAAATGGACAAGATTCTGTTCACGATTTACTAATCGTTTTCCCCCTACTTCTCGGGAACGAGGGAGAAAGGTAGGGGGAAACAGGGAGTTTCTGCCGGAGTGTCTAACCTTTTCTGTTAGGGTAAGTAATGTTTGACTTAAGTAGAACGAATATTTGACTTTAGTCGGATAATCATTCGACTTAAGTCAAACAATCATTCGACTTAAGTCAAATGTTAGTTTCCCCTACTCAAACTGTCGGACTCTACGGCAGAAACTGTCGGACTCTACGGCAGAAACTGTAGGTCTCATCAGATGCTTAGTTCGCGGCAACAGGTGTGACGATGGCTGCCCAGCCTCCACCTGGAGCCAGCTGGATGTGGAGTCCGTCTTGGCGGCTCACGGTACGCTGGGTCTTGGTATAGTCTGTGGCATCGCGGTCGGCATTGATGCCGTCGGCAAAAATCTCCATGTTGTATGTACCCTCGCCGAGCATGTTCAGCGGGACGGTAAGGTCGCGCGGCTGCCAGTCGGTCATGGCCGCCACGTACCACGTCGTGCCCTTGCGCTTAGCCACGACGAGGTACTCGCCGAGCTGGCCGTCGAGGGCACGCACCTCGTCGAACACGGTGGGTATCTGACGGATGAAGTCGGTGGTTGGCTGCTCGCGCTCGTACTTCGTGGGGCTGTCGGCCAGCATCTGCAGCGGGGCATCGAAAGCTACATACATGGCAACCTGGTGGGCACGCGTGCCCTGGCTCATGGGGTGGTCGTTGTTGCCGAAGAACTGGGCGCGCGTGGCGTTGGTCATGGCGCCCGGCGTGTAGTCCATGGGACCTACGAGCATGCGCAAGTAAGGTGCGGTGACGTCGTAACGGGGCTGGTTGTGCAGGGGGCCGTCGCCTACGCGGGGCTCCCACTTGGAGTTCTCCAAGCCCTTGACACCCTCGAAGTTGACGATGTTGGGGTAGGCTACCTGGATGCCCGTGGGGCGGTAGCCGTGCAGGTCGAGCAGCAGGTGGTTGCGGGCGGCACAGTCGGCTATCTTCCATGCGGACTGCATGACCACTTGGTCGTCGCGGTCGAAGAAATCGACCTTAAAGCCTTTCACACCCAGGTCGGCATAGTACTTGAAGTCGTCCTCGGTATTGTTGATGCAGTTGCGCCACGACGTCCAGAGGATGATGCCCACGCCCTTCTGCTTGGCATAGGGGAGCAGGCTGAGCAGGTCAATGTCGGGGTTCAGCTCGGAGCGCAGGCTCTCGTCGGTGCTCCAGCCTTCGTCAATGATGATGTACTCCAGGCCATTGTGGGCTGCGAAGTCGATGTAATACTTATACGTGTCGGTGTTCATGCCGGCACGGAAAGGCACGCCGGTCAGCATGGTGGCGTTCCACCAGTCCCAGGCTACCTTGCCGGGACGAATCCATGACGTGTCCTGCAACTGGCACTGCGGGCCGAAACGCTCCGGCAGACGGGCCTGGAGCAGCTGGGCGTCGCTCGTGGTCACCATGACGATGCGCCAGGGCAGGGTTCCCAGAACGTCCTTGGCGATGAACGGTGCACGCTGGGTGGGCACGAGGTTCAGGCGGTTGTAGCCGCCTATCTCCTGCTGCAACGGGTAGGGGGCAAAGGCGGCCCTGAGGCCGTGGTCGCCACTCTTGAGCAGCATCATGCCGGGATAGTCGGTGGCACCCATGTCGGCCACTACGGCCAGCTTGCCCTCGGGCAGACGTACGGCCAAGGGGTTGATGGCCAGTGAGTCGCGGAACATCTGGGAGAGCGGCTGCTCGTCGTAGTAGCTCTCGAACGAGTAGCACCAGCGCTCACCGCCACGGTTGTCGTTGACGTAGGGAATGAAGGCGGGGTAGTCGGCGGCAAAGTTAAACTCGGCCGTCTCCTCGCTGACGGTGACGGCTTTCTTGCCCACAATGCTGATGCGGTAGGCCGCCGCGTCGTTGTCGGCACGAAACTCCACGCTGTATTTTCCGTTTGTAAAGGTGTTGCCTTTGCCCTGACGCATCTTGGCCAGGGGTCCGTTGAGGCCTATCTCCGAGGGCGTGAGCACCACGGTCTGGGCGTGGCGTAGCTCCCAGGTCAGCCGCTCGCTGTTGGCATGAACGATGATTTGTAACTGTCCGTCAGGCGACGTGATGGTGTAGTCTTTGGCCGTAGCACCCAGTGCCACGAGCAGCAGTAGTAAAATAGTCTTCGTTCTCATAGTTATATGTTGTTTCATGTTTAATCTAAATCCACCACAGTAATGCCTGCGCCGCCAAACTGCACGTGCTCGTCGCGCACGTGGCTGACGTTGGGTACGGTCTTCAGGTACTGGCGAATGAGTTGTCGCAGAATCCCCGTGCCCGTGCCGTGAAGAATGCGCACACGGGGCATGCCCACCAGGATGGCATCGTCAATGAAGTAGGTGACGGCATTGATGGCCTCGTCGCCCCGCATGCCACGGACGTCAAGGTCCTGGCGGAAGTTGCGCTGACGCTCGTCAATGGCCTGGCGCGTCTGGCGGCTGAACTGCATCTGGCCCAGGCCGGCGTGCTTCTCTTCGGTCTTCGGCATCTCGGCATGCTCCAGCCGGTCGGCACGCATCTTAGTACGCATGTCGCCGAAGATGACCGTGGCCATCTTGCCGTCGCATGCCTCCACGCGGCCCACTGACGTAAGCCCCTTGATACGCACCGTGTCGCCAACAGCCAACACCTCACTGGGGGCGGGTGTCTTAGAGGCAGCTGCAGACTCCACTCCCCTGGGGAGCGGCTGGGCCCTCTTTGCTTCCTTCCGCTTTTCGCGGCGCTCCTTGCGCTCCTGAATCTGCCGTATCTTCTTCTCAATGAGCTCGTCGTTGGCGCGCGTGTCAATGTCGGCAACCTCGTCGCCAAACGTCTTCAGCTCCTCGCGCAGACGGCGCGTGGCTTCCTTCTCGGCCTGGGCCTCACGAATCTCGCGGATGGTGTTCTCTATCTTCTTGTTGGCCTCGCTGATGAGCTGTTCGGCCTCCTCCTTGGCACGTGCCAGAATGGCCTTACGCTCGCGCTCTATCTCCTCGATGTTCGTCTCGTAGCGGCTGATGCGCTGCTCGAGCGACTTCTCGTGCTGGTGAATGGTCTGTCGCTTTCCCTCCCAGTAGCGTTTGTCGCGCACGATGTCCTGAAGGTACTTGTCGCTCTGAATATACTCTGAGCCCACAATGTCGGAAGCGTCACGGATTACTTCTTCGGGGATGCCCGTCTTTCGGGCTATCTCGATGGCGAACGAAGAGCCGGGCTGGCCTATGCTGAGCTGAAAGAGTGCCTGCATCTCGTGACGGTCGTAGAGCATGGCTCCGTTTACCACACCCTCATGGTCTTCAGCAAAGTGCTTCAGGTTCTGGTAGTGGGTGGTAATGACGCCAAAGGCCTGCTTCTGCCAGAACTGTTTGAGCACTGCCTCGGCTATGGCACCGCCAATGGCGGGTTCTGTGCCTCCGCCAAACTCGTCGATGAGCAGCAGCGTGTGTTTGTTAGCCTGGCGCATCATCATCTTCATGTTCAGCAGGTGGCTGGAGTAGGTGGAGAGATCGTCCTCTATAGATTGTTCGTCGCCAATGTCAATCATGATGTCGCGGAACATGCCTACCGTGGAACGCTCGCCAATGGGAATAGGCAGACCACACTGCACCATGTACTGCAGCAGGCCTACCGTCTTCAGACACACCGACTTGCCGCCAGCGTTAGGACCCGAAATGATGAGAAGCCGTCCCCGACTGGTGCCACTTCTTATTCCTACTTTCTCGTTACTCGTTTGCGAAAGCATGATGTCCAGAGGCACTACCTGCTTGTCCTGCTTCTTCAGCGACCGCCACAGCAGGGGGTGTATGGCGCGAATCCAGTCTATGTGCGGGTAAGCTACCACCTCCGGCTCGAAACTTAGAGTCTGTTCGGCCCACTCTGCTTTGGCACGTATGAGGTCGATGGTGGCCAGAAAGTCATAGCTGCCCAGCAGTTGGGGCACCTGCGGGCGTACCTCGTCGCTGAACACGGTCAGTATGCGGATAATCTCGCGCCGCTCGGCAGCCTCCAGTTCGCGCACTTTGTTGTTGGCCTCCACCACCTCGGCAGGCTCTATAAACACGGTCTTGCCCGTGGCCGACTCGTCGTGGACGATACCTTTTATCTTGCGCTTCATGGCTGGTGCTACAGGTATCATCAGTCGGCCGTCGCGCAGGGCGGGGCTGGCGTCCTTGTCAACCAGACCGTCGCGCTGTGCGGCATGCAGTATTGTAAATAAGGTACGCGAGATGCTGCCCTCCGTCTGTTGCAGGTCGTGGCGAATGCCGGCCAGCACCATCGAGGCAGAGTCTTTTATCTTGCCGAACTTGTCGAGTATGGAGTCTATGCGGCGTATCATGGCGGGGAAGGTCAGTACGTCCTCAGCCAGCCGGTGAAGGGCAGGGTAGGGGTAGTCCTCGTGTTCCTCGTCGCCGTTGTTCTTGTTAAGGAAAGTGACAATGGCACCTATGGTTTCCAGCGAGCGACGCAGGTCGAACAACTCGCTCTCCTCCAAGTGCGTGTTCTCTAAACGGATGCGGCTGATGGCTTGGCGAACGTCAAAGAAATAGTTGAGCGGCAGACCGTCGGTCTCCGTCTCGAGACGGCGGAACTCACGTACCTGCTGCTGCCACTCGTTCACCTCTTCAGCGTCTGTTGAAAACACGATAGCGTCAACCTTCTCCTTGCCCAATGTGCTTAGACATTGCTCCTTCAACAGGTGGCGCACCTCGTCGAAACCAATCTTCTTTTCAAAGTTTTGTGGATAAATCATGGTGCAAAGGTACAAAAAATAGTTAAAAACATAAAAATCTTTAATCTTTAATCTTTAATATTTAATTTTTTTTACTACCTTTGCAGCCGCTTTCGAAGTTATTCGGGCACTGGAGAGATGGTAGAGTGGTCGATTACAACGGTCTTGAAAACCGTCGTGCTGAGAGGCACCGGGGGTTCGAATCCCTCTCTCTCCGCTGATAAATCCGCGTAACAAATTGATTATCAATAAGTAACGCGGATTTTCTATTTCTCCGTTACCCAAAATCAGACCCAAATCTCGTCCAGAACTCGGAGAATTCTGAAAATAGCAATTCCTAAACTATCCAAGGAGTTATTAAAGTATGTATCTGGAAAACAAACAGGTAGCCTTTACTTTTAGATTCAATATGGCGACTAGATTCTCATTTTATAAAATGTGGATAATCTGGTTCTCCAAGATTCGGCTTGTATGTAAAGCCCTCATAACTGAAAGCGTTCAGATCCTCGGGCTTGTCAATTCGATTCTCTATGATGAATCGTGTCATAGCTCCACGACAAGTCTTGGCCCATACTGCTTGCATCTTCAAGTCGTTTCCCTTACGGACATAAAACAATGGTTGGATAATACGAACTCCTTTACGGACTCGATGCCAATCGAACAGATGTTGGTATTCCTCGGTGGCAAGATGTATCAGGATGCCATCATCTGCTTTCACACTGTCTATAAGTATATCTGTCAGGCGATTTTTCCGGTTCCTGTCTAACTATCGGGTGCCTATACGCAAACGATTGTGCGCCTTTACGCAAACAACGGTGCGCCTATACGCAAATTGAATCGCCAAAAATTTACTTAAATTAATTTGGTGTTTTACTCACTTATTCGTACCTTTGCACCCGATTTGGTGATGTACTTGGTGTTCCACCGTGTGCATAAAAGGGAATCAGGTGTAAATCCTGAGCAGTACCCGCTACTGTAATCTCCATTATGGAAAGTCCATCAAAGCCACTGAGTGAACCTTGGGAAGGCGGATTTTTCGGAGAAAGCCAGGAGACCTGCCACGTCAAAAACAGTAATGAAGCGAAAGCCTCGGGAATAGGGCTAAGCAGTAAATTTACGGATTTTAGAACATGAGGACATCGACTTTGTCGCTTTGTACCTTTAGGTCAAAGAAACTGCTAATGGCGGGCGTGTTCAATGTGTGCTTTATGGTCACATTGCAAGCCCAGGACATAGCGAAAGAAACAACTTTGCAGGAAGTTGTAGTCACTGGTACTGGTACACAGCATCTCTTGAAAAATGCACCCGTGCAGACGGAAGTCATTACACAACAGATGCTTCGACAGTATGGTGGCAAGAGCCTGGAGGATATTCTCGCAGGTCTTACTGCGTCGTTTGCCTTCAACGAAGGTGATATGGGCTCGCAGATGCAGCTGAACGGCTTGGGTAACAGCTATATCCTGATACTCATAGACGGAAAGCGCATTCATGGTGATGTGGGTGGTGAGAACGACTTGGGACTCATTGACCCCCAGAACATCGAGAAGATTGAGATAGTAAAGGGCGCCCAAAGTGCCCTGTATGGCAGTGACGCTATGGCTGGTGTGGTGAATATCATCACGAAGAAACATACTGAGAAGGGTGTCTTTGCAGAAAACACCACGCGCTATGGTTCGCACAACGACCTGCGCCAGCATAACAGTCTCGT
>DGTH01000100.1:13755-14442 GCA_002393705.1 Prevotella sp. UBA4341 | reverse complement strand
TAGCCTTGAACGCTGACCAGAAGAAGCCTATTGTGAAGGCTGCCAAGGAATATTTCACCAGTAAGATGAACGCTCAGGAGCTGGCTACAAGCGTTGAGGGTAACGTTTTGATATATCGTTCGAGTACAGGAAAAGTGAATGTGAACGTGCTTTTCAGTCAGGAAACCTTTTGGCTGTCCCAGAAACGAATGTCTGAGTTATTCAACGTGACAATACAAGATATCAGTTATCATTTGCTACAAATCAATGATACGGGAGAGTTGCAATTGTCCACAGCAATCAAAAAAATTTTGAATCCGTCGGACAATTGCGATGAACAGGGCGTTCTGCTGTATAATCTGGATGCGATTATTGCGGTTGGTTATCGGGTGAACAGTTATGAGGCTACCCAATTCCGCATTTGGGCGCGAGAGGTTTTGAAGGAGTATATCATCAAGGGATTTGTGATGGATGATGAGCGACTGAAAGGCAAGAATCCTTTTGGGGCTGACTACTTCGAGGAATTGCTGGATCGCATCCGTGAGATACGTACTTCTGAGCGTCGCTACTATCAGAAGATAACGGATATCTATGCCGAGTGCAGCAGCGACTATGACAAGAATAGTGAGATAACACGATCTTTCTATAAGACAGTACAGAATATGATGCACTATGCCGTGACGCATCAGACGGCAGCAGAGATTGTCT
>DGTH01000100.1:0-13666 GCA_002393705.1 Prevotella sp. UBA4341 | reverse complement strand
ACATGGGACTGATGACGTGGAAGAACGCGCCTGATGGCAGAGTCGTTAAAAGTGATGTGACGATAGCCAAAAACTATCTGTCAGAGAAGGAAGTGGATGAACTGAACTTGCTGACGACGGCTTTCCTCGAAATTGCAGAGCGAAGGGTGAGGCGGCATGTCTTGACAACGATGGCTGAATGGAAACAGGTGTTGGAGCATTATTTGAAAGTATCGGATGCTGACATCCTGCCCGATGCAGGTTCCGTGACTCACGAGGAAGCTGAAGCCAAAGCGTTAGGGGAGTATGAGAAATTCTGGAGGATTCAAGACCAGACATTCCTCTCAGACTTTGACAAACTGATTGAAGATTTAAGCAAATAACCCCTTTTTGCGGCTTTTTTGCGGCGATTTCGGGGCTCAAATTTGGAAATGAGAACCAAAAATGGAACTCTGATTTCCTTATACGAAATATCGAGAAATCCTTTATTTATGGGAGTTTCTCGATATTTTCGGTGTGTGATCCCGTTGGGATTCAAACCCAAGACCTTCAGAACCGGAATCTGACGCTCTATTCAGCTAAGCTACGGGACCTGATTGTAGTTTTGTGGCTGCAAAGGTACAACAATTAATTGAAAAAGGATAATAGGGAGTGGAGAATTGTGATTTGTTAACGTTGGCGCATAGAGTGCAAATAGTCAGCGAAAATCAATAATTCGTGACAAAGTGTAAATTTGTTTGCCTTTTTGCTTGCTTATTCGACTAAAAGTAGTACCTTTGCACGCGAAAAGTGAAAGATAGAAAGTATAATTGATATAGATAATCGTAAATAGGAAATAAGAAGAGATGAGTCAACTAATTAGACCTAAGGGCTACGAGCGGTTGCTGGATACGAGGCAGACCGAACGTGGTATAAAGCTGATTAAGGAGTTTTTCCAGCAGAACCTTTCTACCGAGCTGCGACTGCGAAGGGTAACGGCTCCTTTGTTTGTGCTGAAGGGACTGGGCATTAATGACGATTTGAATGGTGTGGAGCGGCCGGTGTCGTTTCCCATCAAGGACTTGGACGATGCTCAGGCCGAGGTGGTTCACTCGTTGGCCAAATGGAAGAGGCTGACGCTGGCAGAATACAAGATAGAGCCGGGCTACGGCATTTATACCGACATGAACGCCATTAGGGCCGACGAGGAACTGGACAACCTGCACTCGCTCTACGTTGACCAGTGGGACTGGGAGGCCGTCATTACCCGCGAGCAGCGCACTCTGGCCTTCCTGAAGAACGTGGTGGAGCGTATCTATGCGGCCATCAGGCGGACGGAATACCTGACTTGCGAGACTTACCCGCAGCTCAGGCCTTTCCTGCCCGAGAAAATAGCGTTTATCCACAGTGAGATGTTGCTGAAGATGTACCCCGACCTTACGCCTAAGGAGCGTGAGGACGAAATATGCAAGAAGTATGGTGCGGTGTTCGTTATAGGGATAGGTGGCAAGCTTTCGAACGGCGAGAAACACGACGGGCGAGCCCCTGACTATGATGACTGGACTACGGAGACGGAGGACGGCCTGAAGGGCTTGAACGGCGACATCCTGATATGGTATCCGGTGCTGGAACGCTCGTTTGAACTCTCGTCAATGGGTATCCGAGTGGATAAGGAAAGCTTGCTGCGCCAGCTGAAACTGGAAGGAAAGGAAGACCGTGAACAGCTGTATTTCCACCAGAAGCTGCTCAAGGACGAGCTGCCGCTGTCGATAGGTGGCGGTATAGGCCAGAGCCGCTTGTGCATGGTATTACTGCACAAGGCGCATATAGGGGAGATACAGGCCTCCATCTGGCCCGATGACATGCGCCGGGAGTGTAAGGCTCTGGGCATGCCGCTGATTTGAAAGGTCAAAAGTCAAAGGACGGCAGATTATGCCAGTTCCAACTGGAAGCGTTCCCTCAGTTTAGCGACTGAGGGATTTTCTTTTTCCATTAGTTCAAACTGCTCGCGACGGTTCATGATACGTACAGGACCTTCGTGTTCTGCCACCAAGACGTTGAGCGTAATGCTGCTGTTGTGTAAGTGCAGTTTCAGCGTGTTCAGAATCTTGGTGTGTATCTGGTCTATCTGTTCTTTGACGAGACTGTTTTCAACTACCACTTCGACGGCGGGGAAGTCGGTAATGCGCGGGTTCAGGTTCTTCAGGCGTGTGGCAATGCCCACAAACTTCTGTGGCATGCGGTTACACATAGAGAGCCACTGCAGTTGCAGTTCCTGGTCAGTAAAAGTCTTGTCAGTTGAGTGTTGAGTATTGGATGTAGAGGATTGATCGTTGTCGCCGTCTGTCTCCTTACTGGCATTGAGCAGACTGCTGAAGGAGAAGCCTATGGGTTTCTTTAGTTGTGGACGGCCAGAGACGGCTTTGGCGGGTGTCGGGTGTTGGGTGTTGGGTGTTGGCTGTTGGGTGTTGGGTGTTGGCTGTTGGGTGTCCTTTTTCCGTATCTGCGTATGGACAGGGGCTGCAACAGGCTTAGCCACGGCTACCTGCGGGGCCGCGTTCTGGGGCTTGGTCTGCTGTTGCAGCAGTTGCTTAAACAGGGATTTTAATCGCTTGGGGCTGCGCCCCGCGCCAGGCGTGTCGTCAGGCTGGGTAATCTGTGCTATCTCAATGAGCGTGAGCTCAACGAGCAACCGCTTGTTGCCAGACTGTTTGTAGTTGATGTCACACTGATTCAGGAGTCGCAGTGCCTGATAAAGGAAGCGCGTCTCGCACTTCTTG
This sequence comes from Prevotella sp. UBA4341, assembly GCA_002393705.1. Classification (GTDB taxonomy): domain Bacteria; phylum Bacteroidota; class Bacteroidia; order Bacteroidales; family Bacteroidaceae; genus Prevotella. The sequence goes on along the minus strand of DGTH01000100.1, from coordinate 10,928 downwards.
GCCTGTAGCTGGTAGCGTTCGGCCTGCTGCTGACTGACCTCGAGCAGGGGCAGTGTCTGCGGGTCTTTGGCCACGAGCACGTTGCGTACGTGCTTGGCCAGCCCGAGGGTAAGCAGTCCGCCGTCGAAGCCCTTATTGATGATGTCGTTGAGCAGCAGCATCATGTCGCTGACCTTGTTATCTACAGCCAGGTCTATGAGCCGGAAGTAGTTGTCAGAGTCCAGCACGTTGAGGTCTTCAATGACCCGTTGGTAGGTGATGTTGCCCTGACAGAAGGATACGGCCTGGTCGAAGATGGAGAGGGCGTCGCGCATGCCGCCGTCGGCCTTTTCGGCAATGACGGCCAGTGCCTGCTCCTCGTACTGTATGCCCTCCTTCTCGGCCACGTACTTCAGGTGGTCTATGGTGCCCTGTACGGTCATGCGCTCGAAGTCGTAGATCTGGCAGCGACTCAGAATGGTGGGCAGAATTTTGTGCTTCTCGGTCGTAGCCAGTATGAAGATGACGTGCTGGGGCGGCTCTTCGAGCGTCTTGAGGAAGGCGTTGAAGGCCTGCGTAGAGAGCATGTGTACCTCGTCGATGATGAAAACTTTATACTTGCCTACCTGCGGCGGAATGCGGGTTTGCTCCATGAGCGTCTTGATGTGCTCTACCGAGTTGTTGCTGGCAGCGTCGAGTTCGAAGATGTTGAAGGAGCGCTGTTCGTTGAAGGCCTGGCACGACTCGCAGTGTCCGCAGGCATCGCCGTCGGGGGTAGGGGTGAGGCAGTTGATGGCCTTGGCGAAGATGCGTGCACAGGTAGTCTTGCCCACGCCGCGTGGTCCGCAGAAGAGGTAGGCGTGAGCCAGCTTGCCGCTCTTTACCGCATTCTTCAGGGTTGTGGTCAGGGCAAGTTGTCCCACCACGCTGTCGAATGTTGTTGGCCTGTATTTTCTTGCCGAAACGATATATTCTTCCATTGTCAGTAAAAATGTTGTTTTACGGTTTTGCGTGCAAAATTACGAAATAATTATGAATTACGAATGATGAATTAAGAATTATTTCGTATCTTTGAGTGTAATATAGTCACTCAGCGATGTGGTCACAGGATCGATTGCCGGATAACTGCTGGCATCGTTGGGAGCTGCATTGTAAAATCCGTCGGCAATGTCAGTGCAAACCGAACGCAATCGAGCTTGTTCGCGCTCGACCTCCGGTCGCTTGCTTAAAGAAGGGACGCAAGAATTGCTGAGGTGCAGCCTGACTTCGCAAATCTTTTGCAAAGGTACACCTTTTCTATTTTACCGCACTTATACAGATTCCTGCTTTTCCTACCCAAAATACGGAAAATGAATATAAGCCTTTGGTGATTTCGGAATTTATCGCTATCTTTGCACTACGATATTTTACTAAAACAAAAAAACAGAACTATGCAAGGAAACTTTTCTTATCAGAACCCGACGAAACTGTACTTCGGCGAAGATGCGCTGAAGTTCCTGAGTGACGAACTTAAAGCATACGGCCCCACCGTGCAACTCTGCTATGGCGGCGGCAGCATCAAGCGCAACGGCATCTATGACGCTGTGGTAGCAGCCCTGAAGGAGGCTGGCAAGACCATCATTGAAGATGCTGGCGTGATGCCTAACCCGACCGTGGAGAAACTCTACGAGGGTGCCAAGATGGCGCGAGAGAATAACGTAGATTTGATTCTCGCCGTGGGCGGCGGCTCGACTATCGACTATGCCAAGGGCGTAAGCTGCTCGGCCTGGTGCGACGAAGACCCGTGGCAGAAGTACTACATGGAGCAGCAGGAGGCTACGTGCCGCGTGATTCCCGTAGGCAGTGTGCTGACGATGGTGGGCACAGGCTCGGAGATGAACGGCGGAAGCGTCATCACTAACCGCGCCATCGGCATGAAGATTGGCAAGGTCTTTGGCTCGTATGCCTATCCGAAGTTCACGGTTCTCAACCCCACCTATACTTTTACCGTGCCGCAGTATCAGATGGTGGCGGGCTTCTTCGACATCATGAGTCACATTATGGAGCAGTATTTCTCGGGCACGGATGACAACACCAGCGACTATCTGGCCGAGGGACTGATGCGCTCGCTCATCCACAGCAGCCGCATCGCCGTGAAGAACCCGAAGGACTACGAGGCCCGCTCGAACATCATGTGGACGGCTACGTGGGCGCTGAACACACTCATCGGACAGGGCAAGACGCAGGACTGGATGGTACACATGATAGGTCAGGCCATCGGTGCACATACCGATGCCACCCACGGCATGACGCTGGCTGCCGTCTCGATACCTTATTACAAATATGTGTCGCAGTTTGGCGTGAAGAAGTTCGCACGCTTTGCCCAGAACGTATGGAACATTCGCCCTGATGGCAAAACCGACGAGCAACTGGCCGCTGAGGGCATTGCCGCCCTGGAAGCATGGATGAAGGAAATCGGTGTTGTGATGCATGCTGCCGAACTGGGTGTCACCAACGACAACATCGAGGCCATTGCCGACAGCACCATCATCTTCGATGCCGGCTACCACAAGTTGACACGCGATGAAGTGATACGGATTCTGAAAGAGAGCATGTAATCAAAACACAAGTGAGGATGTGCCTATTTTGACACACCCTCTTTCGCTCAAGAAAATCCAAATAATATTTGGTTTTCTCTTCGCTTATTCGTACCTTTGACTTCGTCTAAGGTACTTTCGCTCAAGAAAATCCAAATAATATTTGGTTTTCTCTTCGCTTATTCGTACCTTTGCAGGCAAAAGATAGTCTTCCTATATATAATAAGGAGAAGCGTATGAAGGAACAATTGAAGAAGGTGTGGCATTTCGTCAAGACATCGACTCTGTTGAAGTATGTGGTGGTGACAGTGTTTGCTGTTGTCTTCATCGGCTTTGTCGATGAGAACAGCGTGTTGAGCCACCTGCGCAACAAGCAGACCATTAGCAGTCTGGAGCAGGAGATAAGCCTGTATAACGCGCAGCACAAGGAGAACCAGAACCGCATCAAGCAGCTGGACCGCGACCCTAAGGCCATAGAGAAGATAGCCCGCGAACGCTACTTCATGAAGGAAGACGACGAAGACATTTTCATACTGAGTGACGACCTGCCTGAAGAGGAGAACAACTTAGCCGACGATGAAGCAACTGAGTAAGTGGCAAAGCCTCGTGTTCATGGCTGGCGGCCTGTTGATGGTCGCCGGTTCGGCCTTGGCCCTGTTCCGGGTCGGTGTGGCTCCCTTTGTGTTCCTGCCTGGCGTGGTGATGTATGTCTGCATGCAGATGCTGCAGCGTTATGAGGGGCGCAACGTCAACGTGCGGAGACTTAGGCGTTTCGTCCTGCTGAGCGATGTGTTGCTGCTGTTGAGCGGCGTACTGATGTATGCCTCGTTTGGCAATCCCTTCCAGCTGGATCAGATAACCTTTGTGCAGTACGTCGGCAACAACTGGGTGGTGGCTTTGCTCATAGCGGCGCTCATGCAGCTTTACATCACACATCGTATGGGCAAAGAACTGGAAAAAGACCACTGATGGCAAAAAAACGCTAAAAGTTTGCGCAATTGTTTTAAATTGCGCAAATTTATTTTCTTATTCCAATAGAACATTATACTTTTGTCTATCGGAATTGAAAACAATTGAGTTTGTACATGAATAAATTATTCTACCTCTTCGCTGCTTTGGCGGCTTTTACATCCTGTTCAACAGCCTATCATGTGGAAGGCTCATCGTCCATTACATCGCTGGACGGCAGCAAGCTGTATCTGAAAGCCATCAAGAACCAGGAACTGAAAAACCTCGACTCCTGTGACGTTGTCCATGGTAAGTTTCAGTTCTCGGGCGTACTGGACACAGTGCGCATAGCCAGCCTGTTCATGGATGACGAGAGCATCATGCCCGTTGTGCTGGAAGAGGGCGAGATAACCATTCAGATAGACCGTGCCAAGCAGTCGGTCAGCGGCACGGCCTTGAACGACAGCCTGTATCACTTCATTGACCTGCACAACCAGCTTGACAACCGCATCAACGAGTTGGAGCACAAGCAGAACCAGATGATTCTGGAAGGCATCGACGAGGCAGAAATCGTCCAGCAGGTACAGGCCGAGGCCAACCAGATAGCCCAAGAGCGCGAACAGCTCATGACTAACTCCATCATTGAAAACTTCGACAATGCGCTGGGACCATATCTTTTTGAAATGCTGACCAGCGTCTATCGTTACCCCATACTGACGCCGCAGATAGAGTTCATCATGTCGAAGGCTTCAAAGAAGTTTAAGAACGACCCATACGTGAACGATTACTATACGACGGCACAGGAGAACGAGAAGCGCATGCAGGGCTTCGATGTTGACGGTACTCCGGCACCTCCCCCCGCAGCTTCGGCTCCCGCTGCACCGGCCGACACTACGGCCACTGCGCCGTTGGTTAAAGTTCCACAACAATAAAAAAAAATAGTTCCCTTATGATTATAGAAGGAGGCACCATTGTCAACGAGGGTCGTACGTTCAAAGGTACGGTTGTCATTGACAACGACCGCATTGTGGATGTTATTGAGGAGAGAGGAGAGAGGAGAGAGGAGAGAGGAAAGAGGAGAGAGGAAAGAGGAGAGAGCAGCCAACGGCTCAAAGCTACCGGCTGTTACGTCTTGCCGGGCATCATTGACGAGCACGTTCATTTCCGTGAGCCTGGACTTACCGAGAAGGCCGACATGGCTACCGAGAGCCGGGCAGCGGCAGCGGGCGGCGTGACCAGCTTTTTCGACATGCCCAACACGAAGCCGCAGACCACTGCGCTGGAAGCTCTGGAGGAGAAGTTCAGCATAGCCGGTGAGAAGAGTCTCGTCAACTACAGCTTCTTTTTTGGTGCCACCAACGATAACTATGAATGCTTTCAGTCGCTGCCAGCCAACCGCATTCCCGGTATCAAACTCTTCATGGGCTCCTCAACCGGCAATATGCTTGTTGACCGCGAGGAGGCTTTAGATCAGGTCTTTGCCCATGCCTCAAGGGCCAACCTGCCCTTGATGGCTCACTGCGAAGACACTGGCCTCATCGACTGCAACATGGCGGAATTCAGAAGGCACTTTGGCGATGACCCCGAGGTGTGGCGCCACCCGCTCATTCGCTCAGAGGAAGCCTGTCTGGCGTCAACCGTCAAAGCCATTGAGCTGGCCGTCAGTCACGATACCCGCCTGCATGTAGCCCATGTATCGACAGCACGAGAACTGGAACTGTTTCCGCCCAACACGAGCTGGATAACCGCCGAGGCAACGGTGGGTCACCTCTACTTCTCGTTTGCAGATTACTGCCGCTTGGGCACGCGCATCAAGGTGAACCCCGCCATTAAGACCTTCCGCGACCGCTATGCGCTGCGCCAAGGGCTCATGGACGGCCACGTCACCACCATCGGTACTGACCACGCTCCCCACCTGCTCAGTCAGAAGGAGGGCGGCTGCTTCAAGGCAGCATCGGGCATGCCCATGATTCAGTTCTCGCTGGTCACCATGCTCGAACTGGTCGATGAGGGTGTGCTTACGCTGGAGAAACTGGTGGAGCTGATGTGTCACAACCCTGCACGTACGTTTGGTGTCAAGGAGCGTGGCTATCTGCGCAAAGGCTATAAAGCCGACCTGGTCATCGTGCGGCCCAACACCCCTTGGACAGTGACTCCAGACGTTATTCAGAGCAAGTGCGGCTGGAGTCCGATGGAGGGACACGAGTACCAGTGGCACGTGGAGCACACGCTCTGCAACGGCCGCAGCGTCTATGACGGGAAAAACGTGCTCACCGGTTCCACCGGCGAGGCTATCCAATTCAGCCATACATGAAGATAGACTACCGCATCAGCGCCATCAAGTCCTACATCAACTGGGACTACTTCTACTTTGCTTGGGGCATCCACCAGAAGAGTCAGGAGGAAAAGCTGCAGTTACGGCAGGAAGCCGAGCGCATGCTGGCCCGTTACGGCGGCCGCTATGAAGCGCACGCCCTCTTCCTGCTGGCTCAGGCCAATAGCGACGGCGACGACGTGGTGCTTCTTCAGCAAGCAGTCCGGCTGCCCTTTCTGCGACAGCAGCAGGGCGAGTCCTGCCTCTGCATGGCAGACTTCGTCAGACCTCTGTCGTCAGGTAATCCGGACCAGATAGGCCTCTTTGCTACATCGGTCGATGAGGCCATGGCAGAGGACTTTGCCGATGACCCTTACGAACGATTGATGATGCAGCTCCTTGCCGACCGGCTGGCCGAGGCTGCGGCCGAACGTCTGCATAAGGAAGTGCGCCAGGTGTATTGGGGCTATGCCCCCCATGAGCACTTGGACATGGCTGAGCTGCACATGGAGAAGTTTCAGGGCATACGGCCCGCCGTAGGCTACCCGTCGTTGCCCGATGCCAGTTTGAACTTTCTCCTTGATGAAGTGCTCTGCTTGCAGCAGATAGGTATTCGTCTTACGGAGAGCGGAGCCATGAAGCCGCATGCCAGTGTGAGCGGTCTGATGCTGGCTCACCCCGAGGCCCGTTACTTCAGCGTGGGAAGAATCGATGAAACCCAACTCGCTGACTACGCCCGCAGAAGAGGGCTGCCCATAGAAGAAGTCCGTAAATTCCTTTCGTCTAACCTGTCATAATCATATAATAAAAATGTTTGTACGCTACTCCATACTTTTTACCCTTCTCATCGGCTTTGTCGTAGTTCCCTTGCTGACCTACTTGCTTTGCCGTCTTCTGTTGCCCAAGCGCTATGTCCGTAAGGTGGCGCTGGTGGCTGTATGCGTTGTCTTGGCTCTGTTTGGCTACGGCTTGACCTTCGGCTTTGATGAATTAGAGGTAAGGCGCATGGAGTACGTGTCGGCCGACCTACCTAAAGCCTTCGATGGCTATCGTATCGTGCAGTTCTCCGACATTCACGTGGGTTCCTACGTAGGACGCCGGGCGTGGGTGGTTCAGCAGGCGGTCGATAGTATGCTGGCCTTGGAGCCCGACATGATAGTCTTTACGGGCGACCTGCAAAACCTGACCCCCAAAGAGCTCACTACATTCCGCGACATGCTGAAGAGCCTTCACGCCAAGGATGGTGTCTATTCCGTTTTGGGCAACCACGACTATGACCTGTACCTGCCTGGTACGGAAGAGGAAAAACAGCTCAACAACCTCGCCACTCAGCAGTTTGAGCGCAGCCTGGGGTGGACGCTGCTCATGAACCAGCACTGCTTAATCAGGCGCGGCGCCGACAGCCTGGTCATTGCGGGTATGGAGAACTGGGGCGACGTGAAGCGAATGCCCCGTCGGGGCGATGTAGGCCGGACGCTGCAGGGCATCAAGGATTCCGCCTTTGTCGTCATGCTGCAGCACGACCCGTCAGCCTGGCGGGCAAAGATTCTGCCCGAATGTCAGGCACAGCTTACGTTGAGTGGTCATACCCACGGCATGCAGTTTGGCCTCTGGGGCTGGTCGCCCATGGCCTTGCTGAAGGACGAGTGGGGTGGTACGCTGTATGAAGGTAGGCGTGCCCTGCATGTCTCTACGGGCATTGGCGGACTGGTGCCGTTCCGTTTAGGCATGCCTGGCGAAATCGTTGAAATTACGCTGAAGTCCAGCAGGGCTGATTAGCTCTGCTTACTGGTCAGGATTCTCCATAAAGCCTTTGTATTTCTCCTCCAAGCCCGACATTACTGTTTCGTATGCTTGTTGCAGCGTAGCTTGCAGGTTCTCGGGGCCTTGGCCTGTGGGGTATATGGGCTTGTGAATGGTAAGCCTGAGGGGGTGCCAGTTGGCAAAGTGCCAGTCGCGCTGCCGAGGCATGATGTCGAACGAGCCGTTAATCGTCAGCGGAACCACGGGCAGTTGCAATTCGTCAGCCAGCCAAAAGGGGCCACGCTTGAACTGGCCCATGTGGCCCGTGAAGCTGCGCGAGCCTTCGGGGAACACCACTACGCTCATGCCTTTCTCAGACAGTATTTTGCGGGCAGCGTCAATGGTGGCCTTGATTTTCTTCGGGCCGCGCTTGTCAACGAATATCTGGTGCGACTTGCGGCAGGCGAAGCCCACAAAGGGAATATTGCCCAGCTGGTGTTTCATCATCCACTTGAAGTTGCGGCCCAGATAGCCATAGATGAGGAAGATGTCGAAGATGCCTTGGTGGTTGGCCACAAACACATAGCTGCGGCCTTTCTCCAGATGCTCGCTGCCTTCCACCGTGACGGGTATCAGGAGTGTCTTGAGGATAATCTTTGCCCACCATCGTCCTGGGTAGTAGCCCCAAAAATGGCCGTTGCCGACCGTTGTGCCGATGCCTACCTCGATAGCGGTGACTATCGTCATAATCACCAGCACAGGCAGCCCCACAATTATCTGATATATTCTGTAGAATAATGTAATCATCTGTAAACTGTCAACCTTTAACAGTAATCGTCTGTAAACCGTAAAACCTTTAGCTCGTGCTACGCAGGCTTCGGATATCTCCTTGTCCACCCGTCCCAGCGGAGCTTCATCACACCGAAGAATGCCTCACCGAAGATGCCTCCCGACATCTTGCTCACACCCTCCTTGCGGTTTACGAAGATCACGCTCACCTCCTTGATCCTGAAGCCGATCTTATACGCCGTGTATTTCATCTCTATCTGGAAAGCGTAGCCCTTGAAGCGAATCTTGTCGAGCTCGATGGTCTGTAACACTCGACGCTTGTAGCAAACGAAACCCGCCGTGGTGTCGTGCACCTTAAAGCCGGTGACAACCCTTACGTATTTCGAAGCGAAATAACTCATCAGCACACGCCCTACAGGCCAGTTCACCACATTCACGCCACTGACATAGCGGCTGCCGACAGACACATCGTACCCCTCGTCATGACAGGCGGCATACAGCCTGGGCAGGTCTTTCGGGTCGTGACTGAAGTCTGCGTCCATCTCGAAGATATAGGAGTAGTCGTGCTCTAAGGCCCATCTGAAACCTGTGATATAGGCTGTCCCTAATCCTAACTTCCCGTTGCGCTCGATGATGTATAGGCGGTCGCCGAACTCCATTGCCATCAGCCCCCTGACGATGGCTGCCGTTCCGTCTGGCGAGCCGTCGTCGATGACGAGAATGTGGAAGCATTTCTCCAAAGAGAATACAGCCCTGATTATTTTCTCAATATTCTCCTTCTCGTTATACGTCGGAATGATGACAATACTGTCGCTTTGGTGCATAATCTTATAAATTACGGTGCAAAGTTAATAAAAATATGTGATAAGCATGCCTTAATCGCAGAATTTTTAGTAATTTTGCACACAATTCGCGATGAAGATAGAGGAATTAGTCAGCCAATATGCGCGTCTGCCACAGCTGAAGGCATTCGCCAGCCAACTAGGAAAGTCGTCGGAAACGACGATTGTCCTTGAGGGTTTGTTGGCTTCGTCGGCGCCAATGCTCTTTGCCGCCCTCTCAGCGAAGTGCCCTCGGCGTATGCTCTTCGTTCTGCAGGATGCCGAGGAGGCTGGCTATTTCTATCACGACCTCACCCAGCTCATGGGCAGCAGCGATGTGCTCTTCTTCCCCTCCAGCTATCGGCGTGCCGTGAAATACGCCCAGCATGATCCTGCCTCTGAAATCCTGAGAACGGAGGTGCTTTCGAGGATAAACTCGTGTAGTGCGGAAAAATTGCTCGTGGTCTCTTATCCTGATGCCTTGGCAGAACTGGTTGTCTCGAAACAAAACCTCGATGCCCGTACATTGGTGCTTGAGAAAAACCAGACCATCGCCGTTGCAGACATAGAGAAGACCCTTCACGACTTCGGATTCCATGAGGTAGACTATGTCTACGAGCCAGGACAATATGCTTTACGTGGTTCTATCCTTGATATCTACTCTTTCAGTTGCGAATATCCCTACCGTATCGATTTCTTTGGCGACGACATCGACTCTATCCGAACCTTCGAGGTGGAGAACCAGCTCTCCTTGGAACGGTGCGATCATGTAGAGATTGTGCCCGAGCTCGCTGTCACTGCTGACGAGAAGGTGCCGTTCCTTTCTTTCTTACCACAGGATGTACTGCTTGTGACGAAGGATTTCGTTTATGTCTGCGATGCCATCGACCGTATCTACCAGGAGGGCTTCTCTGCTCAGGCACGTACCGAACAGTTGGAGTCTGCTACGGAGATGGAGCGCTCCGAGATAGAGCGCCAGCTGCGCCGTGAGCTTCAGCTCATCACAGGTCCGCAGTTCATGGCAGATGCCAAATACTTCCGCCGCATCGAGATCGGCCACTGTCCGTCTGCGGGGGCGGGCCCTGCTTCTTCCGTCGACCGCCTCTCCTTCTCCGTCTCTCCACAGCCGCTCTTCCATAAAAACTTCGACCTGCTTACGCAAGCCTTTGAAGATTATCAGTCGCGGGGCTATCTTATCTATATCCTCGCCGACAGTCAGAAGCAGAACCAGCGTTTGAAGGATATCTTCGCAGAGAAGTCTGAGCAGGTGGTCTTCACTCCTGTCGACAAGACCCTCCACGAAGGTTTCGTCGACAACGACCTCCGCATCTGCGTATTCACCGATCATCAGATTTTCGACCGTTTCCATAAATACAGTCTCAAAAGCGACAAGGCCCGTAGTGGAAAGATGGCACTTACGCTGAAGGAGATACAGCAGTTCGAGATTGGCGACTATGTGGTTCATGTGGATCATGGCGTGGGTAAATTCGGAGGACTGGTCAGAGTGCCTATCAATCAGAATACTCCGAGTCATCAGGACAGCTCGGGCTATCAGGAGATGATAAAGATCATCTATCAGAATGGCGATAGCATTTACGTCTCTATCCACTCGCTTTACAAGGTGTCGAAGTATAAGTCGCAGGATAACGGAGAGCCACCGCGACTCTCCACGCTCGGCACGGGTCAGTGGGAGCGTCTGAAGGAGCGTACAAAAAAACATATCAAGGACATCGCCCGCGACCTCATCAAGCTCTATGC
>DGTH01000076.1:8164-18191 GCA_002393705.1 Prevotella sp. UBA4341 | reverse complement strand
AACTGGGGCGACCTCTCTTTCTATAAGGGTGAACTGCCTGTCGAGGGCTTCTTAATGTTCGAAACAGTCTTTTGTGCCACCAGTGCCACCATTGTGAGTGGTGCCATGGCTGAACGTACCAAGTTCTCTATGTATCTTGTATATAGCGCCGTCATTTCGTTGCTCATCTACCCGGTAGAAGGTCACTGGACGTGGGGTGGGGGATGGTTGTCGAATGTTGCTGAGGATTCGTTCATGATGCAGACCTTTGGCGACGTGTTTCACGACTTTGCGGGTTCGGCCATTGTTCATAGCGTGGGCGGTGTGCTGGCCTTTGTGGGTGCCTTAGCCCTTGGCCCGCGTCTTGGAAAGTATGGTAACGACGGCAAGAGCCGGGCCATTCCCGGTCATAATCTGGCCATGGCTGCCCTTGGCGTATTCATCCTCTGGTTAGGCTGGTTCGGCTTTAACCCTGGCTCACAGTTGGCTGCTTCGGGCGAAGTAAACCGCGTGGCCATCAGCCATGTGTTTCTCACTACCAACCTGGCTGCCGTGGCAGGTGGTACGGCCACCATGTTCGTCACCTATTTCAAGTATGGCAAGCCTTCGCTCTCGCTGACGCTTAACGGCGTGCTGGCGGGGCTGGTGGGCATTACGGCCGGTTGCGACCTTGTATCGCCTCTCGGGGCTGTTGTCATAGGTCTTCTTTGCGGCATCGTCTTGGTGTATGCCATTGAGTTCATTGATCACAGGCTGCACATAGACGACCCTGTGGGTGCTTCGTCTGTGCACGGCGTGTGTGGTATTCTCGGCACGCTGCTGACGGGCTTGCTCTCTACCAGCAATGGTGCGCTCTATGGCCACGGATGGGGCTTCTTCGGAGCCGAGCTGTTTGGCGTCTTGGTCATTGACCTCTGGGCCGCAGGCTGTGGCGTTGTTCTCTTCTTTGGTATCAAGAAGTTGCATGGTCTGCGAGTCGATGCGCGCATTGAGGAGGAGGGGCTCGACATCTACGAGCATGGAGAAAGTTGTTATAATTAAAGGATAGGTAAAATAGTTAGAAGGTATGAAAAAGATATTGTCTTCGTTTCTATGCCTGCTGTTTAGCAGCATGGTCTTTGCTCAGGATAAGCTGGAAGGCACAGTTGCTACCGATGTTGTGACGACGTACTACTGGCGTGGCCAGAATTGTGGCGACGTGTCGTTACAGCCTACGTTAGGCGTGGCTTACCGGGGACTCTCGCTCTCGGCCTGGGGAAGCGTCGGACTGTCAAACGCAGAAGACACCAAGGAATTCGACCTCACCCTTAGCTACAGCACAGGCGGGTTGACGCTGGGCGTTACAGACTATTGGTTCAGCAGTGGACTCGATTCGCAGAACCGCTACTTCATGTATAATGCCCACAGTACGAACCATGTTTTCGAAGCCTTTGCCGGCTACGACTTTGGCCCGTTGAGCGCCACGTGGTTTACCAACTTTGCGGGGAATGACGGCGTAGGCAGCGGCGGAAAGCGTGCTTACAGCAGCTATGCTGAAGTGGCTGTACCCTTTCGTCTTGCCAGTATTGACTGGTCAGCCCAGGTGGGCGTCGTTCCTTATGCCACCAGTTACTATGACACGACGGGATTTGCTGTGACAAACCTGTCGCTGAAGGCCACCAAGGACATACACATTACTGACTCCTTCAGCGTTCCCGTTTTCGGACAGGTGGCGGCCAACCCTTGTTCTGAGAAGGCCTACTTGGTGTTCGGATTTACACTACAACCCTAATATGATGCAGACAAAGTACATTTTTATTACAGGTGGAGTAGCCTCGTCGCTCGGCAAGGGCATCATCTCAGCATCGCTGGGAAAGCTCTTGCAGGCACGGGGCTACCGTATTACGATTCAGAAGTTCGACCCCTACATCAACATTGACCCGGGCACGCTCAATCCCTACGAGCACGGCGAGTGCTACGTCACGGCCGACGGCATGGAGACCGACCTCGACCTGGGCCACTACGAGCGCTTCACGGGTATTGAGACAACCCGCGACAACTCTGTCACTACGGGGCGCATCTATCTCAGCGTCATCGAGCGCGAGCGTCGCGGCGACTATTTGGGCAAGACCATTCAGGTGGTGCCCCACATTACCGACGAGATAAAACGCCGGATGACGAAGCGCGAGGGCGACTTTGACTTTATCATTACCGAGATAGGCGGTACGATAGGCGACATAGAGAGCCAGCCTTTCCTGGAGGCCATACGACAGTTGAGGTGGGAGTTAGGCCAGGGGCGTGCGCTGAGTGTCCATCTGACCTACGTACCCTACTTGGCAGCTGCCGGCGAACTTAAGACCAAGCCTACGCAGACCAGCGTGAAGCAGTTGCAGGGGCTGGGCATTCAGCCTGAGGTGCTGGTGCTGCGCTCTGAACACGAGTTGGGCGTGGAGCTGCGGGCCAAGGTGGCCCACTTCTGCAATGTCGATGTAGAGGCGGTCATCCAGAGTCAGGACCTGCCCAGCATCTATGAGGTTCCGCTCAACATGCTCAGCCAAGGGCTCGACACGATATGCCTCAGGAAGATGGGCGTCGAGCCAGACTCAGCACCCCCCGACCTGGATGCGTGGCGCGGCTTTCTGGCGCGCCGCAAGCGTGCCCGGAAGACTGTCACCATCGGGCTGGTGGGCAAGTACGAACTGCAAGATGCCTACAAGAGCATACGCGAGAGCTTAGCACATGCCGGAACCTACAATGACCGTAAGGTGGAAATAACCTTCATCAACAGCGAATACATCACCTCCGAGACCGTCGAAGACCAGCTGTCAGGACTTGCCGGTGTCGTCATCTGCCCTGGTTTCGGACAACGGGGCATAGAGGGAAAGATCATCGCCGCTGAATACTGCCGTACGCACGACGTGCCCACATTCGGCATTTGCCTGGGCATGCAGATGATGGTCATTGAGTTTGCACGCAACGTGCTGGGATTCCAGGATGCCAACAGCACCGAGATGAACGCGGCTACGGCGCACCCCGTCATAGACATGATGGAGGAGCAAAAGAACATCACCAACATGGGCGGCACCATGCGTCTGGGGGCTTACGAGTGTCAGCTTGCGGAAGGCAGCCGGGCTGACGCGGCCTATAACCCTTGCGACAAAACCGCAAGGCGCTCGACGGTGTGCGAGCGTCACCGCCATCGCTATGAGTTCAACAATGCCTATCGTCCGGTTTTCGATGCTGCAGGCATGCACTGCACAGGCACTAATCCTGCTGCCGACCTGGTAGAGATTGTCGAGATACCCACCCTGCGCTGGTACATAGGCACCCAGTTCCACCCCGAGTACTCCTCGACGGTGCTTCACCCACACCCCTTGTTCATGGACTTCGTAAAGACCTGTGCCAATGGAACTGTTGAAGCATGAGTGCGGTGTGGCGATGATTCGCCTGTTGAAGCCCCTGTCGTACTACGAGCAGAAGTACGGCACGTGGGCCTACGGCTTTAATCAGCTCTATCTGATGATGGAGAAACAGCATAACCGTGGGCAGGAGGGAGCCGGTTTTGCCACCGTCAACCTGAACAATGAACCGGGCACGGAGTACATGTTCCGAGAGAGGGCTGAGGGTAAGGATGCCATCACGGAGATATTCTCGCGCGTCAGGCGTGAAATGGGCGGAGAACTCTATATGGGCCACCTGCGTTATTCTACGACCGGCAAGAGTGGGTTGCAGTACGTCCACCCATTTCTCAGAAGAAACAACTGGCGGGCCAAGAACCTCTGTCTGTGTGGCAACTTCAACTTGACCAACATCGACGAAATCTTTCAGACCATGGTGGAGCAGGGCCAGTCTCCACGCATCTATAGCGACTCCTACATCACGCTCGAACTGATGGGCCACCGCTTAGACCGTGAGGTGGAGCGCAACTACGAGGCAGCCAAGCTGCTGGGGCTCAAGGGGCTGTCCATTACGCGCTACATAGAGGAGCATCTTGACATGGGCCGGGTGCTGCGCTCTACGCTGTCTGCCTACGATGGCGGTTACGTCATGTGTGGACTGACCGGTTCCGGCGAGATGTTTGCCGTGCGCGACCCGTGGGGCATACGTCCTGCCTTCTATTACCAAGACGACGAAATAGTGGCCATTGCCAGCGAACGCCCTGTGCTGCAGACGACGTTTAACCTTTCCACTTGCTGCATTCAGGAACTGCAGCCGGGGCAGTCGCTGGTTGTTCACCGCGACGGCAGTGTATGCTCCCTTCCCGTTCAGCCTGCCCAGACCTGGTCTGCCTGCTCCTTCGAGCGCATTTACTTCAGCCGGGGCAGCGATGCCGCCATCTACCGGGAACGCAAAACGCTGGGCGAGCAGCTGGTCAGCCAGGTAGAGAAGGCTGTGGCCTACGACCTGGAGAACACCGTGTTCTCCTACATTCCGAATACGGCCGAAGTGGCTTTCTATGGCATGATGGAGGGCTTCCGCCGTCAACACCACGAGGTGCGCATGGAGAAGGTGGCGTGGAAGGACATCAAGCTGCGCACCTTCATCACCGGAGGCGCGGCACGTAACGACCTGGCGTCCCATGTCTATGACATCACCTATGGCTCGCTTCGGCCTTACGAGGACAACCTTGTCATCATCGACGACAGCATTGTACGCGGTACGACGCTCCGCGAGAGCATCTTTAAAATACTGGATCGTCTGCACCCCAGGAAGATTGTCATGGTCAGCTCCTCTCCCCAGATTCGCTACCCCGACTTCTACGGTATTGACATGGCTCATCTTGAAGAGCTTTGCGCTTTCCGTGCAGCCATTGCCCTTATTCGGGAGCGCAACATGCAGCAGCTCATAACCGACGTGTATCAGGCGTGCAAGTGTGACCCCATGGGCCAGAATCACGTGCGCCGCCTCTATGCCCCGTTTACCGTTGACGAAATCAATTGTAAGATAGTCGGAATACTTCGGCCTGAGGGAATGCAGTCGCCCGTTGAACTGGTGTTTCAGAGCATTGAGGGGCTTCACAGGGCTTGTCCGCAGCATCCCGGCGACTGGTATTTTACAGGCCATTATCCTACCCCGGGAGGCATACGCTTAGTCAATCGGTCCTTCGTTACTTATGTAGAGAACGTCCTGGGTCTAAAGCTATAAACGAATCAATCGAAAATCGAAAATCCGTAAATCGTAAATTAGTTTATGTCAATTGCCCAATCAATCGAAAATCGAAAATCCGTAAATCGTAAATATGTATTATGTGTGGAATAGTAGCAATTCTAAACGTGAAGCAACAGTCGCAGGCACTCCGCGAGAAAGCCCTGCGCATGAGTCAGAAAATACGCCATCGTGGCCCCGACTGGAGCGGCATCTATTGTGGCGGTAGTGCCATCCTCGCCCATGAGCGTCTGAGCATCGTCGATCCGGAGTCGGGCGGTCAGCCCCTGTATTCGCCTGATAAGAAACAGGTGTTGGCCGTCAATGGCGAAATCTACAATCATCAGCTCCTGCGCCAGCAGTACCACGGGCGTTACGACTTCCAGACGGGTAGCGACTGCGAGGTTATCCTGACGCTCTACCGCGAAAAAGGCACCCGCTTTCTCGAAGACCTCAACGGCATCTTCGCCTTCGTGCTTTACGACGAGGCGAAGGATGCCTTCCTCGTAGCCCGCGACCCCATAGGCGTCATTCCGCTTTATATAGGCTACGACGCTGACGGCACCGTCTATGTGGCCAGCGAACTGAAAGCCCTTGAGGGCCAGTGTGAGCGTTACGAGCCTTTCCCGCCGGGCCACTATCTTTGGAGTGGAGAGTTAAGAAGATATTACCACCGCGACTGGTTCAGCTACGACGCCGTAAAGGACAACGAAGCCAGCAGCGAGGCCGTCCGCGACGCACTGGAGGCTGCCGTCCGTCGGCAGCTCATGAGCGACGTGCCCTACGGCGTGCTGCTCAGCGGGGGCTTGGACTCGAGCATCATTTCGGCCATTGCCGAGCGGTTTAGCGAGCACCGCATAGAAGACAACTCCCAGACGCGCGCCTACTGGCCCCGCCTGCACAGTTTTGCCGTTGGCCTGAAGGGTGCCCCTGACCTGCAGAAAGCGCGCCTCGTGGCTGACCACATCGGCACCGTGCATCACGAAATCAACTACACCATTCAGGAGGGGCTTGACGCCCTGCGCGACGTGATTTACTTCATTGAGACCTACGACGTGACTACTGTGCGTGCCTCTACGCCCATGTATCTGCTGGCCCGCGTCATCAAGTCCATGGGCATCAAGATGGTGCTCTCGGGCGAGGGTGCCGACGAGGTGTTTGGCGGCTACCTCTACTTCCACAAAGCGCCCTCGGCCCGCGACTTCCACGAGGAGACCGTGCGCAAGCTCTCCAAGCTGCACCTCTACGACTGTCTGCGGGCAAACAAGAGTCTTGCGGCCTGGGGCGTGGAGGGCCGCGTGCCCTTCTTGGACAAGGAGTTTCTCGACGTGGCCATGCGGCTGAACCCTGAGGCCAAGATGTGCCGTTCGGCGGAGTCCGAGGTACGGGGTACGAGGTACGGAGCTATAGAGAAGCGCATCCTGCGTGAAGCCTTTGCCCACCTGCTGCCACCCGAGGTGGCCTGGCGACAGAAGGAACAGTTTTCTGACGGCGTAGGCTACTCCTGGATTGACTCGCTCAAGCAGCTGACCGCCGAGGCCGTCACCGATGAGCAGATGGCCAGGGCGGCTGAGCGCTTCCCCATTAACCCGCCGCGTAACAAGGAGGAGTACTACTACCGCTCCATCTTTGCCGAACACTTCCCCAGCGACTCGGCGGCCCGCAGCGTGCCGAGCGAGGTCAGCGTGGCTTGCTCTACCGCCACGGCGTTAGAGTGGGATGCTGCCTTCCGGGGGCTTGACGACCCCAGCGGGCGTGCTGTCAGAGGTGTGCACGAGCAGGCCTACTGAGCCTGCTCCAGAATGATGCCGCCGTTGGGCTGCAGCGTGACGCGGGCCGTGCCCTTCTTGCTTACGGTGAGCTGTCTGAGCTGCGGACCCTTGCGTGCGTCGTCGTAGTAGTAGTTGACGGCCTGTCCTGCCAGTTCGGGCAGGCTGACGGTCAGCTCGCGGGCTTCGCCCTCAGCATTGAGGCCGGCCACGTACCAGCGCCCCGCGCTGCTCTGGCGGGCCAGCAGGACGTAGCGCCCGGGGTAGCCCTCGAGCAGGCGCGTCTGCTGCCACGTGGTGGGTACGCGGCTCAGCAGGTCGCGCTCGTGCTGCGGCAGGTCAGTGAGGTTGTTAGGCTGCATGGCTATGCACTGCAGGCTGGTCTGTATGGTGATGGCGGCGGCCATCTCGAAGGTGTCGGTGGTGTAGCGCTTGTGGCGGCTCTTGTTGTCCTTCGAGAGGTACTGGTTCATGATGGTTCCGCCCCAGTCCATGGAGGCTACGGCGTTGCGGCAGAAGGGGTGCATGGTCAGTTCGAAGGCCTCCTTCTGGGCGTGGTAGTCGGTGAAATAGACGTTCTCGCTGGCCAGCACGGCCTCGGCAGCCACGAAGTTGGGGAACATGCGCTCCCAGCCACGGGGCAGCGTGCAGCCGTGGAAGATGACCTGCAGGCCGAAGTCGTTGGCGTCGCGGAGTATGTCTTCGTAGAGCTGCATGGTGTGCTGCTTGTCGCCCTGGAAGAAATCTACCTTGATGCCGGCCGCGCCGATGCTCTTGAGCCACGCCATCTCCTTGCGCCTTGCGGCGCTGGTGCTCATCTTGTGCTTCGGCGTCTGTGGCGCATCGTTGCCGAAGCCGTTGCTGTTGTACCACAAGAGCAGGCTTACGCCCTTCCCTCGGGCGTAGGCCGCGAGCTGCTCCATGCGCTCGTAGCCTATGTTCTGGTCCCACGCGCAGTCAACCAGACAGTACTCGAAGCCCATGGCCGAGGCTACGTCGATGAACTGCACCTGGTCGTCCCAGTTGATGGACTCGTCCTGCCAGACGAGCCACGACCAGGTGTAGCGGCCGGCCTTATAGTCGCACGACGGCTCGTACTTCGGCTCCACCACGTCGGTGGCTATGGTAGTCTCGACGATGGGGCTTAGCGTGCTGCCCACGGTGATGGTGCGGAAGGCCGTGGCCCCCGGCAGCACCATGGCGGCGGTGCTGCTGCCCCAGCCCCGGCACTCGCCCTCCATGGGGAAGCTGACGGTGTAGCCCTCACGCTCGCTCCAGTCGCTCAGCCGGCAGCCAGGGTAGCGGCCGTCCGTGCCCGTCTCGCTCAAGAGCAGCCAGCCCTTCTGGCCCATGCGGAACAGACAGGGGAAGGTGTAGCCGTGGCCAAACTGCGAGCGCTCGCTCAGGGGGCGGTCCGGCCGGTACTCCTCCTCGTAGCTGGGTTTCGACTGCATCCAGCCCACCATGGGGTCGCTCTGCGGTGTCAGGAATGTGGTAGTCTCGGCGGGCAGCCGGAAGGCCGTGGTCTCGCGGTCTATGGTGACGCAAGCCGTGTCGCCCGTCTGGGGCAGCAGGTAGCGGAAGGCCACGTCGTTATTGGCTACGTAGAACTCGATGGTCATGGGCTGGCGCTTCTGGTTCTGCACGTTCACGGCCAGCCGGCGGGCCTCGAAGCTGATGTCTCTCTTCTTGCCCTGGCGCAGGGTGTAGCGCCAGCTGACGGGCTGTTCGTCAAAGCCGTCGAGCCTGAGCCCTTGGGTAAAGTCGCCCATGCTCGTCTCAAGTCCGAGGGCCGACGGTTCCAGCATGGTGTGGCCGTCGTAGGCAATCGAGTAGGTAGCCCGTCCGTCGGCCAGGCTGACGGTCATCGTGAGGTGGCCGTCGGGCGACGTGACGGTGCGCGTTTGTGCCGTTGCCGCGAGCATGGCCGCGAGCAGCACGAGGGTGGTAAGGGTCTTCTTCATTCTCTTGTATGTTTTTGGGTTTTTGTTATTTTTCTGCAAAAATACTTCTTTTTTCCGAAAAGTGTATGCAAGTTAGCGAATAATTAACTACTTTTGCAAATACGATGACAATGAAGCAACGATTTTCCGAACTACGAGGTACGAGGCACGAGGTACGAGGTGCGGGGATGGTTCGCGGCGCGTGGTACGCTGTGGGCCTGTTGGCCCTGCAGCACTTCCTGGTTGACGGGGTGTGTGCCTGTTCGCTGTACCTGCTGCTCAGGTCTGGCGGCTTGGGCGACCTGCTTTGGGTCTTCATACTCTACAACGTGCTGGCCTTCCTGACGCAGCCCCTGACGGGCTGGCTGGCCGACCGCATTGCTCACAAGCACTGGCAGCTCTTAGCCTCCATGCTCCTGTTGACCATAGCCGTAGCCCTCCTCATAATCCCCCCTCTCCTTGGGAGAGGGGTCGGGGGAGAGGCTGTCGGGGGAGAGGCTTTCGGGGGAGTCGCGGCCTTCTTCCTCGGCCTTGGCAACAGTCTTTTCCACACCTGGGGCGGCAAACAGGTGGCCGTGACCACGGGTAACGACATGCGCGCCCTTGGCATCTTCGTTTCTACCGGAGCCCTCGGCTTGGCCGTCGGCATGCTCTACGCCTCTGTGCCCCTGCTCATGGTCATGCTGTTGGCGTATTGTCTTGTTTCTTCGAGGTACGTGGATTCTTCGAGGTGCGCGGATTCTTCGAGGTGCGAGGTACGAGGTGCGAGGTACGAGGATTCTTCGAGGTGCGAGGATTCTTCGAGGTGCGAGGTACGAGGTGCGAGGTACGAGAATAGTTCGGAGGCAGAGGAGGGCGTGCAAGGTCATCTCGTACCTCGTACCTCGTACCTCGTACCTCGAAAAGAAACCGTACCTCGTACCTCGCACCTCGTACCTCGAAAAGAAACCACTCCTCTCCTTTGGGGAGTTTGGGTGGGGTTCCTCCTCCTCTTCGTCGCTTTCCGTTCTGGCGTCAGTACGGTGTTCACGCAGGCTTTAGGCACGGGCACGTGGGCCGTGCTCATGGCTGCCACGGTGGCCATGCTGGGCAAGGCCTTCGGCGGTTTTCTCTGCCAGTGGACCGGCTGGCTCAAGGGCCTCCTGCTCATGTTAGTCTTCACCCTAATCCCCCCTCTCCTTGGGAGAGGGGTCGGGGGAGAGGCTCTCGGGG
>DGTH01000076.1:789-8101 GCA_002393705.1 Prevotella sp. UBA4341 | reverse complement strand
TCGGGGGAGAGGCTCTCGGGGTAGAGGCTCTCTCTCTCTTCTCCATCAGCTGCACCATGCCCGTTACGCTCTGGCTTTCCAACCGCCTGTTGCCCGGCCGCGAAGGCCTGAGCTTCGGCCTCTTGGCTGCCGCCCTCATGCCCGGCTACCTCCTGGCTCAAAGCTCCCCTCCTTGGGAGGGGGTGGGGGAGGCCTTCCTCTCTCTCCTCTCTCCTCTCATTTCCACCATCCTCTTCGAGCTGTTGGTGCTCTGGCTGCTCCGTGAGCGCAGGTCGAAGGTGCTGTGGGGCTCGGTCTTGATGAACGTGCTGACTAACGTGCCGCTCAACGTTGTCGTGCTCTTCGGTCCGCACCCCACGCCCGTTCTCTACATCGTCTTGGGCGAGCTGGCCGTCGTCGCCGTAGAGACCGTCTGCTACTTCCTGCTCTTGCGCCGCTGGCGCCAGGCCCTGGTCTATAGCCTGCTTACGAATGCCGTCAGCTTCCTCCTCGGTCTGCTCCTCCAGATGGTCTGGGTCTATTTGCAACTCCGCTTTGCTTTTTGATGACTCCGCAGGCACAACTCCCCTCCCATGTAGGGGAGGGGTAGGGGTGGGGATGAGACAAAAGATGATATTATTCACCCTTTAATACATTATTAATTATGTGGTACAATCTTTTATTAGACGTTCTGCCCTACGACGGGTACAAACGACCCATCCCCGTCGTGCGGCCTGACCCCGGAACTGTTGTTAAGCAACATGTCGATACGGTCAGCTCCTCCTGTCAGCACGCTTGCGACTCGGCCTGCTCCAACTGCTGCGCCGACTCGGCAGCCGCCGCCCAGGAGTTCATGGTAGGCACTGCCCCCGGCGGCGACGACATGACCATGCTCCTCGGCTCCATCTTCGTGGTGTTCCTGGCCCTGGCCCTCTGCCTGTATTTCGTCATGACCTATCGCCGCTCCCTCGGCGTGCGTGCCTGAAGGAGCGGTTGCAGCAAGTGCCATTTCTCTGGGAGAGAAGTGGCACTTCTCTATGAGAGAAACGGCACTTCTCTTGGAGAGAAACGGCACTTCTCTGGCCGCGTCGGTTTGGGTTTCCGAAAACAACAAACCGACGCGCTTTAAACGATTGATTGACAGACTGTTTGAGTGAAGCGCGTCGGTTTTTCGACTTTTTCAAACTTTTTTTCTCAAAATTGTGCAGTTTCAGGAATTGAACCTTGGGCTTAGGATAGGATAGAGTTAATGAGGTGGTAAGTGTCCGGGATTTCTGACGTTCCCCGAAGAGTTCAACGCCCCCTGCCTCCTCTAATCTAAGAGGGGGAGCGGTATAGGTGAGCTGGTAAGGGGGCTGACAGTTGGCGGGAATCTATCAACACATTGGCGAAAAAGAATAAGTGTAAAACGGCGCATTGTGCAAACGATTAAGCAGTTTTTTTGCGCTCGTTAACGTTTTTTTGCTCCTTTTTCCTTGCATTTTTCACGATTAATCACTATATTTGTACCGATTTTTGAATTCTACTACTAAGCAGGAAACCTATCAATTCAATTAATATTAACTTAAAACTAAATGTTTATGAACTACAAATTATTACGTTATTCGCTCCTCAGCATGCTATTCATGCTGTGCGGAGGATGGATGCAGGCAGATGAGGTGGAAACCATCGCCTCTGCAACGTTTAATGGTAAGAATGAGATTTACACAGAAGGATGGTCAACTACTGGTACAGGTTTAGGCAGAACTGACTGTGTTGTTATTGGTTATGAAGAAAACATTACTTCTCCAGAGTTCGATTTATCCGGATATAGTGAGGTGACGATTTCCATTAAATCACGTCGCTATGGAACTTTAAGTGGAAGTAAAGCAACGATTGATGCATCCATAGACGGTGTTTCTGTTGGTACAACGGAGGCTGCTGGTACTAATGCATCGACAGCTTTAGCAGACATTACTTTTGAACCAACGCCGTCTATGACTTCTGCCGTGTTTGTCTTTACCTGTACTAACGCTACAAGTCCTGGTAATAGTCATGGTGCTGGTATTAATAGCATCACCATAACGGGAACAAAGACCGGCTCCACCGAACCCGTCACCACCGTTGACTACTACCTCACTGGTTCATTCAACGGATGGGCAACGAATGACGCTAACTACAAGTTCACGGAGAATGCAGATAACGCAGGCGAATATATGCTTCTGAATGTAGAGCTTACAGCTAATGACGAATTCAAGATTGTTTCCAGTACCGATCAGTGGTATCCTGATAACAACCAGCAGGTGAATGAGGCCGGAACTTACAACATCTACTTCCGCCCCGAGGGAAATAACAATTGGGAGCATTTCTATTACTACGCAGAAAAGGTGGAAAGCCCTACACCCGTGGCTGAAGCCAAGTACTATGTTGTCGGTTCGTTTACTGAAACAGAATGGGCTGTAACTCAGGGGCTGGAAATGACGCTTGACGCTACTAATAATACTTATACTTATACTGGCAGCTTCGAAGCAGGTGTAGGTATAAAGGTTGTGAAGGTTCAGGGAGAGACTGTAACATGGTATCCTGAGGGAGAAGGCAATGAATATGTCATCAATGTAACCGGTGAGCATACAATCGTCTTCAATCCTGAGACAGGTGCGTACACCATCTCTGACGACGAGGCCACTGAACCCGACCCCGAACCCGTGGTAACCCTTGAGGACGGCTACTACCTGGTAGGCTCGTTCAACAAGGATGACCAAGAAAATTGGATTGCATCGGCCGACTATAAGTTTGTCGAGAATGCTGCTGCTGCCGGTGAGTATATGCTGACCGGCGTTAGCCTGACCAAAGATGAAGAGATAAAGGCTGTGAAGGTAGAAAACAATACTATTACTACTTGGTATCCTGCCGAGGGCGACAACTACAAAGTGAAGAAGACCGGTTCGCACGACATCTACTTCCGTCCCGAGGGCAATAGTGAATGGGAATATAACTACCTCTATCTGACTAACGAGGAGACGACTCCCGCTACAGAAGGCGCCTTCCAGTTGACCTCCGTCAGCGAGAACGGTACCATCCACTTCTGGCTGGGCGACAACGAAGTAACAGAGGCCAATGCCGGCGACCAGATTGTGGCTGTCGTAACGCCCAATGACGGCTACGCTATTGACTGGAGCAGCGTCCAGGTAAAGGCTTGCGCTTCGTTCACCGATGCTCAGACTCCGCTGACAAACGCTCCTGGCGTACTTCAGGATGTTGAGTATCAGAAGAATGAACAAGCTCGTTCCATCAGCTTCACCATGCCCGAGGCTAACGTTCGCATCACCGTGGCTTACACCGTGGATAAGAGCGTGCTCGAGGAACTCATCACCAATGCTGAGGAACTGGCAGACAACATTGAGGATGCAGACATCAAGGGTGCATTACAGACAGCCATCGACAACGCTAAGGCTGTTGACCAGAAAGCGGATGCTACTGTAGAAGAGGTGGCTGCTGCAACGGATGCACTGAACGATGCCATGATCGCTGCCCTTCGTGCACTCGACGCTCTGAAGGTGGAGGTCACCGTGCCCGCAGGAAGCTATGCTACGATGTTCCTTGACAAGAAGCGCGCCATGGAGACGGCCGTCGAGGGCGTGAAGCTCTACACCATCACCGCCGTCGATGTAGCCAACAAGCAGGTTGTGCTGAGCGGCGAGCTCACCGTCGTTGATAGCCAGACGCCGTTCATCATTGCCAATGAGGGCCAGGCCGACGCTACCATCGTGCTGGCCGTAGCTGCTGGCACACCGACCGAGGTGACCGTAGCTCCTGAGTTCAAGGGCACCTTGGACGCCAAGACCTTCACGGCTGACGACATGGCTGCTGCCGACTACTACACGCTGCACGGAAGCAACTTCGTATGGACTCCCGATGCAGGCACCATTGGTGCCAACAAGTGCTGGATTGAACTGCCGAAGAGTGGTGACGCTCCCGCTCCGTCGCTCGCCATCGTAGGCGGTGAGGGAACTACGGGCATTAACAGCCTCACCCCGGCCCTCTCCGAGGGAGAGGGAGTCTATTACGACCTCAGCGGACGCCGCGTGGCTCAGCCCACGAAGGGTCTCTACATCATCAACGGTAAGAAGGTGGTGCTGAAGTAAATCACTAAACGATATTTTAGAAAGGGTTGCGCCCGTGGGGCGCGGCCCTTTCTTTGCTAACTTGAGTACTTATTCTATTAACTCCAAAAACATAAAAGCTTATGAAAATGAAGAAACTATTTACTCTGTTCTCACTGCTGCTATTGGCAGTAGGTGTGAATGCGCAAGAGACAATTTCTCTTGGCGGAAAAACCACTGATGATTTTACCTTTACTACAGGTGAGTTTACAGTTAATGAAGCTGCAAACGGAGATAACGGAAGTTTTAATTATGTAAAGAAAGACAACAGTAATTACTCCGAATTGAAGTTGACTGGTACTTCCGTTGTTTTCCAGTACAAGAATTCTGCTGAAAAGAATAATTTCTTCAGGCTTTTTGATGACTATTTCTATTGCAATGGCAAAGGAACAAAAATTGTTGTGAAGAATCTTCTTAAAGACCAGACCGTCACAGTAAAGGCTTGTGGTAAAAACAGCACAGGTGCATTATTTACGGCTGTAGATAATTGTGAAGCTGACGAATCCAATCCTACAGCAGCCGTTGCTCAAGTGACAGACTTGGCAGATTATTCGGAATTTAAGTTTAAAGCTCTTGCCGATGGTGATATTATTATTACAGAGAATTCCGCCGGTTTCCAGATAGCTTCTGTTACAATTCAAGATGCAGCCGCTACAGTTGAGCCCGGCTACTATTACGTTGTCGGTGACATGACAGAATGGACAGTCAACGAGAACTATCGTATGCAGCTCAACACTGAAGCCGAAGGCGAGGAGTACATGCTCAACATGGACCTGGCCGCTAACGCTGCATTGAAAGTCGTGGAGAGCGTTCCCGGTAGCACCTCGCAGACATGGTTCCCCGACGGAATGGATAATAACTTCACCGTTTCTGTAGCCGGTAACTACAACGTTTACTTCCGTCCTGACGGACAGGGTGGCGACGGCTGGCACTACGGCTACATCTATGCTGAGCTGGTTCAGGCTGCTCCGGAAGCACCAAAAGAATACTACCTCGTAGGCAACTTCAACGAATGGGCTGTTGACGACAACTATAAGCTCACGCCCGATGCTACCGCTGAGGGTATTTACAGCATCTCTATCGATTTAAATAAAGACGATCAGCTGAAGGTGACAGATAAAGATAAGTCTGTATGGTATCCCTCTGGCGATAACTATATTGTCAATATTTCTGGTACCCACACTGTGACGCTGAACACCACAACGGGCGAACTGACCGTTTCTGACGATGAGGTCGAGTCCGTAGAGGATGGCTTCTATCTCGTAGGCTCGTTCAACAACTGGACCGCTTCGGCTGACTATAAGTTTACGGAGAATGCCGGACAAGACGGTGAGTACCAGCTGGTACGCATCAGCCTGACGGCTGGCGACGAACTGAAGGTGGTAGGCAAGTCTGCTACCGCAGGCGATATATGGTATCCTGGTGCTGAAGCAGGTAACTACACCGTGAAGAAGACCGGCACGCACAGCATCTACTTCCGTCCCGACGGACAGGGCAACGACGACTGGTACTGCGGCGTATTCTACGTCGATAACGACGAGGCTGCTACGGGTGCTTTCAACCTGACATCAGTTGCCGAAAACGGTCAGGTAACGTTCTACGTAGAGGGTGCCGTGGCCGAGTCGGCTAACGCAGGAGTTGCCGTTACTGCTAATGTTGAGGCCGCCGAGGGCTACGTGCTCAACGAGGAGACCATCAAGGTGGAGGCTTACGGAAAGTTTGAGGACGCTCAGGGTCCGCAGCAGGCTCCCGCTATTGGTCTGCTGAGGGATGTTGACTATACCATCGCCGACGACGTCATCAGCTTCACCATGCCTGAGGCTAACGTGCGCGTCACCGTAGAGTTCACCGTCGATAAGCAGGAACTCGACAATCTCATTGACGATGCAGAGGAACTGGCTGAGCAGCTTGAGGACGGAGACGCAAAGACCGATCTGGAGAATGCCATCACTGCTGCTGAAGGCGTGATGAACGACCCCAATGCTACTCCCGAGGATGTGCAGACGGCCATTGACAACCTGCAGGATGCCATCGACAAGGCTAAGCAGGAGCTGGAGGGCGAAGAGGTGGAGGTAACCATCGCTGCCGGAGCCTTCAAGACCATGTACTTGGAGAAGAAGCGCACCGTCAAGGCTGCCGTGGAGGGCGTGAAGCTCTACACCGTCACCCAGGTGAACGCTGACGAAGAGAAGGCCGTGCTGAGTGCAGAGCTCGAGGTGGTAGATGCAGAAAAGCCGTTCATCATCTACAACGAGGGCACTACCGAGGCTACCATCGTTCTGAGCGTGGCTACCGGCACACCGACACAGGTGACCATTGCTCCCGAGTTCAAGGGTACGCTGGCCGATAAGACCTTCACCGCTGCCGACCTGGAGGCTGCCGACTACTACACGCTGCAGGGCAGCAACTTCCTCTGGGCTGCTGAGGCTGGCACCATACCCGCCAACCGCTGCTGGATTCAGTTAGACAAGAGCGCTGGCTCACCCGCTTCGCTGAGCATCGTCTTCGGCGACGACACTACGGGCATTAAGAGCCTCACCCCGGCCCTCACCGAAGGAGAGGGTGTCTATTACGACCTCAGCGGACGCCGCGTGGCTCAGCCCACGAAGGGTCTCTACATCATCAACGGCAAGAAGGTCGTGATTAAGTAAATCACGAAACGGAACAAGAAAAAGGGTTGCGAAAGTTCGCAACCCTTTTTCTTGTTACATCGTTACCTCGACGGTGTGCTTACCGGGGGAGTAGGGAATGAGATTGCCCTCGACGGGAGAGCCGTCGAGCACTACCTGCTTGACGCCTTTCTGACTGCCGTTGGGGTGAATGGTGATGGTGTATTCCGCCTCACGGAACTTGCGGTTCACCGTGTAGTCACTGGCTGTCTCGGGCAGACAGGGGTCAATCTGCAGACCGTCGTACTGCGGCTTGATGCCGAGGATGTACTGGCTGACGGTCAGCCACATCCAGGCAGCGGTACCTGTAAGCCAGGAGTTCTTGCCCTCACCAGGCTTAAAGGCGTCCTTACCGGCCACCATCTGACAGTTGACGTAGGGCTCCACCTTGTGCAGCGTCTGGTACTTCTCCTCCACGTACGAGGGCAGTATCTTGGCGTAGTGGCTCCAGGCGTCGTTGCCGCGTCCGGCCAGCGTCTCGCCGATGATGACCCACGGGTTGTTGTGGCAGAAGATGCCGGC
>DGTH01000076.1:0-734 GCA_002393705.1 Prevotella sp. UBA4341 | reverse complement strand
GCATTCTCCTTGTAGCCCTCGGGGTAGCTGGAAATCTCGCCGTACTCGTAGATATACTTGGTGAAGGCGGGGTTGTTGAGCACCATGCCGTGTTCGCACTCTAAGTACTTCTTGCAGGAGTCGAGTGCCTTGCCTACCATGCCGTCCTCGGCACCTATCTCAGCCATGGTGCACCAGCCCTGGCTCTCAATGAAGATCTTGGCCTCGTCGCACTCGTGCGAGCCAATCTTACGGCCGAAGTAGTCGTAGGCCCTGAGGTACCACTCGCCGTCCCAGCCGTCCTTCTTCACGGCGGCTATCATTGCATCGACAGCCTGCTGCATGCGGGTGGCTTCGCCTTTAAGTGAAGAGTGAAGAGTGAAGAGTGAAGAATCTTTTTCAAGTGCCTTGCAAAGTGCTACGTACTCTTTGCCTGTGACGACAAAGAGTCCGGCAATCATCAGCGACTCGGCCTTGCTTCCCTCGCTCTTGTTCTCGGTGGTTTGGAACGACTCGTTGGGGTCCCATGAGAAGCAGTTGAGGTTGAGGCAGTCGTTCCAATCGGCACGACCGATGAGTGGCAGCAGGTGCGGGCCGAGGTTGTTGATGACGTGGTTCATGGAGACCTTCAGGTGCTCGAAGAGCGTCACCTCAGAACCTGGCTGGTTGTCGAAGGGCACCTGCTCGTCGAGGATGGAGAAGTCGCCCGTCTCCTTGATGTAGGCCACGGTGCCGAAGATGAGCCAGCAGGGGTC
>DGTH01000119.1 GCA_002393705.1 Prevotella sp. UBA4341 | reverse complement strand
GCCCGAGAAGACCATGTACGAATGCGAACCCCCTAAGTTAGGGGGTTGGGGGTCTGAGCGACCAACCTCAATAACGTTTGTTTCTACCATTGCTTGATTGTTTATATATTTAGTATGTTTACTTTTAAAACTTGAGCTTGTTCAGCCCTCCACCCCCCTAACTTAAGAGGCTTTGGGGCTACGACACCGCCTTGCGCAACTTCCGGAAGTGGGCTATCAGTTCCTTGAAGTCGGTCTGGCTGTGAATGTTGAAGCGGTTCCACAGGTCGCCGCATATCACCACACCGCCGAAGCCGTAGTCCTTGACTTTGCGCACGTTGTCGATGTTCATGCCGCCCAGGGCATAGACGTTACGGTCAATGAGCCCCTGACGTGAAGCCGAGCGCAGCTCGTCATCGGTAAACGACTGACGGTCAAGCGGATTGGTCTGACTGTCAAAGATGTTCTGAAGAAACACGTAGTCAGAATTGCGCTTGGCCTCCTTCAGGTCTTCCAGTTTCCGACACGTGCGGCTCACCTTGCCCTTGTAGCCCTGCGGAACGTCGTCGGTCACTTGGTCCAGGTGGATGCCCCGCAGCCGGAACTCCTCCTTCAGGTAGAAGTGGTCGTGTACGGTGATGCACTTGTAGTACTCTTCCGGCAGCAGCGTCAGCAACCGTTCGGAGTACATGGGCTCTGACCCCGGCTTGTAAAGATGCAGGTTTTCCAGGCCTTCTTCAAAGAGAGAGGCCAGAATCTTGTCTTCTTCCACGAAAAACGTGGACTTGGTCATTACGATTAGTTTCATCTGCCATTCTTCTTTTCTAAGTGCAAACTTACGAAAACTTTTCCATATAACGCGCACTTCGCCCTCCTTTTTCACGTCTTTTATCTTTTTTCTTGACATACCTTGGCAGAGAAGTGCCGTTTCTCTGCCGGAGAAGTGCCGTTTCTCTCCAAGAGAAGTGCCGTTTCTCTGCCAGAGAAGTGGCACATCTCTGCCAGAGAAGTGCCACTTCTCTCCAGAAGATTTGGCGGGTAAATTTACGAGGTGACGAGCTGCAAGGCGCGAGCTACGAGGTAACTTTGTGCCCAATGGCTATTCTCGCGCCTCGTACCTCGTACCTCGCACCTCGAAATAAGCTGACGGTTATCAGCGGTTGTTCTTCAGGCTGTCGCGCCGGTGAATGCCGAAGAGGTCGGGCAGGGAGGAGAAGTCTTTCTTCAGGATGAAGCCCAGGCCCTGCGTGTTCAGGCTGGAGCGGGTGAAGTATCGGTCGTTGGTCTGGTTGTACATCTTGATGGCTATTGAGCCGTTGGGCGTCAGCAGGTAGCGCACGTCGAAGTCTCCGATGAAGGAGGGCGTGGCCGACGTGGTGCGGTCGCGGTAGCCAAACTGTCCGTTGATGAGCAGGCGGTTGTTGAGCAGGCGTCCGGAGATGAGCCCTTCGTACTCGGCATTGTTCCAGCCTTCGTCGCCCGTCGATATGTTGGCACCGAAGTTCCAGTTGTTGTTGTTGACGACGTTCTTCAGCAGCGAGTTAATCTGGCTCGACAGCGTGCCGCTGAGCAGGCTCTGCATGGCCAGCGAGGTCTGGCTCTGCTGGGTCTGTCCCTCGGCCGTGGCGTTGTTGCCGGTCTGGGGGTAGAAGCGCCCAATGCCCAGGAGGTAGAGCACCTGCTGGTTCATTTCCTGCTGGCCGTTGATGACGGAGCGAATCATCTGCTGCTCGTCGGCACTGACGGTTGGCATGGCCAGGTCGAACTCCACGTGGGGCGTGTTGGCCACGCCGCTGATGTTCATCAGGCAGTTTACGCGCACTGTGTTGTTGGAGAAGGAGCGCCCCACGTTGAGGTCGCTGAGGCTCACGCCGTTGACGGTGGTCTGAGCCTGCAGGTTGAGTTGTGCGTCGAAGGGTGCTCCGCCAAAGACAATGGTGCCGCCCTGCTGGAAGTTGAAGTTCTTCTTGATAAGTTCCTGTATAGTAATGTTGTACGTTCCCTGGCTTACAGTGTAGGTTCCGAATATCTGCATGCTGCCTTTATTATAGTAGTTGGCGCGGAAGGCTCCGCTGCCGTTGAGCGTGATGTAGTCACCCGTCTTGCTGTCCATGAGCAGGCGGATGGTGGCATCGGGGGTACAGTTGACGAGGAAGTTCAGAATGATGTCGGACGGCGCAGCCACGGCCCCGGCCCCCCCTTCGTTCCCTGAGGGGGACACATTACCGTGCTGGCGGACATTCGTGCCCCCCTCGGGGGACGAAAGGGGGGCCTCCCACTCTATAAACTCCTGATTCGTTATGGCGTCGGGCGTACTGACGTTATAGACGAATACCGTCCCGGGCTGGGGCGTGGCATCGATGTCGAAGGTGATGCGGCCCGGTCGTCCCTGAATGGCCACGCTGCCGGAGCCGTAGATGGTGCCGTAGAACGTGTCGTCGCCGAAGTCGTGGAAGTCGTAGGCCAGGAAGTTCTCTGCCTCGACGTTGATGTCGAAGGTCATCCGGGTCAGGTGGCGGTGGTGCAGATAGCCGTTCACCAGGGCCGTGTGGCCGTCGCGGTCGTAGGCTGTCATGTTGTGCAGCTCGATGTCGTCGGGTATGAAGTTGATGGTGTCGCGCCTGAGGGTGTAAGTGCAGTTCAGCTGGCGCACGTTCAGCTCTGCGTCGGCCACGAGCTGTCCCGTCATGTTGATGTCGTTGAGCGGCCCGTAGAGTCTGACCGCCCCGTCGGCCTTGCCCACTACGCGGTCAGCAAAGGAGTGCAGAAAGCTGTGGGCAAAGTCTATCGGCGTGCCCGTAGCCTGCATGTCGAGGTCAATGTAGCCCACGCCGTTCGGGTCGATGTAGCCGCTGACGAGCGTGAAGGCCGTCGGGCTGCTGGTGACGATGGCGTTCAGGTCTATCGTCTTCTTCTGGTTGTCCCACGCTGCCTTCACGTCGAGCACGCCCATGTCTCCGTGCTCGAAGGTGAAGTCGCTGACGTTCAGGTGGGCATTAGCCACAGGGTTGTCGAAGAGCGACGTCACGGTGGCCACACCGGTAGCCTTGCCGCCAAAATCGACTGAGTGGAAGTTGACCAGGTCAAGCACATACTCTACATCGACCCCCAGCAGATCGACGCTGATGGTGTCGGCTGGCGAACGCGAGGCGCGCCCGTCGATGGTGATGTGCTGCTGGCCGTGCTCAATGGCGAAGTGGTCGATGCTGATGTCGTTAGCGGCATAGACAATTTCGGCGGGTGCTACCTGCCAGGCAGCATCGCGCATGACGATTTCTGAAGGCAGAATGTTGATGATGCTCCGGCGCGTGCCGTCGGCTGCCTCCACAAACTGGCTCTGGGTGAACAGCGTGCCGCTCATGTGCTGCTGATTGTTGTGGTTGTCCCACGCGAGCGAGGCCTTCAGCCGGTTGTCGGCAGCCCCGGAGCGCAGGGCCAGCGTCAGCGGTATGCCGTTGTCCATGTGTTTCACTAAGTCAGCGGCACAGCGCAGCGTGTCGCCCTGTGTGCCCAGGTGGAGCGCCAGGTTGCTGTACTTGCCCTCGTTGTAGGTAAAGGCCGGACAGCTCGACATCATGCTGAGCGTCTGCTGCCCGTCGTTGATGTAGCCGCTGAGCAGCAGGGGCTCGTCGAGACTGAGGGGTATGCCGAACAGCTGCTGGAGCCAGTCGGAGCGTAGCAGCTCCAGCTGGAAGTTGAAGTCGTTGTCGGTAGGCTTGAGGGGCGGCAGGCCGGGCAGCGTGGAAAGGTGGCTCCCCACGATGTTGGCGGTGCTCTGCGCCAGGGTGGAATAATCGAAGGTTCCCTTCAGCATGGCGGTGGCGAAGTCGCTCTTCAGGGCCAGGAAGTGGCGCTGCTCGTCGTCGTAGCCGCTGACGAGGCTCAGCTTCTTCAGCCTGTAGGAGCGGTCAGAGGACAGCATGGTGAAATGATTCAGTTCGACACTGCCCACGGCATCGTTCACGTTGGTGGCGGTGAAGTGGGCTGACAGGTCGGCGGCAAACGAGGCGTCGGGCCACTTGCTCGTCAGGTTCAGTGCAGCAGGGTGGAAGTCGGCCACCCGGGCTGACAGGTCGAGTGAAGAGTCCTGCCACGAGCCCTCGGCCGTGAGCCTGATGTTGGGGTCGTCCACAGTGAGCGTACCGCTCAGGTGCTTGTCGGCGTAGGAGGCAGCCAGGTCTATGTGCTGATACTCGTAACCATTGTAGGCAAAGCGGCTCAGCGTGCCTTCGGCGTTAACGTCGGGCTTGCCGCCCTTGGGCCAGTAGCCGTCAAAGTCGAGACTCATGGCCGCTACGCCAAACCTTTCGTCGGCCAACAGCTTGTCCAGTTGTAGGCTGCTGCTTTCTACGTGGCCGCTGAAGTTCTGCTGCTGGTCCATGTCGAGTTGCAGGTCAACGTCGCCAACGGCTGCCGACAACTGCACGTTGCCACTGACGCCGCTGCCTATGCCCTCAGCTTCGCCCGTCAGACTGACGTTGCCCAGACGCAGCAACGCGTCGGGCAGGTGGAACTGTCGCCCAAGCAGGGCCAGGTGGCCCTCGGTAAGCAGCAGACGGTCCAGCTTCAGTTGCCAGACGGGTGTCTGGTCCCAGCGGTGAATGAAGCCGTTGGCAGCCAGCCGGAAGCTGCCTTCCTCGTCGCTGGCAGAGAGGCTGTGCAGGTTGATGCTGTTGGCCGTTCCGCTGAAGGAAACGGCCAGCTTGAGGTCTTTAGGCAATTCTTTTACGACGGGGTGTAAACTCGTTAGGTCAGAAGAGGTTATGTGCGACTCCTCAATGGTTCCGCGATAGGCCAGCGACTCCTTCAGGAGAGTGCCGTCCTCAATGCGGTAAGTAGCCGTCACGTCGCCTAAGGTGAGTTTAGAGTCGGGCAGTTGGAGTTGGAAGTCGCGGAGTATGGCCTGGCGCAGCGAGCCCTCAACGTGGAGGCTAAGCTGCTTGACCTGCAGGCCTGACTGTTCGCGGAAGGAGAGCTTCTTGATGTTCAGGTTGAGCGAGTCGTCACGCAGTGCCTTGAGCACCAGGTGGGCGCTGATGTCGCTGACGTTCAGGTGGCGCGGGTTGAGCTGGCCGTCAGTAGGAGCCGCATCGCGCTGGTCGTAGCTCAGGCTGCCGTGGCGCATGATGAGCGAGTTGATGCGCAGGTCGAGCGGGGTGTGACTGGTCGTGTCGCGCGAGGCCAGAGAGTCGAGCGCAAACTGGTAGTTGCCGACGGCTGTGGCGCTGTCCTTATAGAGCTTGATGTGGGTACCGAAGAGCTGAGCTGTAGAGATGGAGATGCGCCCTTCGGTAAGAGGCAGCAAGTCCACCTTGGCCGAGAGGCGCGAAGCCCTGAGCAGTTCCTCCTGCTGCTGGTCAAGAATGACCACGTCGTCAAGGATGATGCGGTTCAGAAAGCCTACGTCAACTCGGCCCACGCTAACCGTCGTACCCAGCTTTTCTGACAGCACCTTAGCCACTTGCCAGCCAAGAAACTGTTGAAACTGCGTAGCGTGAGTCAGCACAGTCAGGAGCAGGAAGAGGCCCAACAAGGACCACAATACTCCGCTAATTATCTTCTTGTATTTCTTGATACGCTTAAATTTTGAGGCAAAATTAATCAATTTTCTCGGTTCATAAGCAAGTTTTTGCCTGTTTTTCTTTTTAATATACATATTTTTATGTAATTTTGCGCCCGCAACACAAGATGCATCTATCAAATATTCAACAATATGGCAAATGTAATCAAGTTACGGAAAGGCTTGGACATTGAGCTGAAAGGCAAGGCAGAGGAGACAAAAATCCAGCTGAAGTCGAACGGGAAATACGCATTGGTGCCCGATGATTTCGAAGGAGTTGTCCCCAAAGTCGTAGTCAAGGAAGGCGATAAGGTCCTGGCCGGCGACGCTTTGTTCGTCAACAAGAACTACCCGAGCGTTAAGTTTGCCTCGCCCGTCAGCGGTACAGTGACTGCTGTGGAGCGCGGTGAACGCAGAAAAGTGCTCAGCATACGGGTAGATGCTGATGCTAAACAGGAGTACAGGGACTTTGGCGTGAAGGACGTAGCCAAAATGACCGGTGAGGAAGTAAAGCAGCTGCTGCTGGACGCCGGTTTGTTTGGCTACATCGACCAGTTGCCGTACGCCGTTTCGACCAACCCCGAGACTGCACCGAAGGCCATCTTCGTCTCGGCCTTGCGCGACAAGCCGTTGGCCGGAAGCTTCGACTTTGAGGTCAAGGGGCAGGAGCAGGACTTTCTGACGGGCCTGACGGCACTCTCAAAGATGGCAAAGACCTACGTGGGCATTGGCACAGGCTCAACGCTCGAAGCACAGCTCTCAGCGCTCAAGGGCGTAGAGGTAACAGTCTTCGACGGCAAGTGTCCGGCTGGCAACGTCGGTGTTCAGGTGAACCACCTGGACCCCGTCAACAAGGGCGAGGTGGTATGGACCATCGGCGACCCCACCGTGGTACTCTTCATCGGACGTCTGCTCCGCACGGGCCACGTCGAGCTGAAGCGTACCGTAGCACTGGCAGGTAGCGAGGTCAGCAAGCCCGCCTACGCCGACATGCTGGTAGGCCAGGAGCTGAACACGCTGCTCAGCAACAGTTACGACACTGCGAAGAGCGTGCGCATCATCAACGGCAATCCGCTGACGGGGCGCAAGACCACGAAAGACGGGTTCCTGGGTGCTCACACGTCAGAGATAACCGTTATTCCTGAGGGTGACGACAATGACGAAATGCTGGGCTGGATCATGCCGCGCATGGGGCAGTTCTCCGTCAGCCGCAGTTACTTCTCGTGGCTCTTTGGCAAGAAGCAGTATGCGCTTGACGCCCGCGTCAAGGGCGGTGAGCGCCACATGATTATGAGCGGCGAGTACGACCGCGTGCTGCCTATGGACATCTACGGCGAGTACCTCATCAAGGCCATCATAGCCGGCGATATTGACCGCATGGAGGCACTGGGCATCTACGAGGTTGCTCCTGAGGACTTCGCTCTGGCAGAGTTTGTTGACAGCTCAAAGCTGGAGCTGCAGCGCATTGTGCGTGAAGGACTTAACAACCTGCGTAAAGAGAATAGCTAAAAGGTATAAAGGTAAAAAAGTAATAAGGTAAAATATGAGCTTTTTAAGAAATTATCTCAACAAGATAAAGCCCAACTTCGAGAAGGACGGAAAGCTGCATGCCTTCCGTAGCATCTTCGATGGCTTTGAGACTTTCCTCTACGTGCCGAACACGACTGCCAGGACGGGTGTCTCCATCCACGATGCCATCGACTCGAAACGCATCATGAGCTTTGTGGTGATAGCCCTCATACCTGCCATGCTGTTTGGTATGTATAACGTGGGTTATCAGAACTATCTGGCTGCCGGAACGCTCGACAGCGCATCTTTCTGGGAAGTGTTCGGCTTCGGCTTCTTAGCCGTACTGCCCAAAATCATCGTCTCTTACGTTGTAGGCCTCGGCATTGAGTTTGCCTGGGCACAGTGGAAGGGCGAGGAAATTCAGGAGGGTTACCTCGTCAGCGGTATCCTCATTCCGCTCATTGTTCCCGTGGGCTGTCCGCTCTGGATGCTGGCCCTGGCCTGCGCCTTCTCGGTTATCTTCTGTAAGGAGATATTCGGCGGAACGGGCATGAACATCTTTAACCCCGCCATCTGCGCGCGTATGTTCCTCTTCTTCTCCTATCCTTCCGTCATGACCGGCGACAAGGTGTGGGTGGCTCAGGAGAGCATCTTCGGACTGGGCAACACGCTGCCCGACACCTTTACGGGTGCTACGCCGCTGGGCGAGGTGGCTCAGGGAGCTGTCGTTCCCTTCAACATGAACATGGTGACGGGACTCATTCCCGGTTCCATCGGCGAAACCAGCATCATTGCCATTGCCATTGGCGCCGTTATCCTGCTCTGGACGGGCATTGCCTCCTGGCGTACCATGCTGAGCGTCTTCGTAGGAGGCGGCCTGCTGGCCTACATCTTTGAGAGCACCGGCATGTCAACCATGACCTGGTGGCACCACTTCGTGCTGGGTGGCTTCGCCTTCGGTGCCGTATTCATGGCTACCGACCCCGTCACCTCCTGCCGCACGGAGGCTGGCAAGTACATCTACGGCTTCATCATCGGAGCCATGG
The DNA here is from genome assembly GCA_002393705.1 of Prevotella sp. UBA4341. GTDB lineage: Bacteria > Bacteroidota > Bacteroidia > Bacteroidales > Bacteroidaceae > Prevotella. The sequence continues at coordinate 2,892 of DGTH01000119.1, read as the reverse complement.
CCGTCATCATCCGCGTCATGAATGCCGGCTATCCCGAGGGTATGATGCTCGCCATCTTCTTTGGCAACATGGTAGCACCCATGATTGACCACTTCATCGTGGAGCGTAACATTTCGAAACGATTAAAGAGAGGAGGTACCAAATGAAACTGAATACAAACTCTAACGCGTACATTATTATATATAGTACGGTACTCGTAGTCATCGTTGCCTTCCTGCTGGCCTTTGTCTTCAAGGCGCTGAAGCCGATGCAGGATGCTAACGTGGCCCTCGACGTGAAGAAGCAGATACTCTACTCACTGAACATACGCGGACTGGACGGACAAGAGGCTGAAGCAAAGTACGCCCAGGTGGTAAAGAGTGAGGAGAAAGTTGGCGAGAAACTCTATTATGTTTGTGATATTGACGGACAGAAAAAGTACGTCTTTCCCCTGAAAGGTATGGGACTTTGGGGCGGCATTTCTGCCTTTATCTCCGTCAATGACGACTTGAACACTATTTTTGGTGCTTACTTCAACCACGAGAGTGAGACGGCCGGACTGGGTGCCGAAATCAAGGACTCACAAGAGTGGCAGGAGAAGTTTCAGGGCAAGAAGATCTTTGGTGATGACGGCCAGCTGGCCATAGGCGTGGTCAAGAAAGTAGAGAATGCTGCTTCAGAAGTTGACTGCGTCACAGGTGCCACGCTAACTTCAAACGGTGTCTCTGACATGCTGCGCAACGGACTATCCGAATACATCGAAGCGCTTAAGTAATCAATCGAATAATCAGTAAATCGTAAATTACTATTATGGCATTATTTTCTAAACAAAATAGAGAGGTTTTTACTAACCCGCTGAACGTTGACCACCCCATACTGGGGCAGGTGCTGGGCATTTGCTCTGCACTGGCCGTCACCAGCCAGCTGAAGCCCGCCATCGTCATGGGCTTGGCCGTAACGGTCATCACGGCGTTCTCGAACGTGATTATATCCATCATCCGCAACACCATTCCTAACCGCATCCGCATTGTGGTGCAGCTGGTGGTTGTGGCTGCTCTCGTAACCATTGTCAGCCAGGTGCTCAAGGCTTTTGCTTACGACGTAAGTGTCCAGCTGTCAGTGTATGTGGGTCTGATTATTACCAACTGTATCCTCATGGGCCGCTTGGAGGCCTTCGCCATGATGAACAAGCCTTGGCCGTCGTTCCTCGACGGTGTGGGTAACGGTCTTGGCTACGCCATGATATTGGTCATCGTAGGTGCCGTGCGCGAGTTGCTGGGACGTGGCTCGCTGCTGGGCTTCCAGGTTCTGCCCGACGGCTACGTGGGCAACGGTATGATGACCATGCCGGCCATGGCACTCATTCTCGTGGGTTGTGTTATTTGGGTTCATCGTGCTTACTTTTATAAGGAGAAATAAGTTATGGAACACGCATTAAGTTTATTCTTCCGTTCGATATTTGTCGATAACATGATATTTGCCTTCTTCCTCGGCATGTGTTCGTACCTTGCCGTGTCGAAGACGGTAAAGACCTCGCTGGGCCTCGGCTTGGCCGTTACCTTCGTGCTGACCGTCACCGTGCCCGTCAACTACCTGCTGCAGACGAAGGTGCTGGGCGATGGTTGCCTGGTTGAAGGTGTTGACCTGAGTTACCTGTCGTTCATCCTGTTCATTGCCGTCATTGCCGGCATGGTGCAACTGGTGGAGATGACCGTCGAGAAGTACTCACCCTCGCTCTATGCTGCACTGGGTATTTTCCTGCCGCTCATCGCCGTGAACTGTGCCATCATGGGTGCTTCGCTCTTCATGCAGCAGCGCATTCTGCTCGACCCCACTAACTCGCAGGCCATTACCTCAGTCTGGGACGCCATCGTCTATGGCTTCGGTTCCGGTCTGGGTTGGACGCTGGCCATTGTGGCCATGGGTGCCATCCGCGAGAAGATGCAGTACTCCGACGTGCCCAAACCGCTGCAGGGGCTCGGCATCGTGTTTATTACCGTAGGTCTCATGGCCATGGCCATGATGTGTTTCTCAGGACTTAATATCTAAGGCAGCCCACCCCCAACCCCTCCCCAAGGGAGGGGAGTCAGAAAAGACTTTCGGTGGGATTATAACAAATAATAAAATGTATAACAAATAAAAAAAGGAGACCCCTGAAGTAACCAAACGCCCCTCCCTTGGGGAGGGGTTGGGGTGGGCTTATGATAGAATTCATTTCATATAGTATTGGAGTATTCCTTATTGTCATACTCCTTTTAGTAATCATCCTGCTCGTTGCGAAGAAGTATCTCTCGCCGAGCGGTAATGTCAATATCACCGTCAACGGCGACCGTGTGCTCAACGTGCCACAAGGCAACAACCTCATGGCCACACTCAACGAGAACGGCATCTTCCTGCCCTCGGCCTGCGGCGGTAAGGCCAGCTGCGGACAGTGTAAGGTACAGGTCTTGGAGGGTGGGGGAGAAATCCTCGACTCAGAGAAGCCTCACTTCACGCGCAAGCAGATCAAGGACCACTGGCGACTGGGTTGCCAGTGCAAGGTGAAGGGCGACCTCAGCATCCACGTCGATGAAAGCATCCTCGGCGTTAAGGAGTACGAGTGTACCGTCATCTCCAACAAGAACGTCGCAACGTTCATCAAGGAGTTCAAGGTGCAGCTGCCTGCCGGTGCTCACATGGATTTCCTCCCGGGTTCCTATGCCCAGATTAAGATTCCCGCTTTCGACTGCATTGACTACAACGACTATGACCGCGAACTCATCACACCAGAATATGTTCCGTCGTGGGAGAAGTTCAAGATGTTCGACCTGAAGTGTAAGAACCCAGAGCCCACGATCCGTGCCTATTCGATGGCCAACTACCCCGCCGAGGGCGACGTGTTCATGCTGACGGGGCGTATCGCTACGCCGCCGT
>DGTH01000126.1 GCA_002393705.1 Prevotella sp. UBA4341 | reverse complement strand
CAGACGAGGCTTAATTTTTGCTAACCCTTAAAAACATTTATCGCTATGGGTAAAGTAAAAATTAAGAAAAGTGACGTCTGGATTGACATGACTCCCATGTCGGACGTGATGGTGCTTTTGCTGACTTTCTTCATGATGACGTCAACGTTCGTCACCCCGGAGCCAGTACAGGTCAACACGCCGCAGTCGCAGTCAAAGGTCAAAGTGCCAGATGTGGATGTGCTCAACATCCTTGTCAACACTGAAGGCAAGGTGTTCATGAGCATGGATAAGGCGCCCGACTTGGAGCAGACCGTAGTCACTCTTCTGGAGAACAACGGACTGCCTGCTTTGACGCCGGTGCAGATGAAGAAGTTCAAGGAAGACCCGATGTTCGGCGTTAGCCTCAAGGAGCTTCACGCTTATCTGGACCTCCCGCAGAGCCAGATGGTGAAGGTACTACAGACAAAGGGTATCCCCACCGACAGTATCGCCGGTGGCATGAGCGAATTCCAGCAGTGGGTAAAGGAAGCCAAGCGCTCCGCCAAGAACTCCATGACGCTGGACTCTCACGAGCTGAAGATTTGTATCAAGGCTGATGCAAAGACTTCTTACAAGACTGTGAAGAAACTGATGTCTGAACTCCAGGACATGGAGGAGAACCGTTATCAGTTGATTACATCGTACAAGGTACAAGAAACTAAGGAGGTACAGTAACATGGCAAAACAAAAAGCAAGCAAACAGAAAAAGATGAATGTCCGCGTTGACTTCACGCCGATGGTGGACATGATGATGCTTCTGATTACGTTCTTCATGCTGTGTACCACGCTCCAGAAGCCCCAGGCGATGCAGTTAACCATGCCAAGTAACGATAAGAACATTCAGGAGCAGGACCGTAACGAAGCGAAGGCTTCTCAGACCATGACGTTCTACCTGGCAGGCGACAACAAGTTGTACTACGTTGAGGGTATCACGAAGTACGACGACCCCACCTGCCTGAAGGAGACCACCTACGGCGAGGAAGGCATTCGTGACGTTCTCTTGAACCACAAGACTGAGGATGGAACCTACCCGGTTGCCAAGATCAGGAAAGCAATGAACGAGTTGGAGAAGGAAAAGAAGGACAAGCCCGACGTGCCCGATTCCGTATGGGAAAAGAAGCTCAACGAAATCAAGAAGGGTAACATTGAGGGCGAGCCCAAGAAGGTTCCTACGATGACCATCATCATCAAGCCTCTTGACGTTGCTACCTACGACAACATGGTGACGGTTCTTGATGAAATGCAGATTAGCGGTATTAATACGTACGTCATTGATAAGGTAACCGAAGACGACCAGAAACTTCTGACGTTGAAGGGTATCAAGTATGAATGATTGTATAACTAAAAAATGTATTAAGAATTATGGCTAAAATTGATCTTATAGACAATAGTTGGGTTGATCTTGTCTTTGAAGGCAAGAATCAGGCCTACGGCGCCTATCAGCTGCGCAAAAACACTGGTAAGCGTAATCTGTGGTCGATCTTCATTATGCTCATTGCCGCTGCTCTCATTGCCGCCGTTGTAGGCGCAAATGCCATCATCAGTGCTGCTGGCGAAGGCGATGCCGACATCGCAGCAGATGTAAACCTCTCTGCACTGGCCGAGAAGAAGGCTGAGGTAGAGGAGAAAGCACCTGTCAAGATTGAGGAAGTAAAGCCCGTTGAGCAGGTTAAGAGCTCTATCAAGTTCGTTCCCCCTGTAGTTAAGGAAGATAAGGACGTACATGAAGACAAGGAGTTGAAGAGTCAGGACGAGTTGAACGAGACGAAGACCGCCATTGGTGGATTCGACGTAAAGGGTAACACCGACGATGCCGACGCACAGGTGCTGAAGGCTGTCGAGGAGGTGGCACAGCCCGAGCCGAAGCCCGCTGAGGACAAGATCTTCGATGTCGTTGAACAGGCTCCGTCATTCAAGGAAGGCGACGTTCGTGCATGGCTTGCACGCAACCTGCAGTACCCGCCGGTAGCTGCCGAGAACGGTATCTCCGGACGTGTCGTGGTAGGCTTCGTCGTTGAGAAGGATGGCTCTATCTCTCATGTTCAGGTACTTCGCGGCGTTGACCCGTCGCTCGACAAGGAAGCCGTACGCGTGGTAAAGGCCATGCCGAGGTGGAATCCTGGTATGCAGAACGGTTCACCCGTGCGTGTAAAGTACAACGTTCCTGTTCAATTTAAACTGCAGTAATCTCATGAAGCGATTATTCAACGTAACAGTTGGATTAACTCTCATTATAGGTTTGCTGTCGGCATGTTCCGACAGCAAACCTAAACATAGTAAATACACCCGCACTGACACTTTCTCTGCTGGAGAAATCTCATTTGCTGCCGACGAGAGTTTCAGTCCAATCATCAATGAAGAAGTAAAAGTCTTTGAGGCCACCTACCGCGACGCCGTGCTACACCCCATCTATACGGACGAGTACGCCGCCATGGAGCTGCTTCTGAAAGACTCCGTATGCCTCATCTTCGCTTCGCGCGACTACACCGAGAAAGAGAAGAAAGCCCTGAAGGCCATCGGCGGCGCACCCGTCTCCATGCCTATAGGCTACGACGGCCTGTCGCTCATCGTCAACAAGGCCAACACCGACACCTGCATCACCATCAAGGACGTCAGGCGCATCCTCTCGGGTGAGGTCTCGAAGTGGAAAGAGGTAAACCCCAACTCCAAGCAAGGAGACATAGAGGTTGTCTTTGACAACAAGAATTCCAGTACCGTGCGCTGGTGCGTAGATAGCATCCTTGACGGCAAACCCATCAACAGCCCCAACATCTACGCAGTAAAGACGAGTGCCGAGGTTGTCAACTACGTTGAGAATCATGCCAACTCCATTGGAATCATAGGTTCCAACTGGCTCAACGATAAACGCGACACGACAAACGTCACCTTCAAGAAGAATATTCAGGTAATGTCGGTAAGCCGAATGGACACGGCCACGGCCATGAACTCCTGGAAGCCTTACCAATATTATTTATATAACGGCAACTACCCTCTCATCCGGACTATTTACGCCCTCTGCACAGACCCCATACACGGGCTGCCCTGGGGCTTCTCGCAGTTCGTCTCCTCACCCAAGGGCCAGCTCATCATCTTCCGCTCGAGCCTGCTGCCCTATCGTGGCGACCTGACCGTCAGAGAAGTTAACGTAAGTAAATAAGGATAAACCTTTGCAGATATAAAACGTCACACTAACGACAACAGAAAGTATAACTTAAACTCACACAACGAGATTATGAAAGCAATTAAATATCTATTCATCGGAGCCCTGATGTTAGTATTCAGCGCTCCCGCTATGGCTCAGGACGAGGACCAGGCCACCATCAACGCTATCACCAAGGTTATCAAGGAAAACAAGAGCGGCTTCGACGCTATTGAGGACCAGGTGAAGCAAGTCTATAAGAAGAACAAGAAGAACGCCAAGGTGCTCACAGCTATCGGCGTGGCCTTCAAGGAGGCTAACGACACGACCAGAGCCCGCGAGTACGGCGAGCTGGCCCTGAAGGCAGCCAAGAACCACTACGCACCGGCACACCTGCTGCTGGGCGACCTGCTGGCCATTGCCGACAAGCCCGGCGACGCTGCCATACAGTACCAGTCGGCCATCGACGACGACCCGAAGAACCCCGACGGCTACTTCAAGTATGCCAGCGTTTATCGTAAGGTTAGCCCGAAGCTCGCCGTTGCCAAGCTCGACGAGCTGGCTGTTCAGCGTCCAGACGTTGCCGTCAACGCCATGAAGGCTCGCTTCTGGTTCGACGACAAGGAGTTCGAAAAGGCCATCGATACCTATAAGCTCGACCCCATGTCGAAGCTCGACCGCGGCGACCTGACCAACTTCGCAACTGCCCACTACTTCACCGGCAAGCACGCCGAGGGTCTGCCCATCGTCGAGGAAGGCATCAAGCGCTTCCCGCGCCACGCACCCTTCAACCGTCTGGGCATGTTCTTCAACTACGAGCTGGGCAACTTCGACAAGGCTCTCGAGTTCAGCGAACGTCTGTTCACGGCTTCCGACAGTCTGAAGGCCTCTTGGATGGACCACTTCTATAAGGGTCTCTGCCTGCAGAGCGCCAAGAACGACTACGATGCAGCCATCGCCTCGTTCCAGACCTCACTGGGCATGGAAGTTCCCGCCAGCAACAAGGTGAGCCTCATCCAGACCATCTACTCCGCCTACTCCGCCAAGGGCGACTTTGATAACGCCATCAAGTACTACAACGAGTACCTCAACGCCAAGGGCAACCCCAACGCTAACGACTACAACTCGCTGGCACGTATGTACCTGAAGCACGCCGAGGAAGTGCCCGAAACAGAGCGTGAGCAGTGGCAGATGAAGGCCGACACCACCTACGGCGAAGCCATCCAGAAGTTCCCTGGCAACGCTGAGTACCTGAACATCCTGCGCGCCCGCCTCAACGCCACCATCGATGCCGACATGAGCCGTGGTCTGGCAAAGCCCTACTACGAGAATGCTGCCAGCATGCTGGAGGCCAAAGCCAACCGCGAGGCTGCCGAGACCACGCGCCTCGTAGAGTGCTACCGCTACCTGGGATGGTACTACAACGAAAAGGCCGACAAGGAGCAGTGCCAAAACTACTGGCGTAAAGTGAAGGAGCTCGACCCCACCAACACCGAGGCCGACCAGTTCCTGCAGTAAACACGATAATTCTCATATATAAGACAAAGAGAGAGAGAGGACGTAGCAGTCAAAAAGCTGCGGCGTCCTCTCTCCTTTTTACATGCCCCATACCATGATGGGCTAAATCTAATTTACCATTTCTTTCAGCATATACCATAAAGACAACGGGAAACCGATAACAGAGCGCTTCCACATTTTCTTAGGATTTTGTATTAGCCTGAATACCCATTCCAGCGAATGCTTTTGAAACCAAAGTGGTGCCCTTCTCTCCGAGCCGGCAAAGAATTCGAAGACGGCACCTATGGTACCTACATGACAATGAATATGGAGTTTACCCCAATTATTATAGATCCATTTTTCCTGCTTGGGTGCCGTCATACCTATCCATATTAAGTCGGGGTCAGCCTGATTGATAGCACTGATCATGGCCTCACTGTCCTCGCCAGAGAAATCTGATTTATAGGGAGGAGAGTAAGTCTCTATCTGTATGTTGGGGTATAGCCGTGCTCCATTTTTCCTGATAAGACTTAGCACCTGTTCGCTGCTGCCCATAAAGAAGCACTTGCCGCCCCGCCTGTTCAGTTTTTCCATCTCGAAGGCGAACAGGTCTCCACCAGATATGCGCTCTTTTGGCCGCGATTTAGCCTTCAGCCATCGCATGGCCATCACGATGAAGGCCCCGTCGGGTATCAGGTAGCCGCCCTTGAGGAGGGCCTCGGCAAAGAGGCTATCCTTCTGCGCCACGTTGTACGAGTGGGAGTTAATGCAGTTGATGAGCACCTTCCCTTCGGGAATGTTGGTTAGCTCTTGCATGGACTTTATGACTGTGATGTCTTTTAGTTTCAGCATGACTGTTGTATTATTTGTAGATGAAGTTCTTTTTCTTGTTCTGTGGGAAACCTGTCTTTGATGACTTTGGCAGGGTTACCGCCCACGATGGTGCAAGGCGGTACGTCTTTGGTGACGACGGCCCCAGCGGCGACGATGGCTCCGTCGCCGATGGTCACCCCTGAGATGATAACGGCTCCGTGACCTATCCATACGTCATTGCCAACGTGGGTCTTGTATTTGTCGCTGCGGCCAGAGTTCCAGACGTACTGTCCCGGTATGTCGGTAACATGGTCGTCACGTCCCACGAATGCCACAGAAGAAGCCATGAGGACATGGTGGCCAAACGCTATGTCACACTGTATGACGCAATGAGGTCCGAACTGCACATGGCTTCCAAGAGACACGTCCTTATGAGGCGACCAAATGTCAGTCGTTGACGGTATGCGTACAATGTCGTTCAGCCCAATCGGTGCTTTCACATAGGGGTAGCGCCACTTGAGCATATAGAGTGTACGCAAGAAATTGGCAAAACGCCGTATGAGTGTCACCCACTCTTTCTGTCCCGGCCTGATGTTATTCTTCAAATCCATAGAACGTTCCTTCTTTTAGTGATGTGGCTATCGTGTCATAGCTATACTTGCGGCGGACCTTTTGTGCTGCCACGCTGTAAAGCGAGTAGTGGTCATGCATGGTACGTATGGCCTCTTCCAGTTCTGTTCTGTCGCCCTTACGGAGAAAGATGCCACCTGCATCTGCCTGAAGATGGCTCACGTTGCCTGACGATTTGACAATGAGCGGTTTGCCCGAGGCCACGGTATCTTCGATGAGCGTAGTGTGCAGCCGTGGCCAACAACCTGCATCGGCCAGCGACAGCAGCGAGAGCGTGGTGGCGCGGTCGCACCATCCCAGACGGGTGACGTAAGGCTTCCCGTCAGCAGCCTGTTCTACCTGCCGGTCGGCTTTACCAAAAAGCATTAGGTGCAGTTGCGGCATTTCGTCATGCAGGGCCTCGACGGCACGAATAAGGTCAAGCGTCCCCTTCGAGGCATCCATCTTGCCTCCACTGGCAATGACAAAGGCTTCACGCGGAATGTGGTATTGCCGTCGCAATGCCGCAGAGTCGGGTCTGATGCTTTCGGCACTGCGCGTGTCGCAGCCAATGGGCAGGAAGCCGATGCGCTCGTAGGGTATGCCGAACTTTTGGTGCAGATAGTGGCAGCGCAGCGGTGTCACCCCCAAATATTTATCGACGGCAATGCCCAGCAGCCTGACGGTGGCGGGGAGCAACACGCGGTTGTAGCAGAAGTTCCAAAGGCGGTTGTGCGACTCGTTGACTGCATCGGCGTGGTTATCTACGTAGAGCTTGACCGAGGGGTGACGCTTCTTGTAGAAAGCGGCAACCACCATCGTTGAGTTGTCCACGCCGTGGTGGAGGATGAGCTCAGGCTGTTCTTGCCGCAGCAGGCGATAGAGTCCCCGACAGAGCAACGAGGTATTAGAGGTATTAAGGTAGCACCTTATCTTGCGTATCCTCACCCCTTGAACGGTATAGTCGTCGCCTTTGGCACGGATGGATGCGGCGAGTCCGTCGTCCTGCATATAGCCCAGGTGGTCGTTGTCGGAAATGACTACAACATCGTCGCCCTGCAGATGCTGGTAGAGTGGCAGGAGGTTGTCTTGATACCCCAGCCCGTCGATATAGTGGTGTGTGATGTGGACAATCTTCATATTTCCATGTTATCTTAAGAAAATGTTGACATGCTCCCGGCGAGCCGTCTTGAGGTATTTCACGCCCTCTTTAAACCCGAAGTCCTTGAAGGCATGGAGCACGAACGAGAGGAGGTGGAACCGCAGGTCAGGACGACCTATGGACTCCATGAAGTGGTACTGCCTAATGGCCGTCTGGTAGCGAATGAACTGGTTTTCGGCTGTGCGCGTGCGGGTCAGCGAGGAGTTGCTTTCTCCTGTCGTAATCATATAGACGACGGCGGGGTCTCCCTCCACTTTGGCGGCAGCATGGCCAGTGCGAATGGAGAACATCTGGTCGTTGGACACCCTGATTTCCTCGAACAGAAAGCCGCCACCGATGACGAGTGTGGAACGCATCATCTTGCAGATGGGGTTGACAAAGAAATAGCGCACGCTGTCTTCGTTGCCAGTCTTGAGATAGGCGTTGAGGAACTTGTGCAGCGGCCTGTGGCGGTTGCTGCGAGAGCCGTCGCGCAGGTTGACGCTGTCTGCATCGAAGTAGATGATGTCGGCCTCGCTGTCTAAGTGGCGGTCGAAGGCTTCAAAGGCTTGCGGGGTGAAATAGTCGTCAGCATCGAGAAAGAGGAGCCACCGTCCTTTCGCCTGCCGCAGTCCCACATTGCGGGCATGTCCGGCTCCCAAGGCCGGGTTGGAGGTAAGGTACAGCAGCGATGCTTGGCCGAGTACCGGTCTGTCAGCCGGGGGTAGCGTCTGGGGGTTGTTATCGACTACGACGACCTGCACGTCGGTGCGGTCGGGCACCGAGCTCACGGCCTTGTGCAGTAGTGCCGCATCGCCTCGATAGGGTATGATGACAGAGTAGTTGGTCATAGTCGGGTGTTGGGTGATGGGTGATGGGTGTTGGGTGATGGGTATAACGTGCCGGCCAGGATGAGCGTGGCCCAGTAAAGTGGGAAGTCAAACACCGACTCTCCCAGTCCGGAAATGAGGTAGCTGAGCAGTATGAAGAACATCATCTCCATGCCCACGCTGCGCTTTCTGGCTGCGCTCACTCGGCGCATCATCCGGAAATGCAGCACGTAGAAGATCGTTGAGCCGATGACGCCCAACTGGCAGAGCAGGTCTAAATAGAGGTTGTCGGCATCGAAGTGGTAGCCCAGGATGCTGTAGTTCTCTCTGCCAAAGCCGAAGCCCCGCAGCCAATATTTGGGCACCACCTCCTCCCATAGTCGCGTCCAGCTGACGAAACGTCCACTACCTTCGTCCTCTAAGATGGTTGTATAAAAGAGACGGTTCTCCATCATGTCGATAAACTGCAGCAGAACATACATGCCAACAGCGGTAAGCAGCATCAAGAAGAATTTGCGCCCCTTGCTGATATGCGTGGCAAAGAAGAGATAGAAGACGAAGCAGATGGCAAGTGCATAGAACGACGTACGACTGCCAAGTTGGATGAGCGTATTCAGGTTGAACAATAGCGCCAGTATAATCCCGTCCTTGAACTTCCTCAACCGCATGACGGCAATAAAGAGAATGATGGACAGTACAGCGATAATCTGCGCTGCGGTGTTGGGGTTGACATCACTCATGATGGTCGGTCGGGGCGAGGTGTTGGTAAACCCCGTATCAGCATCTATGGTGACGTAAGCTATAGGCGACATGAGCATGCGGAGGCCAAAGTAGAAGGAGGCTGCTACGGCAATCCAGAAGAGGCAGCTATATACATAGTTACGCTCCCGACACTGGTACAGCCCGACGTAGGCTACAGAGAAGATGGTGAACATCTGCCTGACGGAAGGCGCAATCTGCCGGGAAATGGAATAAAAGGTACTGAAAACAATATATGCACCAAAGAGCAGACACAGCAGCGTAGTGAAGTTGGGGCCTACATAACGGCCGTACTGCCTATGGTTGAAAAACATGGCAATAAAGAACAGGGAGAAGTAGTAGAAATAGGCGCCTATGCCGAAAATGCCGAAAGACATGTTCCACGAGGTGACGAACAGCATGGGAATGAGACTCACCGGCCGTTTCAGCATGGGCAGCGAGAGCAGCACCAACAGCGTACTGGCCTGCATGCTGGGCATACCGCTGATGAGTATGAGCATGCTGAGCAGCGTGATGAGCAGATAGTTGCGTGATATTCCTTTGTGGATTCTATGCATGTGGATGTTGTTTGTCACATTTCTTTTTTTACGAGAGGTGGCTCAGGTCGAGTTGCCGTCCAAGTTCTAATCTGAAGTCCTTGGTATAGAAATTCTGGAATCCACCGCCAGGTGTGAAAGTCATTTCGCTGAAGATAGGTTTTCCATTGATTTCATACCAGTCCACCCTCACGAAGGGTATATCCTTGGAAAGTTCCTTGCTGTATTCCACCATCCTGTTGAAAGACACCGGGCGCTTATAAATCTTTGTAGTCCTGTACTTGGGCTTCATCTTCTCAGGATACAGATGCCAGTCGAGATCATATATGGAGTAGCAGACATGTTCGTAGAAATGTCTGTCCGAGCATAAGAACACCGAGGTGGGCTGGCCGTTGAAGCAGTTGAACTTATAGTCGACGAGAGAATGTTCTCCGGCATTGGGCGCAAGATACTTCTCTATGATGAGCCGTGGCGGAATGGCGATGTAGTGGGGTTCATAGTAGCGATAGCCCACTG
>DGTH01000060.1 GCA_002393705.1 Prevotella sp. UBA4341 | reverse complement strand
CCATGGAGACAGCTACCGTCCACCCTTTGCAGGCCTTTGCCGACCTCATTACCATCGAGGAGTACAAGAAGAGCGTTCGCCCGAAGGTTGTGCTGACGTGGGCTCCCCACTGCCGTGCGCTTCCGCAGGCCGTGCCCAACTCCTTCGCCCAGTGGATGCGTGCTGCCGACGTTGATTTTGTCGTTACCCACCCCAAGGGCTATGAGCTTGACCCGAAGTTCGTGGGCGACACCCGCGTAGAGTACGACCAGCGTAAAGCCTTCGAGGAAGCCGACTTCATCTACGCCAAGAACTGGTCGAACCCCGGCGTGACGACCCCTGCCGACTACGGCAAGATAACGAGCAAAGACATGAGCTGGACGGTTGACACGGAACACATGGCGTGGACGAACGACGCCAAGTTCATGCACTGTCTGCCGGTGCGCCGGGGACTCATCGTGACCGACGACGTCATTGAGTCGGAAAACTCCATCGTCATTCCCGAAGCGGCGAACCGCGAAATCAGTTGCTCCGTCGTACTGAAGCGGATATTGGAGGCGCTCTGAGTGATGACACGCAACATAGGACGCTTCATTCCCACAGCAGCAATAGCCACATGGGCTATTTCTTGCTTTTGTTTTTTCCAGTTCTGCTATCCTTACCATTTCTTCTATAAGGAGCAGAACCAGCTGTTCCTCTGGTCAGCCGACTGGCTCCGTACCTACTTCGACGACGGTGCCGGCTGGCTGGCCCGCATGGGCGGCGAGTTCCTGACGCAGTTCTACTACTATCTCTTTGCCGGGGCAACCATCCTGACCGTCGTGCTGACCGTGCTGGCCGTCGTCGTCTATCTGGCCGTAAAGTGGCTCAGCTCCCGGCGCTACGTGGCGCTCGTCGTGGCGCTCGTCGTGGCCACTGTCGAGGCCGTCTTCCACCTGCACTACCGTTTCCCGCTGTCAGGGACGCTGTCTTTATTAGGATGGGCGCTGGTTGTCTTGCTGGGGGTGCGGGCCTTCAGGACGGTGCGGGGAAACCGCATCGCGCTCTTGGGCGGCATGGCCGTGGCTGTAGTGGTGGCCGCGTGGCTGTTCGGTGCTCCCCGCTTAGGCAAGCTGGCGGGGCCGGAATGGTACGCCGAAAGGCAGATAGCCGTTGACTGCGAATACCACTTCGGCAACTGGAACAAGGTAGAACGGCTCGTCGAGCAGGACCCTGAGCGCACACCCGAGATGAAGTTCTTCTACTACCTGGTACAGGCACAACGCGGCAAGCTGCCGGAAAAGCTGCTCACCCTTGACCGCCCCGAGCTGGGCACCTTCTACTCCATAGGCCCCGAGACGCCCATGTTCACCATCAAGAGCATGAACGAGCTGTACTGGGCCTTAGGCGACATGACCTACACCGAGCGGGCCGCCATGATGGCCCACGTCTTTTCGGAGAACAACCGCAACATCCGCATGGTGAAGCGCCTGGCCGAATGCTCCATCGTGAGCGGCGACAGTGCGGCCGCCCGCAAGTATCTGGGCATTCTGGAAAAGACCTTCGCATTGCGCCAGTGGGCCAAAGACGCCCCCACGGCCGAGAAATACAAACAGAAGCAGCAGTTCAACAACCGCAAGGACACCCTGTCGCTGGGCGACAACGCCCACAACATCATGATGCAGCTGCTCGACTCCAACCCCGACAACAAGGTGGCACTGGACTACATTCTGTGCAGCAACCTCCTGCTGAAAGACGTGCAGAGCTTCAAGCGCGACTACGACCGCTACTTGACCAGCCGAGGGCGGAGCCTCAGCAATACACTCTACCAGGAGGCCCTCTGCATCTGGCTGGCCGCCAGCCATGCTGACGAGGCGCTCTGGCGGCAGTACATCAGTCGGCAGGACGTGCTGCAGCGCTTTGCCGAGTATAACGAGCAGCGCGGCAATCCCTGCTTCAAGGGCACCTACTGGTATTACTTCGACAAAGCAACAAAACCGAAAGTACAATGAAAAGACCTGTCACACTGATACTGATGATAGCCGTACTCGCCATAGCGGCCTGTACGCCAACCCCCGAAAACGCCCGGAAGACGGACGAGCTACCGCCTATTTACCCCGACTACGCGGATGTCACCATACCCGTCAACATAGCCCCGCTGAACTTCCTGGTACGCGGAGCGGAGGCCGTCAGCGTGAAGGCCGGCGACGTGACGGTGAGCGGACGGGGCGAAGAAGTGGTGTTCGACGCAGACCAGTGGCGCCAGCTCCTGGAGCAGAACCAGGAAATCAGCGTGAGCGTCACGGCCCTCATGGACGGGCAGTGGCTGGAGTTCAAGCCCTTCCGCTGGTTGGTGGTGAAGGACAAGCTGGACCCGTGGCTCACGTACCGGCTGATAGAACCCGACTACGAAATATGGAACAACATACAGCTGAAGCAACGCTCGATAGAGAACTTCGACGAAGCCCTGCTGACCGACTACCGCATGCAGGAGAACCGCTGCATGAACTGTCACACGCCGGCCAGCCAGCGGGCTGACCTCTCCATGCTCTACGTGCGCGGCAAGGGAGGCGGGGCCCTGCTGAACGAGCACGGCGAACTGCGCAAGCTGAACATCAAGACCGACGATATGGTGAGCGGATCGGTCTATTTCGGATTCTCGCCCTCGGGCCGATACATCACCTTCTCGACCAACGTCATCATCCCGGCGTTTCACTCCATGACGAAGAAGCGCTTAGAGGTCTATGACTCCAAGAGCGACGTCTATGTGGCCGACCTCAAGGAGAACCGCATCGTACGCTCGGCCCTGACGGCCGACTCGACCGTACTGGAGACGTTCCCCACCTTTTCGCCCGACGGCAAGTACATCTACTACTGTGCGGCGCCGCTGGTACAACTGCCCACAGAGCTGAAACAGCTGAAGTACTCGCTGGTGCGCATTCCGTTCGACGAGAGCACGGGAAGCTTTGGCACGGAGGTTGATACCGTGTTTGCCGCGACAACAGGGCCTGGAGG
>DGTH01000052.1 GCA_002393705.1 Prevotella sp. UBA4341 | reverse complement strand
TGTAGCTCTCGTAGAGCGTCACGTCAGGACCGATGGCGGCATTGCCGGCCATGTCCTTCTTAGACTGCTCGAGCAGCGAGCCCCACGTGCCCAGGTCGCTCCAGCCGAAACTGGCCGGGCAGACGAAGATTTCGTCGGCTTTCTCCATGATGGCGTAATCGACCGAGATGTTCTCGCAGCTGGGGAAGCGGGCGTTGATTTCCTCCTGTTCGCGCTCCGTGCCATAGATGGGGAGCAGGGCCTCGAAGATCTTGGCCATCTGGGGTTGGTAGATGCGGAAGGCATTGACGATGGTGGAGACGTTCCAGATGAAGATGCCGGCATTCCAGTAGTAGTTGTTCTTCGAGATGTACTGTTGGGCGGTAGCCAGGTCGGGCTTCTCGCGGAACGAATCGACACGGAAGATGCTCTTGTTGCGCAACGAGTGGGCCGAGAGGTCGGCCTGAATGTAGCCGTAGCCCGTCTCGGGGCGAGTGGGCTTCATGCCGAGCGTGACGATGGCGTCGCTGTCGGCCGTGAAGTTAAGACACTCGGTGATGACACGGCGGAACTCCTGCACGTCGAGCACCACGTGGTCGCTGGGCGAGACGACGATGTTGGCCTTGGGGTCCTTCGACTTGATGCGCCAGGAGACGTAGGCAATGCAGGGTGCCGTATTGCGACGGCAGGGCTCGCAGAGGATGTTGCCACGAGGCATGTCGGGCAGCTGCTCGTGGACGATGTCGGCGTACTTCTGGTTAGTGACCACCCAGACGTTCTCTGGTTCGCAAAGGGTGGCAAAACGCTCCACGGTAAGCTGAAGCAGACTCTTGCCCACACCAAGAACGTCGATGAACTGCTTGGGGCGTTCGGAAGTGCTCATGGGCCAGAAGCGACTGCCTACGCCTCCGGCCATAATGACGAGATGATTGTTCGATTTTGTCATACCGAAATAGTTTTAAGTTTTGTAGTCGGCAAAAATACAAAGAAAAAAAGAAATAAGCGAAGAATTACGCTTCTTTTTTTGCCTTACGCCCTTTTAGGAAGGATTTGGCGACGAAATAGAGTACTGCCAGCACCACTACGGCGACAATGGCACCGACGATGTAGTGGTTGTACTGCTCGATGGTGGCCTCGAGCTGGTCTTCGGGCACGAAGGTAGAGAGATACCAGCCCATGGCGGCCAGAATGGCGTGCCACGCACCGGCGCCGATGGTGGTATAGAGCAGGAACTTCCAGTAGTTCATGCGGGCCAGGCCGGCGGGAATGCTGATGAGGTGGCGAATGCCGGGAATGAGACGGCCGGTCAGCGTGGCTGCCACGCCGTGGTTGTCGAAGTAACGCTCACTCTTCTCCACCTTCTGCTGGTTCAGAAGGCAGAGTTTGCCCCAACGGCTGTTGGCAAACTTATAGATGACGGGACGGCCCACGTAGAGCGCCACGAAGTAGTTGATGCTGGCACCAAGGTCAGCCCCGATGGTGGCAAACAGGACGATCAGGAAAACGTTGAGCTGGCCACTGGCAGCATGGTAGGCGGCAGGGGCGACGACAAGCTCGGACGGTACAGGGATGACGGTGCTCTCCAGGAGCATCAGCAGGAGAATGGTGGGGTAGTTCAGATTGCTAAGCAGGGTGGATATGAAACTCATTGTTCTAATTTGTTTTTAATGTAGTCGTAATAGTCGGCGGGCTCTATCTCGTCAGGAAACAGCCGGTCGAGCACCATGCGGGCCTCGTGGGGATTCTTATCGACAGCCAACTTCAGGTACTTCATGAACTCCTTGTACTTCTGCAGTCGCCAGCAACACAAGGCCATGTAGGAGAAACCCTCGTCGTAGTCGTCGGGAGCATACTTCAGGAACTGCTTGAACAGCGTGTAGGCCGCCTTGGTGTAGCCGTTGTCGAGGAACGAGACAATGATCTTCAGCAGGGCCTTCGGAGCCGACTCGGCCTGCTCGATAGCCTGACGGAAGTACTCCTCGGCCTCTTCGGGCCGCTGGTTTTCCAGCATGACGTAGCCGCGCATGACGAGAACGTCCTCGTCGTAGCAGTTGACGTCCTTCAGTTCGTCGAGACAACTCATGGCTTTCTGCACGTCGCCCCGGTAGCTGTAGGCAAAGGCCAGTTCCTGGTGTATCTGCAACGTGTAGATGGAGTCGTCGCAGGTCAGCTCGCGGGCACGCTCGAAGTGCTCAATGGCCTCGTCGTTACGTCGCATACAGTAGAGGCAGGTGCCTATCTGCAGCTCTACGTAGTCGTAGCCGGGCTGTAGCTCGTTGAAATGCTCGTAGTTGCGCAGCGCCTCCTGAAAGTTGTTCTGGTGGTACAGGCCGTTGGCCTTGATGAGTATGCTCTCAGGCTCGTTGGGGTCTATGGCCAGGGCGTAGCCGATGCTCTCAATGGCTTCGGAGTTGTGGTCGTTGACAATCTGGTTGGTGGCCAGCTGCTTCCAGTACTTGACGGAGTAGGGGTCGTAGTCCAGCAGTTCGTTGAAGAGTCGCTCGCTGTCCTTGGTCTTCCCCAGGGCGAAGAGTATCTGGGCCATGAGTTCCTTGAAGTCCGGCGAGTCGTCGCCCGGCGAACGCATCATCCACTGCTGTGCCTTGTCGAAGACGCCGTAGTCGTACCAGATGTTGGCCACATCCATGACGAAGTCGGCGTGTTCCTCGGGCGGTACGTCGCGGAAGTAGTCTCTGAATAACCGGTCGGCCTCCTCGATCTCATCCTGCGCAATGAGCACCTCGCCCTGCATGTACTGGTAGTTAGGGTCGCTCTTGTCGAGAATCTGGTCCAGGAAATACTCTGCCCCCTCTATGTCGCCTATCTCCAACTGCTGACGGGTCTTGTAGAGCAGCGGGCCGGTAGCGCCAGGGTTCAGGGCAGAGGCCTGCCCGATGGCGTCGTCGGCTTGCTCGTCCATGCCCATGTAGTGGTAGTAGTCGGCAATGTCGGTCAGCTCGTCGGGGTCCATCAGCACGGGTTGCCCCTCGCTGATGGCCTCTTCGTAGCTTTCGAGCATCTCGCGGAATTCCTTACTGTCGAAGTAGTCGTCTCCGGTTCGTTTCATTCTCTAATGGTTTATTTCCTCCACGTATCTTTGAGTCCGACGGTACGGTTGAACACCAGATGGTCAGGACGGGAGTCGAGGTCGGGAGTAAAGTAGCCTATGCGCTGGAACTGCAGGAAGTCGCCCGGCTTGGCATCCTTGAGGTAAGACTCGACGTAGCAATGGTCGAGCACGGTAAGGCTGCCGGGGTTCAGCAGGTCACGGAAGTCGGCCTCTTCGGCTGCGGGATTCTCAACCGAGAACAGACGGTCGTACAACCGCACCTCGGCCGGCAGACAGTGACCACAGCTGAGCCAGTGGAGCGTCTTACCCTTAATCTTGCGGTCGGCACCGGGCAGTCCGCTGCGGGTCTCGGGGTCGTAAGTGGCATAGACGGTCACGACGTTGCCGTCGGCATCCTTGTCGCACGGGTGCTCCTCGTCACACTTAATGATGTAGGCATTCTTCAGGCGCACCTCCTTGCCGGGAGCCAGACGCTGGAATTTCTTCTCGGCCACCTCCTGGAAGTCGTCACGCTCAATCCAGAGCTCGCGGCTGAAGGTAATCTGGTGGGTACCGTCGGCCTCACACTCGGGGTTGTTCACGGCGGTGAGCTCCTCGGTCTGGCCTTCGGGGTAGTTGGTAATGACGAGCTTGACGGGGTTCAGTACGGCGCTGACGCGGCAGGCTCGCTTGTTCAGGTCGTCGCGTACGGCAGCCTCAAGCAAGGCGTAGTCGTTGAGGGCGTCGAACTTGGTGTAGCCAATGGAGTCAATGAAGTTGCGAATGCTCTGGGCAGAGTAACCACGACGACGCATGCCGCAGACGGTAGGCATGCGGGGGTCGTCCCAGCCGCTGACCAGCCGTTCATCGACAAGGGCCTTCAGCTTGCGCTTCGACATGACGGTATAGGTCAGGTTCAGGCGGTTGAACTCTATCTGTCGGGGACGGTAGTCGTACTGCTGGTCCTTCTGCTGCAGCAAATCTACAAACTTGTCGTAGAGCGGACGGTGGGGCACAAACTCCAGCGTACAGATGCTGTGGGTGACACCTTCGAAGTAGTCAGACTGACCGTGGGCAAAGTCGTACATGGGGTAGGCATGCCACTTGGTGCCCGTGCGGTGGTGCGGGGTATGAATGATGCGGTAAATGACCGGGTCGCGGAAGTGCATGTTCGGATTGGCCATGTCGAGCTTGGCACGCAGCACCATCGAACCCTCGACGGCCTCCGCCGTGTTCATGTGCTCAAAGAGCCGCAGGTTCTCCTCAATGGGGCGGTCGCGGAAGGGACTGGCCGTTCCGGGCTGGGTGGGCGTACCCTTTTGCTGGGCTATCTGCTCCGAGGTCTGCTCATCGACGTAGGCCAATCCCTGCTTAATAAGCCAGACGGCCAGGTCCCAGAGTTTCTCGAAGTAGTCAGAGGCGTAATAGATGTTGCCCCACTTGAAGCCGAGCCACTCGATGTCGTGCAGAATGCTGTCAACGTACTCCGTATCTTCCTTCGAGGGATTGGTATCATCGAAGCGAAGGTTACAGACACCGCCAAACTTCTCGGCAACGCCGAAGTCCATGCAGATGGCCTTGGCGTGGCCTATGTGTATGTAGCCGTTGGGTTCGGGCGGAAAGCGCGTCTGCAGACGGCCTCCGTTCTTGCCGGCCTCCAGGTCTTCCTTTACAAACTGTTCTACGAAGCTAAGGCTCCGTTTCTCCTCGTTCTGGGTAATTTCTTTTTCTTTCATATCTTGTATCCTATTAATGTCATAACTCTCAATTCTCAATTCTCAACTCTCAACTCATTTGATCCCCTTCGCATTCAGC
>DGTH01000107.1 GCA_002393705.1 Prevotella sp. UBA4341 | reverse complement strand
TATAATAAGGTAGACGATGGCAGAGACCACGAGGAAGTGGGTGCCGAAGTCGTCGAACCAATAACGGTTGATGGGGTTGTCACTGTCAAAGTCACCGAACAGACCGCCGTTGACAGCAAACTGGAAATAGATGATGCAGCCGATGACGACGCTGATGGTGGTGAGCAGCCATGCCTCGCGGATGAAACCCCAGAACACGCTCCAGCGGGTGGCTCCGAAAGCCCGCTTGACACCAGCCTCCTCACGCCGCTGACGGGTGTACATGAGCAGCGTTCCGAAGACACCGAAGGCTAAGTTCAAGGCGAAGAAGGCGGCGAGGAGCAAGTTGCGGCGCACCTCCCGGCTTCGTGTACGTTCATATTCCTCGTGGCTGGCCTCTTGCAGGGTCTTCATGCCTCGCACATAGCAATGCTCCGTCACCATTTCGTGCTGAACCTGTAGTTGACTTGCCTGCACAAACCTGTCGGCATTGACACCCTCGCGCAATCGCACGAAGATGGGAATGTTGTAACTTGGTCCCGTCTCACAGAGAAACACTACGGCATAGTCGCGGTCGAAAAGGCCATAGCGGACGTCCTCTACCACCGCACGAATGGTATATTCTACTTTCTCCCATTTGAAATCTGATATTTCTTCGTTATAGGCGTATGCTGTGCTGACAATCGTACGGCCAGCCACATCTAAGGTGCCGAAGAGACCCATAGCCACCGTTCGTGTGATGATCACAGTCTTCTCCCACTGGCAATTATGCGTCAGTTCACTGGTCGGAACTGCTGGTGTCAGCGACTGAAGACCGTAGACCTGAAACATCTTGGAGTCGGGAACAAAACCATAGCGAATGGCACGAATGGAGTCGTGACCGAGTTTGTCGTAGAAATTGTGAATAATATTCATCACGCCCGTTCCTATCGAATTGTTATAGGCAAGATAAGCCATCTCCACCTCGTCCATCTCCTGTACTTTCTCTAACAGTTGCTGTTCCTCATTTCTGAAGATATCATAACTTTGGCGGGCCTCAGTACTGGGCAGGGTACTGGCCACTTCCATTCGCACCAACCTGTCGGCATCGTAACCCAGAGGCAGACGGGTAACGTATGTAGTGACGATGACGGGGTCGAAGGCCCACCAGCAGGCAATGGTGACGAGGATGAGTTCGAGGGCAAGCCAGATGGATGTCTTGCGCTGGAATATTTCTTTGAGCTGTTTCATTTCTTAATCATCATTGATTCAACAATCGGTTTTCTAAGACTGAGCCATGCAGGTACCGCAGCCGCCAGGACATTCAACACGCAGCATACCAGCAACGCAATGAGGAAGACGGCTGGGCCAAAGAGCATATCTCCGTGGATGATGGGTACACGGCCGTAGAGGTTGAAGTCTTCAGAGAAGACATAGAATACCCAATCGCGCCAGGCGTAGAGGGCGGTCCATGCCAAGCACTGTCCAATGATACCCCCCATGAGTGTCAGGATGAGGTTCTCCATAATGACCTGCCACAACAGGGTGCGGCGCTTGGCACCAAAAGCTTTGTGGATGGCCATCTCGGGCAACTGGCGCTCCATGCGGCTGGCCACCATTCCGCTCAGGTTCAAGGCAGGCACCAGCAGCAGCATGAGAATGGAGGGCACCACATACCAAAGTACGTTCTTGTTCCAAGCATCGAACACAGGGGACAGGCTCTCCAGCACCACAGAATAATGGCTTTTGAGAGTAGCGGTTATGTCAACCTGATTGTTCTCGTATGTGGAGTTAAAGCGTGCCTCCACCTCTTTTATCTCTTGCATGAAGGCATCGTGACGGTCGGCAGGCACTTTGAAATAGACCTGCACAGGAAAATTGTTGAGGCCGTAACTCCACTCTTGTGTTGTGTAGGGGCACCAGATGTCGGCGGCACACCGTTCCGTCAGCACGCTTGGTGTCTCCACAACGCCACAGACACGGTAGTCGAGGTTGTTGATGCTGACCTCCTGGCCAAACGCTTTCTTCCCCTTGCCAAAGAGCAGTTCGCTGATGTCCTCGGTGATGACCACCTGCCGACGACCGTTGTCGAAGTCGTCCTGCGTGAAAGATGTCCCTTCAATGAAGTGGAACTGGTAGAGGCGGAAGAAGCCTGGATCGGTTAACTTCATCTTTACCGCCTGGTCGTGAAGGCCGTCGGAGAGTTTCATATAGGACGACTGCGTTTGCCAAAAATCCGATACGGCAGTTACGCACTCCGGCGTTTCCATCTTCTGGAACAAGTTGCGGAACTCTTCATGCCGCACTTCTCCCGTTACGTTTTCACCCTTCTGGAGCAACCCTTCCAGATAGTACGTCTGACTGCGGTTTACCTCTGGCGCAATGTCGGCCACTTTCACGTAATACACTTCGGCAATGAGCATCACGAAGGCAATGGCTAATGCCGTTCCCGCGATGTACATCGCTGAGTAGAGTTTTTCCTCGCGCATCAAGGCAAGGGCTTGTCGTATGAATCTCATATCTGTTGTAAATCTTTTTACCTTATATTATACCAAAACTGTGCCAAACACGTAAGTGCTTGATAATCAACAATTGCATAAAGCGAAGTGTCCATTTTTGGACACTCATGATGTCCGAGAACGGACATTTTAGTACCTTCTGTTTTAAAGAAAGACTATTAGAAACAAACGTAGGGCTCCAGTTGCTTGATGGCCTCTGGCGGGAACTCCTTCAGCAGTTTAAGATCATCAAGACGTTTCAAAGGACCGTGCAGGCGACGGTAGTCGAGAATGGCACGGGCCTGATAGAAATTGATGTAAGGGTGGCGACGTAGTTCTTCAAGCGTGAGCTGGTTGACGTTCAGCTGTCTTACCCTTGGATTCTCGATAGTAAAATACGGTAGTGCCTCTTCGGGGAACCCATTGATCTCGCGCAACTGCTCTACCCTACTATATCCACCAAGTCGTATACCATAGCGCATAATGGCGCGGGCGA
>DGTH01000059.1:6373-8130 GCA_002393705.1 Prevotella sp. UBA4341 | reverse complement strand
GAAGGACTCTACTACTCAGAGTCGCACGAATTTGTAAGAGTAGATGGTGACTATGGTTTTGTGGGTATTACAGACTATGCTCAGCACGCGCTGGGTAACGTGGTCTATGTCGATATGCCCGAAGTTGATGACGAGGTGGAAGCCGGCGAGGAGTTTGGCGCTGTAGAGAGTGTGAAAGCCGCCAGCGACCTGATTTCTCCCGTCAGCGGTAAGGTGGTTGAGGTGAACGAAGCCCTTGACGACGAGCCGGAACTGCTCAATAAGGATGCTTTTGAGAACTGGATTATCAAGGTGGAACTCAGCGATAAGTCGGAACTTGACAACCTCATGGATGCCAAGGCCTACGAAGCTTTTTGCGAGTAGGGACCATCCCACCCCTCCCCAAGGAGGGGTTTTATTACCTAATACAAAAAACATTAAATGGAAAAAGTAACCAATCCTCCCTCCCTTGGGGAGGGGCAGGGGGTGGGCTTTAAGTATTTCCCCCATACCGAGGCTGACCTTCAGGACATGCTCCGTACCGTGGGCGTTGATTCCCTCGATGCCTTATACGGTGACATTCCTGATCACCTCCGCTTTCGGGGCGACTATGAGTTGCCAGAAAGCATGAGTGAGCTGGAGGTGCGTCAGCTGTTTGAACAGCTGGGCCGTCAGAATCAGCAGCTCGTCTGCTTTGCCGGCGCAGGTGTCTATGACCATTACACACCAGCCGTCATCCCCAACCTGCTCAGCCGGTCGGAGTTCCTGACCAGCTACACACCCTATCAGGCAGAAATCTCACAGGGCACCCTGCACTACATCTTTGAATACCAATCCATGATGACAGCTCTGACAGGTATGGACATCTCGAATGCCTCTATGTATGACGGTACGACGGCTACGGCTGAGGCTGTGTTGATGGCTGTTGCTGCAGGCAAGAAGCAGCATCGCATACTGATGAGCGACACTGTCGATGAGAAGACGCAGGCCGTGGTACGCCAGTATGCCCATTTCCAGCAGCTTGACGTAGAGGTCATCCCGTCCAAGAACGGCGTGACAGACCAATCAGCACTCAACGCTCAACTCTCAACACTCAATGATGTGGCCGGTGTCCTGGTGCAGCAGCCTAACCGCTATGGCATCATTGAGAACTACGAAGGCTTTGCCGATGCTTGCCACCAGCAGAAGGCACTCTTCATCATGAACAGTGTGGCCTTCGACCTGGCTCTGCTGAAGACTCCAGGCGAGTGGGGAGCAGACATTGCCGTCGGTGACGGTCAGTCGTTAGGCATTCCCATGCAGTTTGGCGGGCCCTACGTGGGCTACCTTTGCTGCACGGAGAAACTCATTCGTAAGATGCCAGGCCGCATTGTCGGTCGTACGCACGACAGTCGCGGTCAGCGTGCTTTCGTGTTGACGTTGCAGGCTCGTGAACAACATATTCGCCGGCAGAAGGCAACCTCAAATATTTGTAGTAACCAAAGCCTGATGGCTCTCTTTGTTACGGTGTATCTTTCGCTGATGGGTAAGCAAGGGCTGCGTGAAGCCGCCCAGTTGTCCTATGACGGCGCTCATTATCTCTCGGAGCAGCTCTTGGCTACGGGACATTTCCGCATGGCTTTCGAACAGCCGTTCTTCAATGAGTTCTGTGTGCGCTACGACGGCGACATCGATGCTTTGCAGCAGCGCTGGTTAGATGCTGGGTTCTTTGGTGGCATAAAGGTGACCGATGACACCATCATGCTGGCTGTAACGGAGAAACGTACAAAGGAAGAAAT
>DGTH01000059.1:0-6242 GCA_002393705.1 Prevotella sp. UBA4341 | reverse complement strand
CGTGGCTGCTCACTGCCTAAGAACCGTTTTGGCCACCATGAGTTGCCGGCTGCCATGCTACGCCGGGAAGCAGCAGCACTGCCCGAGTGCGACGAACTGACCGTTGTACGTCACTATACAAACCTGTCGGCCAATAACTTCGGAGTGGATAACGGCTTCTATCCCCTCGGCTCATGTACGATGAAGTATAACCCGAAGTTGAATGAGGAAGTGGCTGCCCTGCCGCAGTTCCAGAACCTGCATCCCCTGCAGCCGGCCGACACTACACGAGGGGCACAGGCTGTTTGCACACTGCTGAAACGGTCGCTTTGTGCCCTGACGGGCTTGGCTGACTTTACGCTGAAGCCCTATGCCGGTGCTCATGGCGAACTGACGGGACTGATGGTTATTCGTAAGTATCACGAAGAGCGTGGCGATGCGGCAAGAACGAAGGTTATCGTGCCTGACTCTGCTCATGGAACCAATCCGGCTTCGGCTGCCGTCTGTGGCTTGGAAATCATAGAAGTAAAGTCGTACTACGACGGCACGGTAAACGTCGATGACCTTGAGCAGATACTTACGGAACATGGTCACGAGGTGGCTGCCATGATGATGACCAATCCCAACACGTTAGGACTTTTTGAACCGAATATCCCTGCGATTGCTGAGATGGTCCACGAAGCCGGTGGTCTGATGTACTATGACGGTGCCAATCTCAACCCGATGTTGGGCGCATGTCGTCCGGGCGACATGGGGTTTGACGTCATGCACATCAACCTGCACAAGACGTTCTCAACACCTCACGGTGGAGGTGGTCCGGGCAGTGGGCCTGTTGGCGTACGTAAAGGCTTGGAGCATTTGTTCCCCGAAGTATCGCCTTATCAAGGCAACTTCGCTGTGGAGATGCGGGCCTATGCATACATACTGACGCTGGGCCGTGAGCAGGTAAAGATGGTTGGACCATTGGCTACGCTCAATGCTAACTACATCAAGGAGCGCCTGAAGGATGTCTATGAGCTGCCCATCACGGGCCTCTGCAAGCACGAGTTCGTGTTCGACGGACTGAAGGACAAGTCAACGGGCGTCACTACGATGGACGTTGCCAAGCGTCTGCTTGACTACGGCTATCATGCCCCCACGATTTACTTCCCGCTCCTGTTCCATGAGTCGCTGATGATTGAGCCGACGGAGAACGAATCGAAGGAGACGCTCGATGGCTTCATCGATGTTATGCGCCGCATTGCCGAAGAGGCTCGTGAGAATCCTGAACTCGTGAAGACGGCTCCTCATAATACGCCCATCGGGCGTGTCGATGACGTGGAGGCCGCAAAGCATCCGGTGGTAACGTATAAGAGACCCACCCCCAACCCCTCCCTGTGAGGGAGGGGAGGAATTACCACCAAGAAATGAATATATGGAAAATAAAGCAATAAAGCATAAGGTATTTTCTCCCCTCCCTCACAGGGAGGGGCAGGGAGAGAGTCTGCAGGGGGTGGGCTCCCTTCTCATCATCGGCGCGGGTCCTGGCGGATACCGCGCCGCTGAGCTTGCTGCCCATGAGGGCCTGCAGGTTACGATTGTTGAAGAGGACGAAGTAGGCGGCACGTGTCTGAACCGCGGTTGCATACCCACCAAGACCTACGTCCACAGCCGAACCTTCGAAGAGGCTTACGAGCGCCAGCAGACGGTGGTGCAGCAGTTGCGTAGTGGCGTGGAAGGCATCCTGTCTCATCCTAACATCACGCTCCTTCGCGGCCACGCCTCGTTTGTCAGTCCCAACGAAGTACAAGTCCTCCCCCTTCAGGGGGACTCAGAGGGGGCCCGCCTCGCTGCCAAGAACATTATCATTGCAACGGGCAGCAAACCCAAAATGCCGCCCCTGCCTGATATTGATGATCCCCGTGTTGTCAACTCTACCGAGCTGTTACAGCTGACCACCTTGCCTAAGAAGCTTTGCATCATTGGTGCCGGAGTCATCGGCATGGAGTTTGCCAGCGTGTTCCAACGCTTCGGCTCTGAGGTGACTGTCATAGAGTTCTTGAAGGAGTGCCTGCCCATGCTTGACAGCGATGTTGCCAAGCGTCTGCGCAAGACGCTGGAGAAGCGGGGTATTACCTTCCGCATGAAGACTGCCGTGCAGTCGCTCGCCGACATCGATGCTGATGTTATTCTCATTGCTACAGGGCGTCAGCCCAACACCGACGGACTGAATCTCGAAGCTGCCGGTATTACCCTCGACCAGCGAGGCAACATCCCCGTCGATGAGGACTTCTGTTGTGTAGGCTGCGACTCTGTTGCAGCAAACATGTACGCCATCGGCGACGTCAACGGCCGTCAGATGCTTGCCCACGCTGCTGAGGCTCAGGCCCTGCGTGTCATCAACCACATCATGGGACGTACCGACGACATTCGCTTCGACGTGATGCCTGCTGCCATCTTCACCGCGCCGGAGGCAGCCTGTGTAGGTCTTTCGGAAGACCAGTGCAAGGCACAGGGCATTGCCTACAAGGTGGGCAAGGCCTTCCACCGCGCCAACGGCAAGGCGCTTGCTATGGGTGAGACAGAAGGAATGGTGAAGCTGCTTTATGCTGCTCAGCCGCTCTCTGCCGAAGGTCCCCTTCCTTTGGGGGAGGGCGGGGAGATGGGCACCATCCTCGGCTGTCACGCCTTCGGTGCCCACTCGGCCGACCTCGTTCAGGAGGTAGCTGCGCTCATGTGTCGTGATACCACTGTTGAGCAGCTACGAGACATCGTCCACATCCACCCCACACTGAGCGAGCTGTTACTCGACGCCGCAAGATAACTTACCAGTCTTCTTCGTCCTCCTCGTAGTCCTCATAGCCGTTCATCATGTTAGCTTCCATCCAGTCGTCGTAGTCAGGGATTTCTTCGGGCGGCGTACTACGCTCAGGACTGGCTTGCAGTAGGTGTGTACGATGTTGCAACACTACGACCCTACAGGTCGGTTTTTCGTATGCTCTCTTTTTCATTGCTGTGGCCTCCATTCGTTATTTGATTACAATCTTGAACTTCGTTCGAGCTCGCTCACGCTCGGAAATGTGAGCGAGCTCTCATTTCTCTCACTTAATTGCGACCTTCTTACCATTATTGATATAGATGCCCTTGGTGCTGGGCTGGCCGCTGAGGCGGACACCGTCGAGGGTGTACCATGCTTCGCTGTCGAAGGTCATTTCGCCCGTCTTGGTGTCGAGCGTGCCGATGGCGGTAGTCTCGCCGCTGGCCGAGACGAGTTTCACGGTGATGCGCTGCGGCAGTTCCACGTCCTCAGCCGCTGCGCCGTGAGTCATTCTGCGGGCGGGGGCATTGCTGGGCTCGCTGCCAGCCCACATCAGGTAACACGATGTCGGGCGAATCTTCGCGCCGCTCTTCGCCCTCACGAAGTCGCCGGCCACGACGAGTTGTTCGTCCACCTCCTTGGTCAATCCTGCGAAGCCGTACACCTTGCCGAGTTCCTCGAAGTGCTCGGTTTCGCTCCAGTAGCGTGGCTCGTAGGTGCCAATGAAGTTCCATTTGTTCCACGAATATGTGCCATCGCTGCCGTCGTACTCGGTCTGCTTCGTGCCGCGCTCGTAGCCCTCGGTGAAAATGTCGAATCCTAGGTAGTAGTCGTCCCCATTAGTGAAGTAGAGGTATTTAGCGTCCTCACCAGGCATGAAGAGATATGGCGTGTTGGCCTTCATCGTGGTCTCAGTCGTTTCGTTAGAGCCTTCCTCGCCCACTTCCTTCATCACGGCAATCCACATGTTAAACGGCACTTCCTCAATGCCTGCGAACTCGTAGAACTTTCCCTCCGAAATGTTGTCATATTCACCCCGCCTGATATCGTTCTTCGTGAAGTCGAACGGCAGCATGATGGTCACGGCCTTGTCTCTGGTGAACGGACGGTTGTAGCGCAGGTAATTTGTCCTCTGTTTCGTCTTGACATCCTTGATGCCGAGCGGCATGTCATCGTACTCGATGATGTAGCTCTTCTCCCCGCTGTAGCTGTACGTCTCCACCAGGTCACCGTATGTCGGCGTATAGTACTTGCCGTCGAAGACCATAGTGTGGTCATACATCTTCATGAAGCGGTAGTCGGTCGTCGGGGCGCCGAAGTGGGCGAAGTTGGTGGGGGCAGTGGCCGATTCCACAGCGGGCGAGCCTTGCTTCAGACCGCGTGTGCCGACGTAGAAGCAGTTGGTCAGTTTACCCTCACCATAGCCGTTGCTGCGGTGGAAGAAGGTGCTGTTCTTGTCGTTGTCATATCCCCACAGCAGTTCGCACTTGTTGCCATTGTTATCGTACTGGCCGTGCAGGAAGAGACAGTCAGTGAGGTCAACATACGCATACTGCGACATGGCACCGATGAATCCGCCGCAGCCATAAGTCTGGTTCCAGGTGTTCGAGTTGTAGATGAGTCCGTCATAGACGCAGCCCGTGATGTTGCAGTCCACGAGGTTGTTCGTATACTGTACGTAGCCCACGATACCACCGTGCCCTGCTTCACCGTTGATGGTGCTGCTGATTTGGGTGCTGACGCGACAGTTCTCAATGGTGAGATTACCGCTGGCAGAACCTACCAGACCGCCCATGTTGTGCCAAATACCGCCTTCTATCAGTCCAGTTGCGTGCAAGTTGCGGATGGTAGCGCCGTCGGTTATGCGAAATGGGGCGCAATTAGGCCTATCAGCGGTGTAGTTAAAGGTCAGCGTATGGCCGTCGCCGTCGAACGTGCCCTTGAACGGGTATCTTCCATTGCCCGCCATCTTTGTTACTATGATGTCGTTGCTCAGCATCACGGTCTTGCCGCTGAAGCCGTTCAACTCGGCATCGACATCCATGCGCTGGCAGAAGTAGTTCCAGCCGTCGGCAGTCTTGATGGTATAGTTGTCGCCGCTCTGCGTGATGTTGTCTTCATTCAGCGGGTATGTAATCGTGGCGTTGATGTTCACATCCTCAGCGGGCATGTTGAAGGTGTAGGTGTTGCCGCTTTGCGTGTAGGCGATGCTGTTGCCTGACGTTGCGCCCGTCAGAGTCAATCCTTCAAGTATTTCGTCCATCAACTGTGTGTAAGTAATGGTCACCTCGTCGCCTTCTAAAGCAGAAATCTTGTTGACGCTGAACTGCGTGTAATTGTTGTTAACCTTGAATCCAGTCAAGATGCTAAAGTCCTTAGTCAGCGTGTAGTTCGTACCGTTGATGTTAATGGTGGCCGTGGCGGTGTAGGAGCCTACAGCCGAAGGTCCTGTGGTCGATACCTCATTTGTCTCCTTGTTTGTATAACTGATACCGCTACTGGTGAGATTTTCTATTCCTGTCTGACTTTTAAAGGTTCCCAGCGTAGGTTGCAGTTCGGCAATATGACGGTAATAGTCATAAGACACATCTTCGGCAGATAGTGTCAGCGTGGCCTTACGGTTGGTGAGGTCGCAATGGTGGCTGGCGTCATTATTGTCGCACGTAGCAGTCAGTACGTTGCCGCTGGCAGAAATTGCATTCTCAGACGTGAACGTGTGTCCGAGGTCAACGGCAGCAGCCGGAGTGTAGGTTACGACTATAGAACCGTTAGAAAATACGAAGTCCTCAATTTGAC
Organism: Prevotella sp. UBA4341; assembly: GCA_002393705.1. GTDB lineage: Bacteria > Bacteroidota > Bacteroidia > Bacteroidales > Bacteroidaceae > Prevotella. Next base: position 670 of record DGTH01000059.1, on the reverse strand, counting down.
TGCTGCCAGAGAACATGATTTTCAGTGGTTCACTTTCGCTAACCTCCACACTGCCTTCAAAAATGACGGAAGAGTTTAATACACCATTATCTTCTGAAGGGAAGTCGTAGTCGCTATTGTTTCCTTGCAGATGTAGCAACGTTGAAGTGCTGTTCTTATTAAGGCCGACATACATCTGCATACCACTTTGGTCGAATTTAAATCTTTTCAGTTCTACCTTGGTGACAGTTCCCTTCAGATTGGCAAATTCGATGACTCCGCTGCCACTGATAAAATGATAGAAGCGCGTCGACTTTGAATTTGAATTGCAGATAATCTTGGCATCCCCTGTACATGAATAGTGGATTTCCATACCATCGGTATTCGATAGCGTATAATCATTGCTGGGCGTTGTCTGTCCCGACTTGCCGCCGTCCATCGTCCACGTCACGGTTTCTTCGTTTGCCGCCCACGCCGTCTGCGCCATCGTGAGCATCACGGCGAGGGTGAGAATGAGATGGAATGATAGTTTCATGTGTTTGAGCGTTGCTCGAACATTGCTTTCCCCTTCGGCCAGCGACCGTTGGTTCTCACACTCGGCAAAGCTCATGCGAGTATGGCTCTGCTCTCGTTTAATCGAATGTTTCATGCTCCTCATTTTGTTTCCTTTTTAATTGTTCTTGTATTATGG
>DGTH01000157.1:2711-2880 GCA_002393705.1 Prevotella sp. UBA4341 | reverse complement strand
GAGGTGGCTATTCGCTTGTGGTACTCCACCTCGTACTGCACCACGTTGCCCGAGCCGCGCTCCTGCTGTTTCGAAATGTAGCGCTTCAGTTCGGGCGAGGAGAGTGTCTCCTGCTGTCCCTTCGAGAAGACGAGGTCCATGGGTTCCATCTGTATGATGGTGTCCATGG
>DGTH01000157.1:0-2489 GCA_002393705.1 Prevotella sp. UBA4341 | reverse complement strand
TAGCCCGTGCGGGTCACGTCGTCATACTGCGAAATGAAGGCTATGACGCCGGGCTCCACCTGCAGCTGCACGTTGGTGGCCGAGGTCACTTTCTTGTTGTTCTTGTAGAGCGACTCGAAGTTGTGTCTGACCACCGAGCCCTTCGGTATGACGTAGGCTCCTAAGTAGAAGTTGAGGGCGGCTATGAGGGCAGCCGAAATGAGGTAGGGCCTTAGCAGCCGCTTGAAGCTCATGCCGCAGGCCAGCATGGCAATGATTTCGGAGTTGCCGGCCAGCTTCGAGGTGAAGAAGATGACGGCAATGAAGACGAAGAGCGGCGAGAAGAGGTTGGCGAAGTAGGGCACGAAGTTGGCGTAGTAGTCAAAGACAATGGCCTCGAGGGGGGCGTGGTTGGTGGTAAACTTCGCCAGGTTCTCGTTGACGTCGAAGACTATCGAGATGGAGATGATGAGCACAATGCTATAGACATAGGTACCTATGAACTTCCTGATGATGTAGGTATCCATGCGTTTCAGGAAGCTCAGCTTCTTCGCCTTCGCCGCCATCCAGTCGGCTTGGCGCCTGAGCGTCCTGAGCAGCTTGAGCAGTTTTCTCCAGTTTCTTATGCGCGTAAAGTCCATCGTTCTCTTTTCCGTTTTGTATCGTTTAAAGCCGTCTTCCCAGGTCGTCTATGACGCTGCGCTTCCACTGCGTGAAGTCGCCTTGGGCTATGTGCTGGCGGGCGTCGCTGACCAGCCTCAGGTAGAAGGCCAGGTTGTGTATGGAGGCTATCTGCAGGGCCAGCAGCTCCTGCGCCTTGAACAGGTGGTGCAGGTAGGCCTTCGAGTGCAGCCTATCGATGTCGCAGCCTTCGGGGTCAATGGGCGAGAAGTCGTCCTCCCACTTCTTGTTGCGCATGTTCATCGTGCCGTGGTACGTAAAGAGCATGGCGTTGCGGCCGTTGCGCGTCGGCATGACGCAGTCGAACATATCGACGCCTCGCTCTATGGCCTCCAGAATGTTCTGCGGCGTGCCTACGCCCATCAGGTAGCGGGGGCGGTCCTTCGGCAGAATGGCGTTCACCACTTCTATCATGTCGTACATCACCTCCGTCGGTTCGCCCACGGCCAGTCCGCCAATGGCAGCACCGCCACCGTCATTCAGCGTGGGCAGCAGGTCGGCCACGTGCTTGGCGGCGTCGCTCCTCAGGTCCTTGTAGGTACAGCCCTGAACGATGGGGAATAGTGTCTGCCGGTAACCGTACAGGGGTTCCGTCTCCTTGAACCGCTTGACGCAGCGTTCCAGCCACCTCTGCGTCAGGCCCAGCGACTGTTTGGCGTACTGGTAGTCGCTTTGTCCTGGCGGACACTCGTCAAAGGCCATCATGATGTCGGCCCCGATGACGCGCTCCGTGTCCATCACGTTCTCGGGGGTGAAGATGTGCTTCGAGCCGTCTATGTGGCTACGGAACTCGCACCCCTCTTCGCGCAGCTTCCTGATGCCCGTCAGCGAGAAGACCTGAAAACCGCCCGAGTCGGTCAGTATGGGCCGGTTCCACGTGTTGAAGCGGTGCAGACCGCCCGCCTTGCGCAGTACGTCGAGGCCCGGCCGCAGGTACAGGTGGTACGTGTTGCCCAGAATGATCTGTGCCTTCACCTGCTCGCGCAGCTCGCTGAAGTGGACGCCCTTCACGCTGCCCACCGTGCCCACGGGCATGAAGATGGGAGTCCTTATCTCGCCGTGGTCGGTCGTTATGAGTCCTGTGCGGGCCTCACTCTCCCGGTCTCTGTGTTCTACTGTGAATGTCATTGCTCCTCAACCCTCAGCCTTTTCCGTCTTCTCGTCAATGGTAAACTTCAGCGGGTGTTCCACGATTTCCCTGGTCAAGGCAAAGTCCCAGACGTCCTGTACGTTCTCCACGTAGTGGAAGTTCACGCCCTTCAGGTACTGCTCGGATATTTCCTCGATGTCCTTGCGGTTCTCCTTACAGAGTATGATGTCGGTAATGCCGGCACGCTTGGCAGCCAGAATCTTCTCCTTGATGCCACCCACGGGCAGCACCTTGCCGCGCAGCGTTATCTCGCCCGTCATGGCCACGTTCTTGCGCACCTTGCGCTGCGTCAGCGCTGAGGCTATCGACGTGGCTATGGTGATGCCGGCCGAGGGGCCGTCCTTCGGCGTGGCACCCTCGGGCACGTGTATGTGTATGTTCCAGTTGTCAAAGATGCGGTAGTCTATGTCCAGCAGCTCGGCGTGGGCTTTGACGTACTCCAGTGCCAGCACGGCGCTCTCCTTCATTACGTCGCCCAGGTTACCCGTCAGCGTGAGCTTCGAGCCCTTGCCCTTCGAGAGCGAGGTCTCTATGAAGAGTATCTCGCCGCCCACGCTGGTCCAGGCCAGTCCGGTCACTACGCCGGCATAGTCGTTGCCCTGGTAGATGTCGCGGTAGAAGGGCGGTTTGCCCAGCAGGTCCTCTATCTCGTCGGGCGTTATCTTCTGGTAGGGCAGTT
>DGTH01000175.1 GCA_002393705.1 Prevotella sp. UBA4341 | reverse complement strand
CCGAAGAGTGCGCGGTCGTCCTCCTCGCCACCGATATAGATATTCTTGATGGTGTGGCCCTGACCGTCAAAGTTACCGGCAAAGCGGTGACCGTCGTACCAGCCGATGGTCAGGGGCTGGATGTTGTGGTTGTTCAGGTCGATGTCGTTCATCAGGTAGATGGTCCAGCCTTTGTAGCCTTTTTTACCATCCTTGTAACTCTCCCACTTGTCGTGGAGGGCAATGAGCTGACCGGGCGTGTAGATGTAGATGGTCTTGGTGTCCTTATACGCCTTGAAATCCTCTATCTTGCCGTCCCAAATATACTTGGGATCGGTGATGTCCACCGCTCCGACCGACACAAACGCCAAAGCGGTCATTAAAAATGTCAATATAATCTTTTTCATAATTATCAGTTTTCAATTATCCTTTATCAATACGCAAACTTCACCGTCTCGTCGCCGGACGAAATCAGCACAACCCCGCGGCGCTGCATCATGGGGAAGACTGCCTTGCCGTCCTCTCCGGCTGTCTTGCGAGCCAGAACAGTGCCGTTGGCTTGGTAGAGACGTACATTCTCACCAGTTCTTACGCCGCTCACCACCAGATGGTCGCCGCTGCGGCTAACGTGCATCCGGGAGGCCTTGTCGCCGTTGCTGAAGACGTGCTTCACGGCTGTCGCCTCTGATGAGGGACTGAGTGTCACCACGCCGCTGTTGTCGCTGCCGCAGAAGGTGCCACCCCTGAGACCAGCGTATTTGTTTATGCCTGGTAATTTGCCGGCCAGTGTGGCACCGACATACATCTTCTCCTTCTCGGTGACGCCGGGCACCTTGAGCGTGACGTAGCCGGCACGGTAGCTGCCGCAGTCGAACATGTAGCCGTCGCCATCGCTGAAGTCCTCCAAGTTGCAGAGCAGCGTCTTGGTCTCATACTTGATGTGGTCGTTGCCCTTTGTGGTGTAAACGATAGAGCCGTAGGAAGTCTCCTTCAGGCCCACGATGATGGCAAAGCCTCTCGGCAGGCGGCGGCGGGCGTAGTTGCGCACGCAGACGGTGATGTAGTTGTCGCCGTTCTTGTCAACCTTCTGAGCCACCACGAAGCACTTCAGCTTCGGTTTGTAAGGGAAGAATAGGGCAGTGCTCTGCTCGCGGATGTTCTGACCCCGCTGGCCGGCATCAGCCAATGTCCTGGATGAACTATTAGATATCTCCTCCTTGTCGCTGAGACCGAGCACATCGTCGTACTCCACCGTCATTTTGGTGTCAATGCCGGCGCCCATAGTATAAGGTATATTAACACGCTCAGGTACGGATTGGCCGGCAGCGACGGTCATATTGAGCGGATAGGTCTGGTCATTGCCCACTTTCAGCACACAGTTCTTGATGGTCGAGGTGCCGTAGTTGGTGACGGTGACGAGCAGCGTGATCAAATCCTTGTGGCTCTGGAAGCCCTGATTCTCTTCTGGGTCGAACTGCACGGTGTAGGCAAAGGCGTTGCCGAAGTAAACCGCCTTGCGGTTGAGCTGTGTGTAGCCATCCTGATCGGTTCCCACAAAGCATACGTCAATCTTCTCCTTGGTCATGTAGCCATCGAACTTGTGGATGATGCCGTTCGCCTCCGTCTGCACAGCGGTGACAGGTGTACCCAGATGGAAGCTGCCGTCTTGGTTGGGCACCAGACGCGAAGCACGGATACACATACGCACGGTGTCGTTTTCGAGAACCTGTTCACGCCATAGCAGCGCCACATTGTTCAGCGACTTGGCCTCCATGTCGGGTACTATGACGAACTCGTCGATGTTGGAGCCGCTCATGATGAGTGAGGAGTTGATGCCCTTCTTTTCCTTACCGTCAATGCCGAAGCTCTTGATGCGTACGCACATCTCGTTCTTGGTGCTGTCAGCTATCGTCATCCAGCTCACCAAGTTGTAGTCGCCCACACGGTGCATGCTCACGGACCCTACGATGTCGTCCATGGTCTGCTTCGTAACTGTATTATTGCCGTCCACCATGATGCCGACGTTCTCATACTGAACGCTGGAGATACTTCTGCGCGCCACGATGAAGGCCGAAGTGCCGTCGTAGGCGACGCGGTAGTCCTTCAGGCAGAAGTCCTCGTTGAGCTCCACCAGCTTCACGGGCTCCGACCATGTCTCATTGCCGTCGAAGCGCGACATCATCAGATGGCCGTTCATCATGAGGTCGGACAGCTGCACGGTGTCTCCTTCCTGCACCCAGCTGCCCTTCTTTATGGTGCCCTCTTGCCAGATGACTATAGCCTTGCCATCGTCGGCCATAGCCAGACGCGGCCTGTAGGAAGCGGTCTCGGGAGAACTGTAAATAGGTTTGGGCTGGTACCACTTGGTGCCAGCGTTCTTCTTGGTGTAGTAGAGGTCATAGACGCGGCTGACCTGGTTCACCGTCACGTCAAGCGTCAGCGAATCCTCGAGCTGCTCCTTGGTGACCATCGCAGTTGCCTGCTCCATCACCGCCAGGTCAAGACCGGGCACTGAGGCTGCATCGTAGTCGCTGCATCCGCCCGTACGCCAGTCGGAGATGATGGAGGGGGCGCCCAGAGAGGCCACCTCAACCGTCGTCTTGTTGGGGTCATCGGGATAGCCTTGGTTGCCTTGATAGATGATGCTTTCACCTCCCGCGATGAACTTCACTGGCATTTCTGTCTCGGCATGACTGCTTACCGCATCGCCTGGAAGAGCGGCGGCGCGAGCCTGATTATTGTCGGGATCGACATCATCGCTTAGGTAGTAGGCAAAATTCTTGTGGAAGGGGTTCGAGAAGTCTGTCGGCGTGAGGAGATGCTCATTGCCACCTTCCCAACCATAAGTCTTTTGGTGTACTTTCCAGAAGAAAAGCTTCACCCAGTATTTGGCACTTGCGTTGGCAAACCAGTTCCAGGCACTGCCCGAGAATTCGTTCTGGAAATCCAGTCGGGCGCCCAGGGCATACTTGAAGCCAGCGCCGGCACCCGCCTTCAGTTCGAAACCAACGTCGCCAAATACTGGAATCAGGGTGGGATAAGGAAAAACAGTCGGCACCACCACGATATATGGTACTTCGGTCCCGGTGGAGCCGTTGATGCTGGCCTGGCCGAAGAACTTGAAGGCCAAGGCGTGGTTCTTCAGCGGGTCGGGGAGATTCAGCGTGTTTTGGAAAGAATAGAGCCCCGTGTTAACACTGACATTCACGGCTGCGTGGGTTTGCACCCTCGGAACGAAAAAGTCGACGAGATCTTTCACCTTCGGTAGATTCGCTATAGCGTTAAATTTCTTGACAATATCGGGCATGCCCTTTATTTTGCTGAGGGTTTGGAGCAATTCTCTGAAATCGAGGGTGAAGTTAGCACTCGCCGTAGCCTCTGCACGCAAGCCGACCTCATCGACGTACTTCATGCCGCGGAACCAGTGTTTCCAGTCGTTGCCCTCCAACGACAGCGGAAGGGAGAACTTACTATACAACTCCGCATAGGCACTATACTGCAGGTCGCCCACAGGTCTCGATATCTCATCTCTAGCAGACCCTCTCTGCAGATACATCAGGTTGGCCGATAAGTCTTGATTTTCGAAATCGTATTCACCGGCCTTTTTCAACTGCAACTTGCTCGATTCCATCTCGTTAGGCCAGCATCTGCTCTTCGTTTCGATTAAGTCGTACTTTTCTTCGGTGCCGATGCCGAGGGTCAACGACGTCTGAAGCTTCTTGGTCTTGAAG
>DGTH01000150.1:2931-4744 GCA_002393705.1 Prevotella sp. UBA4341 | reverse complement strand
GGGGCAATTTGTTCACATTTTTATCTCGACAGGCCTAATATCTCGGAAATTTTATCTAAATTTGCACATGAAACGAAACATTAGCAGCTTATGAAGTACCCTTTAGGCATACAAACCTTTGAGAACATCCGCACAGACGGCTATCTGTACGTGGACAAGACGGCGCTGGTCTATGAGCTTGTGAAAGGCGGCAAGTATTATTTCCTGAGCCGTCCGCGTCGCTTTGGCAAGAGCCTGCTCATAGCGACCTTGGAGGCATACTTTCAGGGTAGGCGAGAGCTGTTCAAGGGACTGGCCATAGAACAGCTGGAGAAGGACTGGGCGCAGTATCCTGTGCTGCATCTTGACTTGAATGCAGAGAAGTACACCACTTCGGAGGCCCTGACCACCATTCTGAACAGGCATTTGAAGCAATGGGAAAAGGTGTATAGGGCATCAGATGATGAAAAATCCGTAGCTGACCGTTTTACTGGCATCATCCGCCGCGCCTATGAACAGACGGGCCAGAGGGTGGTCATCCTCGTAGATGAATACGACAAGCCCCTGCTGCAGGCCTTTGGCAACAAGGAGTTACAGGACGACTATCGGGCTACGCTGAAAGCCTTTTATGGCGTAGAGAAAACGATGGACGGGTATATACAGTTCGCTTTTTTCACGGGTGTCACCAAGTTCTCGAAGGTCAGCGTGTTCAGCGACCTGAACAACCTGACGGATATCACGATGGACCGCCGCTATGCGGAGATCTGCGGCTTCACGGAGCAGGAGATACATGCGAGGCTCGACGCTGAGGTGGAAAAGCTTGCCGAAGAGCAGGGCCTGACACGCGAGGCATGCTACGCACAACTGCGCGAATACTACGACGGCTATCATTTCCATCCGTCGGCAGCAGGGGTGTACAATCCTTACAGCCTACTGAATGCTCTGGACCGCCGGGAGTTTGGCGGCTACTGGTTTGAAACCGGCACACCGTCGTTCCTGGTGGAGACCATGAGGCATGCTAATTTCCGGCTCGACGACATGTCGCAGCAGCGCGTCACGGCCAATCTGCTGGGGTCTATCGACAACTTCAGCAACGACCCGCTTCCGCTGCTCTTCCAGAGCGGCTATCTGACCATCAGCAGCTACGACCCTCGTTTCAAAAAATACACCCTGCGTCACCCCAACCGTGAGGTGGCCGAAGGATTTACAGACTATCTCGTGCCGTATTATGCACCCGCCGCCAACAGGGGTAGCCTATACATCGAGAACTTCATTGCCGACGTGGAGGGTGGACAGCCCGAGGCGTTTGTAGGACGTCTTGACATGCTCTTTGCGCGGGGCGACTATCAGATAGCGGGCGATGCGGAGCTGTATTTCCAGAATGTGCTCTATGTCATCTTCACCATGATGGGCTTCTATACCGAAGTGGAGCGGCACACCACCGACGGGCGCATGGACATGGTCATACAGACGCCGGACTATGTCTATATCTTCGAGTTCAAGCTGGACAAGAGTGCCGACGAGGCCCTGCAGCAGATAGAGGACAAGCAGTATGCCAAGCCCTTCGAGCACGACAGCCGCAAGCTCTATAAGATAGGCATCAACTTCTCGACCCAGACCCGCCGGATGGACGGATGGAAGATCGCAGAATAAAAAGAAACTACCCAATAACAAAAACATGAAACGAATCTGCTGGTTGACACTTGTGCTAATGAAGACCATGTCTGTGCCGATGCTGGCACAAACGCAGCAGTGTGAGCCGCCAGAACGGAGCATCTTTCACGTCGCTCTTGCGGCCTGATTTCTAACTTTTAGGGGCAATTTGTTCACATTT
>DGTH01000150.1:0-2837 GCA_002393705.1 Prevotella sp. UBA4341 | reverse complement strand
AAAACTCAAAATTCTTTTGGTTTTCTCTTCGCTTATTCGTATCTTTGCAGCCATGAATCAACAAGAACAGGACGAGCACTACATGCAGCGCTGCCTGCAACTGGCCGCAGGCGGGCGGCAGAACGCCCGCCCCAACCCCATGGTGGGAGCGGTCATCGTGGCCGACGGACGCATCATTGGCGAGGGCTATCACCAGCGTTGCGGCGAGGCTCATGCCGAGGTCGGTGCCTTTCGCTCGGTAAGGGCTGCCGACGAACACTTGCTCGCCGAGAGCTGCATCTACGTCTCGTTAGAACCCTGCTCCCACTACGGCAAGACGCCGCCCTGCGCCGACCTCATCATCAAGAAGGGCGTCAAGCGCTGCGTGGTGGGCACCGAGGACCCCTTCAGCGAGGTGCACGGCCGTGGCATCGGCAAACTGCGCCAAGCAGGCATCGACGTCAAGGTGGGCGTGCTCCAGGAGGAGTGCCAGTGGCTGAACCGCCGGTTCTTCACCTACCACCAAAAGCACCGTCCTTATATTATCCTGAAGTGGGCCCAGACGGCCGACGGATTCATTGACCGCGACTTTCAGCCAGCCATGATTTCCAACCCGCTCACGCAGATGCTCTCCCACAAACTGCGGGCCGAGGAGGATGCCATTCTCGTGGGCCACACCACCTACGACCGCGACCACCCCTCGCTGACCGTGCGCCACTGGTCAGGACAAGACCCTAAGCGCGTCGTACTGACCCACGACCGTCCGCTCGAGCAACTCGTCAGCGACCTCTACCAGCAGGGCGTACAGTCGCTCATCGTGGAGGGCGGCGCACAGACTCACCAGTCGTTCCTCGAAGCCTCTCTTTGGGACGAGCTTCGCGTTGAGACGTCGCCGCTGACCTTCGGGCGAGGCACGCGGGCCGTGCGCATTCCGCCTGAGGCCAAGCTGCGCACCTCCGCTTTGTATGGCAAGAACGTGGTGGCGATATACATTAAGGATTAAATATTAATGATTAAAGAATAGATTATGAACGACATGAAGAAACTGTTTGCAGCCAAGCTGCTGGAGATAAAGGCCGTCAAGCTGCAGCCCGAGAACCCGTTTACGTGGGCTTCGGGATGGAAATCGCCCATCTATACAGACAACCGCAAGACGCTGGGTTTCCCCAGTGTGCGCTCGTTTGTGAAACTGGAGCTGTGTCACACCATTCAGCAGTACTTCCCTGAGGCAGAGGCAGTGGCCGGCGTGGCTACGGGAGCCATTGCCCAAGGCGCACTGGTGGCCGACCAACTGGGCTTGCCCTACGCCTACGTGCGTCCGAAGCCGAAAGACCACGGCATGGGCAACCAAGTGGAAGGCGAACTGGAGAAGGGCGCCAAGGTGGTCGTCGTGGAAGACCTTATTTCTACCGGCGGCTCCAGCTTGAAGGCTGTCAAAGCATTGCGCGACTACGGCGTTGAGGTGGTCGGCATGGTGGCCTCGTTCACTTACGGTTTCCCCGTGGCCGAAGAGGCCTTCCGCGAGGCTGGCGTACAGCTGGTGACGCTGAGCGACTACAACGCCGTGGTGGAGCAGGCCGCCGCTACGGGCTACATTAAGGACAGCGACATCGAGGTGCTGAAGCAGTGGCGCAAAGACCCTGCAGCGTGGGGCAATGAGTAAATCGAAAATACGTAAATCGAAAATCAATCAAGATGACAAAGTTTGAGAGTAGCATCAGGCAGATAGACGCGCCGCAGAGCGTGGTCTATGCCAACATGAGCAACCTGGAGAACCTGGAGAGGGTGCGCGACCGCGTGCCCGAGGACAAGCTGAAGGACTTTTCCTTCGACCGTGACTCGGTGACGGTGAGCGTCGATCCCGTGGGTCGCATCACGCTGCGCATCATTGAGCGCGAAGAGCCCAAGTGCATCAAGTTCGAGGCTGCTGAGTCGCCCATGCCCTTCAACCTGTGGATTCAGCTGCTGCCCGTCACGGAGACGACGTGCAAGATGAAGCTGACGCTGAAGGCCGACATTCCCTTCATGCTGAAAGGCATGGTGGCCGGCCCCCTGCAGGATGCCTTAGAGAAGATTGCCGACGCGCTGACACAGATTCCATACCTCGCACCTCGTACCTCGCACCTCGATTCGTACTAAGTTATTATTTAACGATTACTAAAAAAGAAGAATGAACAAACTTTGGGAGAAAGACTTCGAGATTAACAAGGAGATAGAGCGCTTTACCGTAGGCCGCGACCGCGAGATGGACCTCTACCTGGCTCCTTACGACGTGCTGGGCAGCATGGCCCACATCACCATGCTCGAAAGCATCGGGCTGTTAGCCAAAGACGAGCTGCCCCTGCTGCTCTCCGAGCTGAAGAATATCTACCACGAGTGCGAGCGCGGCGAGTTCATCATTGAGGACGGCATAGAGGACGTCCACTCTCAGGTGGAGCTGCTCCTGACGCGCCGCCTCGGCGACATGGGCAAGAAGATACACTCCGGCCGCTCGCGCAACGACCAGGTACTGGTCGATCTGAAACTCTACATTCGCCACGAGCTCATGGACATAGCCCACCTGGTGAAGTCGCTCTTCGACGAGCTCCTCGAGAAGAGCAACCAGTACAAGGACGTGCTCATGCCTGGCTATACCCACCTGCAGGTAGCCATGCCCTCGTCGTTCGGACTCTGGTTTGGAGCCTACGCCGAGAGCCTCTGCGACGACATGCTCTTCCTCGAGGCCGCCTACCGCATGACCAACCGCAACCCCTTAGGCTCGGCGGCGGGCTACGGCTCCAGCTTTCCGCTGAACCGCCAGCTGACCACTGACCTGCTGGGCTTCGACTCCATGGACTACAACGTGGTCTATGCCCAGA
>DGTH01000104.1:5535-16746 GCA_002393705.1 Prevotella sp. UBA4341 | reverse complement strand
CCTCGCACCTCGTACCTCGAAAAAAACTCGTACCTCAAAATCCCAACTTATTTTTTGTATGTTACTTAACAGGAGAGAAGTGCCGCTTCTCCATGAGAGAAGTACCGCTTCTCCATGAGAGAAGTGCCGCTTCTCCATGGGAGAAGTACCGTTTCTCCATGAGAGAAGTGCCGCTTCTCTCTGCGTCAGTTTGCTTCTTTAAAAAATAGAAACCGACGCGGTCTAAACATTTATGATACAATAAAATAGAAATTTTGCGTCAGTTTTTGTGTTTTTTTTCGACTTTTTCTTGGAAAATTGAAAATTGTTTTGTTCCTTAGCAGCAAACTTTTATTTAGTTGGTGAAGAATCCATGTGGAAGTGTTGCCTGAAACGACATTATGGTAAAAAAAAGGCCGATTTATTTTGCATTTTGCTCGTTTTAAGTTATCTTTGCAGCATGAATATCAAAGAACTGGAAGGAAAACGGGTTTGCGTGCTCCTGTCGGGAGGCGTCGATTCGGCCGTAGCGGTGCACGAACTGGCACAACTGGGGCTGAAGCCCGACTGTTTCTACATCAAGATAGGCCCCGAGGAGAAAGAGGAGTGGGACTGCTCGAGCGAGGAAGACCTGGAGATGGCTACCAGCGTGGCCCGCAAGTACGGCTGCAGGCTGGAGGTGGTCGATTGCCACCGCGACTACTGGGAACGGGTAACGAGCTACACCATGGAGAAGGTGCGCAGCGGACTGACGCCGAACCCCGACGTAATGTGTAACCGCCTCATCAAGTTCGGAGCCTTCGACGAGAAGGCGGGCAAGGACTACGACCTCATAGCCACAGGCCACTACGCGCAGACGGAAATAGAGGAGAGAGGAGAGAGGAGAGAGGAGAGAGAAATGAGGAGAGAGGAGAGAGAAGTGAAGAAAGAGGAGAGAGGAGTGAAAAAAGAGGAGAGAGGAGAGAGGAGAGAGGAGAGAGAAATGATGAATGAGGAGAGAGAAATGAAATGGCTCACGACCAGCCCCGACCCCGTGAAGGACCAGACCGACTTCCTGGCACAGATATACGACTGGCAGCTTCGGAAGGCACTCTTCCCCATTGGCCACATGATGAAAGACGAGGTGCGCCAAGTGGCAGAGCAGGAACACTTGGTGAACGCCCGCCGGAAGGACTCGCAGGGCATCTGCTTTCTTGGCAAGATCAACTACAACGACTACCTACGCCGATACTTGGGCGAGAACCCGGGCGACGTGGTAGAGTTAGAGACAGGACGCAAGATAGGCCAGCACCGAGGACTGTGGTTTCACACCATCGGCCAGCGCCACGGACTGGGTTTTGGCGGCGGTCCTTGGTTTGCCGTCAAGAAGGACATGCAGCAGAACGTGCTCTACGTCAGCCACGGCTACGACCCCGAGACGGCTTACAAGCAGCAGTTCCTCGTGAGGGACATGCATTGGCTGAACGGCGGAAACGGAGGAATTACGAAGGAGCAGGGAGGAAGGATTACCTTCAAGATACGGCATACGCCGGAGTTCCTGAAGGGCACGCTGACCCCTGAGGACGACGGACTGTGGAGGGTCAGTTGCGAACACCCCATACACGGTGTGGCTCCCGGACAGTTCTGCGTGGTATATGACAAAGACCACCACCGCTGCTACGGCAGTGGCGAAATAACCCTATAAACGAAAAATAAACATGGAGCAGCTGATACTCGACATCATCACACAAAGAGCGGCCACAGGCATTCCCCTCGTGGTGTGGGGACTGCTGTCGGCTGTTGCACTGACCGTGGTGGCACTGCTCTACTACGACCTGACGTACAAACACCTGGAGCGTAAAGCCTCAAGGCAAATCAACAAGGAAAACAACCGGCTTGCACTGGTGCTGCAGGCCGAGGGCAGCATCGTATGGACATACGACGTGCCCACCCGCAAATACCAGCGACTGAGCATCGACGGAAAACTGGACAAGGAATACACGCCTTTCGACTTCTCACGATTCTTCGACCGCGACGACTTCGAGGAGCTGCGCAATGAAATATTCGCCGTCAGGGACGGCAACAAAGAGTCGGTGACGCTAAGACTGAGGAGCGCACAGGGCGAAACGGAGATGCGGCGCTACGAGGTAAAGGTCAAGGTGCTGAAGCGCGACGAGACGGGCGTTCCAACCACCATCGTAGGCGTGCAGCGCGACGTGACGCACGAACGGCAGCAGCGCGAGCGCGAAAGAGACGAGCTGCTGACCTACCAGAACATCTTTAACTCCTCTATCATCGACATGGTGCTCTACGACGAGATGGGCATCATCAACGACATTAACGACCATGCGTGCCAGACGTTCGGCATAACCGACAAACAAGCCTTTATCAATGCTCGCCAGCGGTTGGAGAACGTGACCTACTTTAACTACGATGCCCAAAAAGTGGAGAAGACACACTGCGTCACCTCCATCGACATACAGCGCATGGAGAAGGAGGGCAGAAAAGCCAAGGGCGTGACGCGCGGCGGAAATCTGCTCTACGAAATGATGCTCTTCCCCCTGCGCGACGAACAGGGCGAACTGTTAGGCATGATACTACAGGGGCGCGACACCACCGACATGGTGACCCGCTACCGCACGGAGCGCCACTCCATGAAGGAACTGCAAGCGGCCACCAACGACGTGAAGGCCTACGTGGAAAACATCAACATGGCACTGCAGATGGCCGACATACGACTCATGAGCTACCTGCCTGAGCGCCACGTCATACAGATAACCACCGACCTGAACCAGCCACGCTACGAACTCACGCAAATCAGGGCTCTGGACTGCATAGCACCTGAATACCGGCTAAAGGCCCGAAGGCTCATCAAACAGATGGACCACGGATATCTCAACAAGGTGGAGCAAAGACTGAAGACCATCTTCCGTGACAAGGAGGGCCGCAACATCTGGATGACCTTCTTGGGAATAGCCATGCGTGACGAGGAAGGACACGTGACCCACTACTTCGGCATGGGCCGTAACGACACCAGACTGGTTCACACCGAGAACCGGCTGCGCCAGGAGACGCAGAAAGCCCAGGAGGCCGAGGAGCTGAAGGACTCGTTCCTGCAGAACATGAGCTACGAGATACGTACGCCACTGGCCAACGTGCTGGGATTTGCCGAACTCTTCGAGCAGGAGCACAACCCGCAGGACGAGCCCGTCTTCGTGGAGGAAATCAAGAAGAGCTCGAACGCCCTGCTGGAACTGGTGAACGACATTCTCTACATCTCGCGCATCGACGCACACATGATAGAAGTGAAACCCCAGCAGACCGACTTCGCCCTGACCTTCGACGGACACTGCCACATGGGCTGGAGCCACAACACGAGCCAGAACCTGAAGACCATCATAGAAAACCCCTACGAACACCTGGAGGTCATCATCGACGACGAGCTGTTAGGCAAGGTCATCGAGATGCTGGTCTTCTGGGCCGTCCACTTCACCCGCGAAGGCAGCGTGCGTGCCAAGTACGAATACCGTCAGGGGGCGCTGAACATTACGGTGGAAGACTCCGGCGTGGGTATAGACCGCGAGACGCTGCCCCACATCTTCGACCGCTTCTGCCGCAACCAAGACCAGGAGCAGTGCGGCAGCGGACTGGTGCTACCCATAGTGAAGGGCCTGGTAGAGCTGATGGGCGGCTCGGTGGAGTTCAGCTCCGAACTGGGCAAAGGCACGTCGGCCTGGGTCAGCATTCCGTGTGAGCGAGTGAGCAGTGAAATGAAAAAAGACATCATATCGTAACAGACAATGAACTTAAGTACCTATAGCAGCTCAACCGTATTCAGCATGGTGATAGTAGCACTGATTATCATCACCCTGCTGGCTGTTGCCCTGCACTATCTGGCACGACGCAGAGTGAAGCGCGCCATGACACGCATGACGCTGGCAAACGACATCATGAAGGAAGGCATAGGCATGAGCGACCACCTCATCGTGGCATTGGACCTGAAGGAAAACCGCTTCTACAACATACACGACGAGCGGCTACCCGAAACGGGAATACGCTACGAGGACGTGAAACGACTGGTACACCCCGACCACTTGGAAATCTTCCAGAACCTCATTGAGGGGCTGCGCTACGACGAGAAGCACGAGGACGTGCAGACCTACCTCTTCAACACCAACTACGGACCGGGCGAACCCATATACCACCTGGTAACCAACCACAGCGTGGTGGAGTACGACCGCGAAGGAAAGCCCATCAACATCATCTGCACCATGACCGACGAGACCGACGAAGAGCACATGAGGCTCATGAACCAGAACATGGGCCTAAGATACAAGGACCTGTTTGAGGAGACACTGGTCGGGCTGTCGTTCTACAACGCCGAAGGCCGGCTCATTGACTGCAACCGCATGATGAGGGAGATATGCAACTTCGAGAGCCGTTACGACAGCGTGTTCTACGACACGTCACTCTTCGACCTGGCCCAGTTTGCCGTCAGCCGCGACATCCGTGACGACCAGAGCCTGTGTAGCCACCTGGAGCTGCCCAAGCGCAACCTGGACAAATACGTGGAAGTGAAGGTGCACCCCGTCTTCGACCAGCGGGGCAAGCTGAAATACATTGCACTGGGCGTGCGCGACATCACCGAGGAGAGGAAACTATACCTTCAGAGCAAGCAGAACGCACACGAGACACAAATGGCCAACGACGACATTAGGAAGTACGAGGAGCAGATGCACTACCTGCTGGAGAACTCGCTCATGCACGTATGGCACTCTACGTTCGACGGCGAGAGGGTCGAATTCATGAGCGACCTGCACCACCCCGTGAGCAGCATGACCATTGACGAGTTTGCCCGCTGCATACAGACCGACGAATACGAGGACGCCCGACTCCGACTGACGCAGAAAGCCGAAGAGCGAAAGAGCGGAAGCATTGTCTTTACGCGACCCTTCAAGAACCTGGTGGAAAAGGACGACCAGGTACACTGGTACAACCTGTTCAGCATACCGAGCTACGACACGCATGGCCGGCAGACGGGCTACTTCGGACTGATACGCGACGTGACGCTGCTCATAGAGGAGCAGGACATGCTGAAGCGCGAAACAGAGCGGGCCAACGACAGCGACCGCATGAAGAGTGTCTTCCTGGCCAACATGACGCACGAGATACGCACGCCGCTCAACGCTATCGTGGGCTTCAGCGACCTGCTGGCAGCCATCGACTCGGGCGAAGAGAAGCACGAAATGATGCGCATCATCAAGCAGAACTGCGACATGCTACTCAGGCTCATCAACGACTTCCTCGTCATTTCGAACATGGAGAGCAACGGCTTCACCATGAACCTGCAGGAGACGGACTTCGCCCACGACTTCGACGACATCTGCCAAACCCTGTCACAGCGCGTCATGCCGCCCGTAGAGTTCCGCCACGAGAACCCCTACTCCACCCTGCTTACCCGGATGGACAAGGAGCGCATTGGCCAGGTCGTCACCAACTTCGTGACCAACGCCGTGAAATACACTTCCCAGGGCCACATCACGGTGGGCTACCGCTTAGAGCAGCCGGAGGCTTCCCCGCAGAAATCCCAGCTCTACATCTACTGCGAAGACACGGGAACCGGCATTCCGGAAGAAGACCACGAGCGCATCTTCGAACGCTTCGTGAAACTGAACGACTACATACAGGGCACGGGCCTCGGACTGAGCATCTGCAAGGCCATCGTCGAACACTGTCAGGGCGAGATAGGCGTTGACTCACAAGTAGGCGAAGGCTCGCGCTTCTGGTTCCGCATACCGTGTGACATCATTGAGAAGAAAGAAAAATCAACCACATGAACCATTATAACACCCCACTTTCTCGCTGTCTGCACATCGCTGCCTTGCTACTGCTTTTGCTGCTACTGCCCCTAAGCACTAACGCTCAGCAGCAGACACGCCGGCTCTACACCGAGGAGCATCCATTGGTCTATGAGGACGTGTGGGACTTGTGGCCCTACTGCTTCCTCAACGAGAACGGAAAACCAGACGGGTTCAACGTGGAGCTCATCAAGCTCATATTCAAGGAGCTCGACATTCCCTACACCATCAAGCTGACGTCACGCCAGGAAGCCTTCAACGACCTGAAGGCCGGCAAGTCCGACCTGACCATGGCCCTCTCGGCCGGCTACCACGACGAGTACGGACAGTACGGCCAGAACACCATCACGCTGTTTACCCAGAGTGTGGCCACGCCGAAGAGCAAGGACATAGAGATTTACAACTTCAAAGACCTGGGCAAGCACAAGGTCATCGTCAACGACAACAGCCTGGCTCACCGCCTGATGGGCGACTTCGGCTGGAGCGAGAACGCCATACCCACCAAGGACATACGCGGAGCCATCCGCACGCTCAGCGTCAACGAGGAGGGCCAGATACTCTGGAACACGCTCTCGCTGAAGTGGATCATTCACCAGTACCAGATAGACAACCTGAACATCACCCCCGTGAACATGCCCCACGGAGAGTACAAGTTCATGTCGAACGACGTAGCACTGCTGGCTCAGTTAGACAGCATCTACACCGTGCTGAGCACCGACGAGAAACTGCTGGCCATGCAGAACAAGTGGTTCTACCCCGAACGCCAGGAGAAGCAGCTACCACAGTGGGTGTGGTACGTCGTGGCTCTGGTGGGCGCGCTGACGCTCATCCTGCTGACCTACGTCATCGTCTATCGGCTGCAGGCACAACGCATCAACCGGCAGAACAGCCGTCAGAACAAGCGACTGGCACTCATCATGGGAGCCAGCAAGCTGCGCATGTGGACCTTCGACACGACGACGCGCCTCTTCACCTGGCACGACGAGGACGGACAGCCGCTCTACCACTACACCGCCGAGGAGTTTGCACGGCGCTACCCCGCCGCCGACTTCCAACGCCTGAAGGAAGCCATCAGCAACATTGAGCAGGCCGACAACGACCAGCACCCCTCGCCCCTCACCCTGCAGCTGAAGGCCATCGACTCGGAGGACGGCGACGACGCACTGCACGACTTTCTGGTGACGCTCTCCGTCCTGCGCCGCAACAAGGAGGGACGCCCCTCCGTCATCATAGGCACCAAGAAGGATGTCACCAGCAAGCAAGTACAGCAACGCGCCACCGAGACACTGGAGCTGCGCTACTGGTCCATCTTCAACACCCCCATGCTCGGCATTCTGTTCTTCAACAAGGAGGGCCGGCTGACGGGCATCAACCAGAAGGCGCGCACCATCCTGGAGTGGACCGGGCTGCACATTGACGACCTACAGCTCAACTACGACGACGTGCAGAGACGCATCAGCGAGCTTCGCAAAAGCATCAAGCAGCGCAAAGCACCCGTCAGCGGCGACCATGGCGAGCCGTTGGGCACCTTCGTCTTCTGCCGCGACGTCACTGCCATGGTGCAGAAGCAGCAGCAGCTCGCCATGGCCGAAGACGAGCTGGAGCAGAAGAACAAGGAGCTGAGCCGCTACGTCACCAACATCAACTACATTCTGGAGAAGGGCACCATGCGTCTGGCCAGCTACTCGCCCGAACAGCACACGCTGACCATCTACCACCAGATAGGCCGCCAGCAACTCGTGCTCACGCAGGCCCGCTGCATGACGTTCATTGACAACCGCCACCAGCGAAAGGGCATGCACATGCTTTCCGACATGGACGACTGCATCAGCAAGAAGCTGACGGCCGACATCAAGACCACCATACGTGCACGTGGCGGGCTGACGCTCTACCTGCACTTCTGCCTCTACCCCGTGCTGAACAAGGAGGGCAAGGTGAAGGAGTACTTCGGTTTCTGCCAGGACATTTCGGAACTGAAGAAGGCCGAGAGCCTCCTGCGCGAAGAGACGCTGAAGGCGCAGGAGATAGAGAACACACAAAACAAGTTCCTGCGCAACATGCTGCAGGAAATCCGAACCCCGCTCAACGTCGTGGTGGAACTGGCAGCACAGCTCGACGAGGAGAAGCCCGACGTGGAAGGCCGCAACAGCGAAATCATACAGAACAACGCCCAGCAGCTGCTGGAGCTCATCAACAACATCCTCTACATTTCGCGCCTCGAGGCCCACATGGTGGAAATCAACCCCCAGCCCACCGACTTCGCGCAAGTTTTCAAAGCCCACTGCCAGCAAGGCTGGGCTCAGTACAGGCGCGACAGCGTACGCTACATTGTGGAGAGTCCCTACGAGCGACTCGTCGTCGATATAGACGAGCCGAACCTCGGACTGGTCATTGAGCGCATCTGCACCATGGCAGCCCACAGCACCCAGGACGGCACCATACGTGCCCGCTACGACTACATTGGCCGCAAGCTCTTGATATCGGTCGAGGATACGGGCGAAGGCATGGATGCCGACGAGCTGCAACACCTGCACCACGAAATCAGCCAGCGCAACAACAACAGCAAGACACTGGCCTGGAGCATCTGCAAGGAACTCATCGACCAGATGGGCGGCACGCTGGAAATCAACTCCGAACGCGGACTCGGCACCACGGTATGGATAAGCCTGCCCTGCACGGCTACTGACATTAAACGACGGAAAATCATTTGAACAGCCATGAACAAGACGCAACAACACCCACGATATACAGGGAGAAGCTTCCGGTTCCTCCACATCTGCCTGCTGCTCCTGCTGCCCCTTGCCCTCAGCGCCCACGACATCAAGGGCTACAGCAAGGACCGGCCCATCGTCATAGCCTGCGACTGGAACAAGGCCCCCTACGAATTCCTCAACGACCAGGGCGAGCCGGCCGGCTCGAACATCGACATTCTGGAGCAGATCTTCAAGGAGCTGGACCTTCCCTACCGCTTCGTCATGAAGGAGTGGGGCAACGCCGTCAAGACCTTCGAGAGCGGAAAGGCCGACCTCATTCTGGCCAACGCCCGCCGGTACAGCGGCCGCAGCGAGTACTACATCACGCACAACATCATCAACTACAACCGCATCGTGGCAGCCACGATGAAGGACACCACCGGCATCATCAGCATTCACCGGCTGGTGCGTCAGGGGGTCGTGATGAAGCCAGAAGACGACTCCAAGTACTACTTCATGGCCGAAGACTCCTCCTACCTCGACAAGATTGACTTCCAGTCGCCCAAAACAGCCCTCATGGGTGTCGAGGCGGGTGACTATACCTACTTCGTCTGGGGCGAGGAACCCATCAAGTGGAAAATCAAGGAGCTGAACATGACGCAGATGCACCTGGTCGATGTGAACATCCCCATCAGCGAGATACACGTCATTGGCCGCGACCGCGAGCTCATAGAGGCCATAGACGACCACTACTCGCGCATGAAACAACGTGGCGAGGTGGAGCAGATCGTAAACCGCTGGATGCACCCCGAGAGAGTGACGGGCAGCACGCCGCCCAAGGCACTCTACATGACGGCCGCCGTACTGCTGCTGGCCGCCGTCATCTGGCTCATCTACCGCATCTCGAAAGCCCACGTCCTCAGGGCAACCCGCGAATCGACCGACCTGAACCAGATGATCATGAAGGCACTGGAGATGGGCAACTTCCACATCATGGAGTACGACATCAAGTCCGACCGCATGACCAACAAGTATGGCCACGTACTGCCCGACGAGGGGCTCACGCTCCAGGAGTTTACCAGCCGCATACACCCCAGTCAGCAACAGGAGTTCGGGGAAAAGATGGAACGCCTGCTCAGCGGACGCGAGCGCAAGCTCGAACTGGACAAGCGCTGGAATGCCGGCACCGAAGGCCAGCCCCAGTGGCTCACGCTTGAGGGGCACGCCGTCGTAGAACTCGACGAACACGGCGAGCCGGCCTACGTCATCAATGCCGTCCACAACATTACCCACGACCTGGAGGAAGAACAGCTCTCTTACGAGCGGGCCAAGCGCTACCAGGTGCTCTCTAACATGCCCATCATAGCCACGTCGTTCTACGACAAGGACGGCTACCTCATTGAGGCCAACGACGCCATGGGCGCACTCTGCGGTTTTCAGGACCCCAAGGTGGAGCGCTTCTGGCGCAAAGTGTGCATGTTCGACATTCCGCTCTTCCGCAATGCCTACAGCCCCGAGAGCCGCGACGACCTCTACATCTGTCAGCACATGAACTACCCCGACATGGGCATCGACCGCTACATAGAGTTCACCGTCCATCCGCTGTTCAACAGCAAGGGAGAGCTCATCAACTACTTCTGCGCCGTCTTCGACGTCACCGACGAGTACCGCTGCAGCCACCAGCTCGTGGTGAACCGCCAGAACAACGAGCGCGCCGACCAGTTGCTGAAGTATTACGACGAACAGCTGACCGGGCTCGTTGAGAGCGGACGCCTCTACATGTGGCATAGCCACATAGCCGACCATACCATCTGGTTCTACCACTCCATGAAGAACCGCCAGTTCTTCCAGACGAGCTTCGACGAATTCTTCGCCCACATCGTGGAGAGCGAGCAGGACGTGGCCCGCTACTACCTGACGAACACCAGTCTGGGGCAGCCCGAAATGAACGCCGTGTTCCACTTCACCGACGACCCCATAGGCAGTGGCGAGAGCTGGTACAACATGAAATCAACGCCGCTCTACGATGCTGACGGCCACATCATAGGCCACCGAGGCATATCCTACAACCTGACACGCTCCACCCTCTTGCGCCGCGAGCTTACCGAGGTCACCGAGCGGGCCAAGGCCTCCGGCCAGCTGAAGAGCGGCTTCATGGCCTCCATGACCCACGAGCTGCGCACCCCGCTGAACGCCATCATGGGCTTCACCGACGTGCTGCGCATGACCACAGCCCCCGAGGAGCGCACCGAGTACATACGCATTGTGCGCAATGCCTGCGACATGCTCGTGCGCCTCATCAACGACATCTTCGAGGCATCCACCATCACCGACGGGCCAAGCTCCATCAGTCCGGCACCCGTCGATTTTGCTGTGGCCTTCGACGACATCTGCCTCATGCTCGAGAAGCGCGTCACCGAGCCGGGGCTCTCCTTCATCAAGGACAACCCCTACCCCTCGCTCAAGACGACGCTCGACATGGCCCGCATACAACAGATCATCACCAACTTCGTGACCAACGCCGTCAAGTTTACCCGCGAAGGCCACATCCGCGTGGGCTACCGCTTAGAGCGTACGGCGGCTTCCCCGCAGGAAGCGCAGCTCTACATCTACTGCGAAGACACCGGTGCCGGCATACCCAAGGACAAGCAGCAGGAGGTGTTCAAGCGTTTCGTCAAGCTCGACGAGTACGTGCAGGGCAC
>DGTH01000104.1:0-5337 GCA_002393705.1 Prevotella sp. UBA4341 | reverse complement strand
ACAGAACGGATTATGCAGATGGAGCAGCACCTGGACCGGGCGGCTGCGGCCGTAAGGGAGCTTTCGGCGGCCCTTGACCAATACGAGGAGGCTGAGGAGTCCCTGCGTGAGCTGAGCCTGTACTACGGCAGCAGCGAGTGGCGGCAGGACCTGGCCGCTGACGATGTGCCCACAGCGGACGGTTATTGCTCATCTTCACGTGCTACTATTTTCAGAACCTATAGCCAACAGACAGCCTGGCACGCCACTTGGCATTGTAAACAGCCAGCTGGTCACGGTCGCCGATGTTCGAATAGTTATACACCATGGTGGCGGCTACAAAGAACCTGCCGAACTGACGGACAATGGCGCCACGACCGGTAATGATGACTTCGGGGAAGTGGTAGTCAAGCGGAATGCGGTTATCGTTGACCGTGAGTGACGTGTGGCTATAGACGATGAACGTAGGGAGCACCGACAGGTGAAGAAGCCAGTTGCGCCCTGGCACCCAGTTGTAGCCGTAGCCGGCACCGAGGCCGATATTCGTAACCTTAAGGACTGACTGTTGTGTTGCATTGGTCTCTGCCTTTTGCCCTTGTCCCGAAATGCCCAGCAGAAAACTGCCAGCCGAGCGGCGCTGTATGTAACTCTGTGAGAATGCTGCCGGATAAGAGAACCGCCGATTATTGAAGGCATAATAGGCATTCACGTTCAGCGACTTCAGCGAGAGCACATCAGAAGGCAGGTCAACACGCGGTGTCTGGTCGTCTTCATACCAGCCTGTAAAGTTCTGGGCGTTCTGATAGATGAATTCAAAGCCCCAGCGGTTGCCGTACGAACAGAGGTTCAGCTCAAAATCCTTGTAATCGCCCATCATCTTGGCAGGGTTCAGACTGAGGAAGAGCGAAACGCCCAGATACCGCAAACCAACGCTAAGCGTCGATTTATAATCGGCGTACATCCTTGAATGGAACGGGGTGCCCGTATCTACTCCCTCCGTCTCCAACGCTGCTCCCGACACGTTGAGTCGTCCCATAACAGTCCATTTCGTCTGCGGACGCGTAATATACGTAGTGTCAATATTACCATGCTGATATCGTTCCGACAGCAGGCTGTCAACACGTCCCAGCGTGCGCCATAAACCCTGCGCATTCACCTGTCCCGTGACTGAGAGGGCAGTCACTACCACCAATAGGTATCTTTTCATAAAACACTAAAATTCATATCCCAGATTCAGGAAGAAGTAAGGTTTCTTTGTACGGTTACTATAGCCCAGTGAAGCCCCGACAGGACCGGCAATTGTATTATAGTAGAAGGCGGCCTGAACACCAAGCAGCGTACGGCGGTCTAAGAGTCGGTTCACCTTGTCGGCCTGCTGCGCAGCGGCTGCACGGAGCAGCACATAATAGTTGCCTCCTATACGCTGTTGGGCCTGCAGTTGTACAGCCACAAACTGGTGGTCAACATACTCCATGTTACCAATGCCGGCGAAGGGCATCTGCTGTTCGACATAGTGTCCAAACCAGTCACCGCCCATGGTGTTCCCAAAAACGGGCGGCACGGTGCTGCCGAAGAGCAGGCGGCCATAGAGCATCGGCTGCAGGGTAAACCGGCTGCCAAAGGTGAACGACATACGCCAGTTGGCACTTACCTCACTCATCCCTGCCCCGTCATCCAGTTTGGCAAAGTTATCGGTCAGATAGGCATATTCCGCATTAAACCGCGCACCGCGTGTGGGGAAATACCAGTTGTCCTCACTGTTGTATTCCGTTCTTACGCGATAGCTGAAGAAGTGCTCGTTCTCGAGCTTCACCTGCATGGCGTCATCTGAGCCCAGCTTGTTGCGATAGTGCATATAGTCCCAGCGCAGCCCTAACTGGAAGTTGAAATGGCGTAAGTAAAAGTTGAACGGCAGGAACTCTGCCTGGAACTGGTTATAGCGGATGTTATAATCAAGGTCTCCATCCATATACACATCGACGTCGTTCCGACGGAAGGTATAGCTGAACGTGGGACGGGTGAAACTCCGTGGGTGGACGGTCACCTCACCACGCGCCATCAGGCGCTTGCCCAGACGCAGTGTAATGTCGGTGCTGACAGGTATGGCTGTTTTTAAAGGAATATCAAGTCCTAACTGCAACGTGGCATATTCCTCATTGTCGTAACGCACACCGGCATGCAGCTGCAACGACTTACGGTCGCCTGCCGTCAGGACGACACGGACACCGTCACCCTCGGGCACCAGCCGACATTCAGCTGTCTGGTAGAACAGGTCCATACGCATGGACGTGGTCATCTCCTGTTCCAGCTGAGCGTCAATGCTGTCAATCTTCTGAAGATGGAATTTCTGCTTCAAGAAGCGTTCAGCAGGTGCCGTCATGTTCTCAAAGGAAATACCAACAATGCGCTGCCGCTCGGTCATGGCATTCGGACGTAAGGGATGATAGATGGTTGGACGGAACGTCTCGTCGATGCCTATGCGCTTCTTCAGGGCGATGATTTCGTCCCAGTGGCGCATGGCCTCCTCCTCACCATAACGCACTAATGAGTCAATAGCCTCTGCCGAAAAACTTGCAGTAGAATAGCCGTGAGGGTCCACATTCATCCAGAGGTCGGTGATGGCTTTGTTCTCATCGTACTTGTTGACACAGTTCACGTCGATAATCTGGCCGACGATGCTCATGGTGCCCGACACGTTCTCTGCCTTCTTAGGCTTTCCTGAGAGGGTGATGCCGATAACAATATCGGCACCCATTTCGCGCGCCACATCAACAGGATAGTTATTCTTCAAGCCTCCGTCAACTAACACCATGTCGCCTATTCTCACCGGCGAGAAGGCTGCGGGTATGGCCATTGAGGCACGCATGGCCTGCGGCAGGCGTCCGCTGTGGAACACCACTTCGCTATTGTCCATGATGTTGGTAGCCACACAGGCAAAGGGTATGCGCAAGTCACGACTGAAGTCCAGCGAATCAGTATAACCGATACAAAGATGTTGAAACAGCTCTGCCAGGTTCTTACCTTTGATGAGACCACCGGCATTGACATCACGCTTGCCAAATTTCAAGCCCATACTGAACAGGTAAGTATTGTGTTTCCGCAAGTCGTTCAGGCTCTGGTTGCGCAAGTCCTCCTTGTCGGTGATAATGTAGCTCCAGTCCTGTGCCCTGACCATTGAGTCAAGCGAATGGGCATTGTAGCCGATGGCGTAAAGTCCACCGACGATGCTGCCTATCGACGTGCCTGTAACAATATCAATAGGAATGCCTGCGCGTTCCAGCACTTTCAGCACACCGATGTGAGCCATACCTTTTGCCCCACCGCCGCTAAGCACGACAGCCACTTTTTTCCTTCCGACGGCTGTGCTGTCTGTCTGAGCACTTGCAGCCATACTGCTCATAAGTACGGCTATAAGAATCATCACTATCTTTCTCATGACCCTAAATTCTTATATCAGGTGACAAAGATACACAAAAAAAACCGAAAGTGCAATACTTTCGGCCTTTTTTTAGTTGATACTTTTTACTTTGAACCTCCGCCCAGGGCGATATACAAAGCAATGACCGCCTCGGCAGCATCATACATGTTCATGGCCTGCCCGAGCTGTGCGTCAAGCAGCGACTCCTGGGCCGTCAGCACTTCGAGGTAGCTGGCCTTGCCGTTGTCCATCAGTTCATGCGTGCCGGTATAGGCCTGACGCAGCACCTCCACCTGGCGGGTTAGGTACTGGTGCTTCTCGCGGGCAGCCTGACAGTCGGCCATGGCCTCGTTCACCTGGTTGCCGGCATTGATGACCGTCTGCACGTACTTCTTCTGCAGGTCTTCCTCAGTCAGCTGGTTGATTTTCAGGTTAGCCTTCAGCTTGCCACGGGCAAAGATGGGCTGTGTGAGCGAGCCAATGGCACTGAACAACAGCTTGCCCGGATCAATGACGATGCCACCGGCAGAATTAGTCCATCCGGCAGAACCGCTGAGGTTAATGCTGGGGAAGAAGGCTGAGCGGGCAGCCTGCGTGTTGTAGAAAGCCTCCTCCATAGCGTGGTTGGCCATGCGGATGTCAGGACGGTTCTCCAGCATCATGGCAGGCACGCCAAGTTTCAGGTACTTGGTGTCAAACATGCGTTGTTCGGCATCACCCTGTGCATCTACATGATGCAGAATTGAGCTGCCCCACTTCTGCCGGTTGATGTGCTGTGGGGTGGCAGCCATCAACTCACAGAGGGCATTCTCTACAGAGCGGATGTTACGGCGAGTATCCACAATCTGCGTCTTCACATTGAGATAAGAAGCCTCCATCTGGTTGACAGCAGTGCTAAACGCCTTACCGTTTTCCCACAGTGACTGTTCCGTCTCGAGTGACTTGTTCCAAATGCTGTCGGTCATGGTGAGAATTTCCAGTTGGCGGTCGAGCACCTGCAACAAGAAGTACTGCTGGGCAGTGACTGAGACGAGGTTGGCACGTATGGCCTCCTGCTGCATCTGAGCTTGCAGGAGTACGGCATTTGCCGCACGCTTCTTGTTAGTAATGGAACCGAACACATCAATGTCCATGGACAGCTGCAACGGCAGGTTGTAAGTCTTCGACCATGGATTCTTGTCAAACTTAGCCAATGTACCCTGGGGCGCAAAGCTGAGTGCCGGCAGGTAGGCCATCTTGGCAGCTTTCAGCGAGGCCTGGCTCTTCTCTACGGTTAAACGTGCGGAGTTCAGGTCGGTATTGTTGGCCAACACCTGCTCAATGAGTTGCTGCAGCAGCGGGTCGGTAAAGAACTCACGCCACGACATCTGGGCAATACTTCCCGTGCCATCGGCATTGGAAGCACCAAGCACAGCGGCATCGGTGCCAAAGACGTTGGCGGGCGTTTCCACCTTCTGCTCGTACTTGTCATATAAACCGCAGCCTGTGAGCATCAGGCTCGCAGCCACTGCAATAAAGATATTCTTGTAATTCATAATTCAAAATTCATAATTAACTGCAACGGGAATAGCGGTAGCAAATTCTTCACTCTTCATTCTTCACTCTTCACTTCCTTCCCTTGGAACCGCTCATGCAGTTTCTGGAATACAATAAAGAATGCCGGTACGACGAAGAGCAGGGCGACGGTGCCGATGCTCATACCGCCGATGACACCAAGGGCGAGTGCACGGTTACCGTTGGCACCTGCGCCACCCTCGATGACGAGGGGCACCATACCGATGATCATCGTGGCGACGGTCATCAGGATAGGACGCAGACGCTCCTTACAAGCCTCGAAGGCGGCATCCACGATACTCATGCCCTGGGCACGGCGCTCGGTGGCGAACTCGGTAATCAGGATGGCCGTCTTGGCCAACAGACCAATCAGCATGATGACACCC
>DGTH01000176.1:15872-30562 GCA_002393705.1 Prevotella sp. UBA4341 | reverse complement strand
CGCTTTACGGCCTTTGTGTCGTTTCCGGCCCTGTTGGGTCTCTCTATGGTTTCCGAGGAGTTCATCCTGGCCACCATCGGGGCGAAGTGGCAGGGCTGTGTGCCGTTGCTGCGCATTCTCTGCATTGGCGGTGCCTTCATACCGTTCTACTCGCTCTACAAGAACCTCGTCATCAGCCAGGGACGCGGTGCCTTGAACATGTGGCTGAACGTGGTGCAGATTGTGCTGCAGCTGCTGCTCATCCTGATGACCTACCGCGAGGGCATCATCACGGTGGTCTGGACTTACACCGTCTTCAACATCCTCTGGCTCTGCGTCTGGCAGCTGTATGCCAAACGGCTCATAGGCATCAGGCTGGCCGACATGCTGAAGGACACGCTGCCCTTCGGCTGCATCAGTCTGATTATCATGGTGCTGACGTGGTGGGTAACGCAGCCACTGACCAACGTCTATGGGCTGCTGGCCGCCAGAGTCGTCATGGCCGGTCTGCTCTACGTGGGCCTCATGAAACTGCTGCGGGTCAGAATTCTGGACGAGTGCATCAACTTCATCTTAAAGCGTAACAAGCCATGAAGCTGTCCATCGTCATACCTATATATAATAAGGAGGCATACGTAGAAGCCTGTCTGAAGAGTCTGCTGGAGCAAGACTTCCAGGACTTCGAGCTCATAGCCGTCGATGACGGCAGCACCGACGGCTCAGGCGACTTGTGCGACCGCATGGCAGCAAAAGACCAGCGCATCCGCGTCATACACCAGAAGAACGGCGGCGTGACGGCGGCCAGGAGGCGGGGCGTAGAGGAAGCCCGAGGGCGCTACATCATGTTTGTCGATGCTGACGACATGTTGCTGCCCCACGCCATGAGGGTGCTCCATGCGGCCATAGAAGAGACGCAGGCCGACGAGGTGGTGGGCTGCTACGTGACGCAGAAGGGCCGTCTGGGCGACTCCGGCCGTCGCGGATGGCAGGACCCCTTCACGATGGTTGACGACCTGCTGGCCGTACGCAACCCCTTCTGCATTCTCTGGGGAGTCATCTTCCGGCGCGAGTTGCTCGACGGCTGTCTTACAACGCCGCGTGAAGTCGTGGAGCGCGAGGACATCCTGATGCAGATAAAGTGCTTGGTCAAGCGCCCGAAGGTCTATTTCATTGGCGACGTGGTCTATCACTACAACGAAGGCCTGCCCAACAACCGGCAGATGGGGCTCGAGCGCATCAAACTGCACGACCAGGAGCTGGAGCTGACGCTACGCCCCACGTGGCAGCGCTTTGAGAAGGGTTACCGATTGAACCGACTCAAACTCTACGAAGTATTCCTGGAGCAGCGGCAGTTTGATGTGTTTCAGGCTTACTATAAAGACCTGCGCCGCCAAGACCTCAGCGGACTGCCCTGGGCCGACCGCCTGGTCATTGCCTTGCCGCCAAGACTGGCCTGCTGGCCCGTCCGCTGGTACAAGTGGTGGCTCAGGCGGAAGTCACGCTAAAAGGTAGCCCGCGAGCAGCCAGCCGTTCCAGCCCCACAGCCACAGCGTAAGCAGCGTGACCAAAAGGCGCAGGCCCAGATGGGCCAATCCTCTCTTTTCATGTATCAGGAAACTGATGGCCACGGGCACGACGAAGACCCAGTGGGCCGTCATGATATAGACCTCGTTCAGACCGAAGCCCAGGCCGAGGTGCAGCGCGAGGTCGAAGGCCATGCAGGAGAGCAGCATCCAGAGGAAACAGCTACGCCAGCCATACCAGAGGCCACCCAAGAAGAGCAGCACGAGCAGCAGTTCGACGACATAGTTGAACCAGTAGCGATAGTTGATGATGACGGGCCGCGAGCGCAGGGTGTCCTCCAGCAGGTTGTCCTGGTGCAGCTGCAGGCTTTCGCCTAAGAGGTTCTCCACCGTGCTGTCCCAGCGGGGCGTAGAGATGTCAGTCCAAGACAGGAATCCCGTCTTGCTGATGGTTTTTCCCTTATGCGCATTCCAGGGGTCTTTCATGTTCCGCTCGTGCACCTGCCAGAGGTAGTGCTGATAACGCCGCTTGGCCTCCAGCTTGATGGAGGCCGAGTCGAGGAACGTCGTCGCGGTGTCGGCCACAGCCTTCTCGTAGGCCTGCAGTTCGGCGGCACTCTGAGCACGCCGCTCGGCCGCCTTCTTCTGTTCGCGGGGCTCGATGATGGTGGTGTAGCGCCACTGGGCGTAGCCCCAGATGGCAGCAACAGGCAGAAGCACAGCAAAGAACAAATACTTGGGATTCCAGAAGCGGCGGCCATTGGTAAAGAGCGCCATGATGTAGGTCTTCACGCCGTTGCTCATCGTGATGCCAGCCGTCAGCAGGAAGAGCACGACGGTCTGCACGACGGTAAACTGCTTGCCCTTCTTCATCTTCTTGCCGGCCAGGTACATGGTCAGCGTAAGTAGCGTCATGGAGGGTGAAAAGTGGTCGGGCACGATGTAGGTCAGCGTGACGTAGGCAAACGAGAACGTCAGATACGTCAACAGGTTGGCATCGATACGGCCCAGGCCTACCACTTCGCGCAGGGTACGGCGGATGAAGACAAAGGCGTAGAGGGCAAAGACGAGGAGCATCGCGGCCACAATGACCTGAGCCAGGTTCAGCCCCGTGCAGGCATAGAGCAGGGCGTTCAGCTGGGTGAGCGGCCAGAGCAGTTCGGCCAGCAGAGGGTGACGGTGTACGAAGAAGGCCAGGTGCCACTGGGTCAGCGTGCTGTAGATGAGCGAGTCGAAGCCCGAGAGGCGGAAGTTGTCGAAGAAGTCGGTGGTCTTCTGCGTGTGCATGAAGATGTCGGCATACTTGCTGACCAGCAAGTAGTTGAGCCACGTCATATACAACATCAGGGGCGTAGAGGCCAACCACTCGCCGGGCCTTACGACCAATAACTTAAGAATCTTAAACAATGTCTTCATCTTCTTATTTGACCATTTTACTATTTTACTATTTGACTAATTAACTATTTAACCATGATTCCTTCGTCGGCCCATGCCAAGAGTTCACGGTCGCCACGGCTGTCGCCGTAAGCAATGATAGCAGAATCCCTACAACCCCTCCCGGCCTCCCCAAAGGGGAGGTGGGCCTTCATGGGGTCCGTATTTCCTAAATATTCCTTTAGTCTGCGTACCTTTTCTGGGCCGTAGCAGTTGGGGGTACTGAACCTCCCGGTCAAGACGCGGGCGCCGGCATCGGAGTCCGTGAAGGCACCCCTCCCCTTTGGGGAGGCCGGGAGGGGTTGGAGAGTTTCGGGTTCCGTCCCCACCACCTCTACTTCTGGGAAGAAGGGCTGCACCCACTGCACGATGCTGGCCGTACAGATGAGCACGTGGTTGCCCTCCTGCTGAACCTTTTGCAGGATGGTGACAGTGTCCGGACGGAGGATGTGACGATACTGACGGGCAAAGGAACGGCCACACTCCGTAAAGCGCTGCTCCGACCAGCCACGGAAGAAGTGACTGAAGACGCGCTCCTTGACCTTGTTGTTATTGAGGAGACGCAGCTTCATGAGCACTAACTGCAGACCGTAGCGCAGCATGCCACGAAGGAAAGCCCCCTCTCCGCAGGCGTAGCGAATGAAGAGCAGAAACGTGTCGCGCGTAGTCAGCGTGCCGTCGAAGTCGAATACTAAGAGTTTCTTCATTGTTTTATCAGTAAGGATAAGAGCCGATGCACCAGCCAGGCCAAGGCGAGCGACGCGGCCGTCATGAGCAGCAGCGTAAGCCAGAAGCCCAGGTCGAGCGGTCGCAGGTACTTCAGCACAAAGTTAACATGAACAAGATAAAGTTCCAGACTGAGCGAGCCGACGAAGGCCAAGGTCTTCAGCAGCCACTGCGGAGCACGTGAAAAAGCTCTCGACAACAGCAGGAGGGCCGACATGCTGAGCGGTATATAGACCATACGCTCCAGGAACAGCGGGAAGCGGCCCCGCAGTCCGTTCTCGAAATTCACGCATACGCCCAAACTCAGCACAAAAGTGAGCAGGAGCAACCACAGGGCGTCAGCTGGCAACTGCCGTTCCTCCTTCACCCACAGACCGGCATTTATGCCGAGCAAGAAGATAGGCACACGGCTGAACAGGATTTCCAGGTGTCCCAGGGATGTGTTGAGCGGTTTCCAGTATTGCAGCAGTACGCAGAACACCATAGCCACCAACGGCAGCCACCGCCACACAGGACGATTCTGAATGAGCTTCATATAGAACGGGGCCACGAGGTAGAAGACCAGAATCATGGGGATAAACCAGAACTCATCGACGAAGCCGCTCCACAAGCGCCAGCCTATGAGCACATTGCCCACGGTCTGCCACAGCGTGAACTTGCCCTTTATATATAGAGGTATATAGTAAAGGCTGGAGAGCATCAGCCAGGCAGGGTAAATGCGCTGAAAGCGGCGGCGGTAAAACAGAGGAAGCCTCCCCCACCCCTCGCCCAAAGAGGGGGCTTTCGTCCAGGCGTACCAGAGGCCAATGCCACTGAGGAAGAGGAACATATCGACGCCAACGTTGCCGCAGCGGTTGACGCAGAACCAGAAGGTATCGTGACGCGTAAAGCCCACGTGGAACATCATGACGGCGAGCATGGCCACGCCCATCAGTTCGCCGCGAAAGCGGCTCAGGTCGTGCAGTGATACGGGCTTCATGACTGTGGCTTGGGCATCTTGTCAATAACGAGTTGAACGAGCCATGACACGAACACCGTGGCTACGACGTAGAGCAGCAACCCCGTCCAGAGGTCGCCGCGATGAGAGATGGGGATGAAGAGCTTACGCAGTGCGGGGTGGGCCACAAACATGGCAGCCGAAATGCCGCCCGTCCAGACGAGCCACTCCATGAGCCACTGCGGCAGCAGCTTCACCAGGCCTACACCAGCCACGACGACCAACGCCGGCACCCACAGCCAGGTATGGGCCGAGAGCAAGCACCCCGCCACCGCCAAAAGCACGCCCAGCACCAGCAGCGCCACTGACACAGCGCCCCCAGAGTGCCCGGTGGCATCCCCGTCCCCAGAGCGCCCAGCGGTTTTCCCGCCAGGTAAACATAACCGTCCGCCGTAGCGCCCCGCCAGCACGCCGAGCCCGAAGGGCAACATGCCGCTGACGCAGTTGTAGCGCAGCCAGTTTAGCGTGGCTACATCGCCGAGGAAGGGCAGCTGTACCAGCCAGCAGAGGGCGATAAGCCCCACGACAAAGCCCCAATGGCGACGACAGACGAGCAGCCGATAGACGATGTAGAGCTGCATCATCAGCCCGAAGAACCAGAACGGCCCGGGCCAGATGACCTTATCGGGCGACGGCAGCAGGTTGTTGAACATGAGCAGCTGGGCCACCACGTCGAGCAACTGGTAACGGTGGGCGCCAGGCGTCACGTTGTCAACCACGAGGAAGAGCACGAAGCCCACAATCATCATGCGGAAGAGTTTGAGGTAGTGGAGCCTGCACCAGCCCGCAAACCCCTCCCCTTTGGGAAGGCAGGGAGGGGTTGTAGGGGTTTCATATTTCTTCACCAACCCATAGCCGCTGAGGAAGAGGAAAAGGGGCACGCCGTAGTGGCCGAAGTAGGAAAGCAGGTGGATGGGCAGATTCCAGTCAGGGTCGGCGAGCACGCTGAGCAACCGCTCATTGTTGGCCTCGGAGAAGGTAAACTCGTTTTCCTTGACGGCCACGCGCAACCAGTGGCAGTAGTTATGCAGCATGATGCCGAGGATGGCTATGCCGCGCAGGGCTGAACATTCTTTTCGTGTTAACACCTTTGTATATTTACGATTTACGGATTTTCGATTTATTGCACTCAACGCTCTACCTTCAACTTGTTATAGTCCTTCTGGTTCTTCAGCAGGCGGGGGCGCAGGCTGTCAAACTGCGTGGAGAGCAGGTCGTACTGCGGACGGTAGAGGGGGCTATGGATGCCGGCCAGCCGTAGCAACAGGTGGGGCAGGTTGTCGGTCATAAAAGGACGCTGACGTGCCGCCCTGACGGCTTCGTAGATGTGGGGGTGGCGCTCGCGGTTCAGGGGCGAACACCATATCCAGAAGGGAATCTCAAACTCCTCGCGTGCCAGGCGGTAGTCTATCTGCACCGAGTGCAGGCGGCCATACATGGGACGTGGCGGGTTGTGGGCTTCTTCAGCGTGGTCGGGCATGTAGATGACTACGGCATCCTGCTGTTCGTAACGCCGCAGCACCTCGTTGACCACCGAGTCGTTATAGAGCAGCGAGTTGTCGTAGTCGGCCAGCACGCCCAGCCGCTTCTGGCTGAGGTCGGGCCGGTGGTAGTCGGCAGGCTTGAAGTGGCGGCGGTTCTTGGGGTAGCGGGCGTAGTAGTCCAGGTGCTGGCCCATGAGGTGGAAGATGGTCAGCGCGGGGCGGTCGTCACGGGTCATCTGGTCGTAGTACGACAGCAAGCCTTCATCGTAGGTGAAGAGCTGCGGGTTACGCTCGTCGAAGAGCTGCGAGCTGAGCTTGGGGTTGTTCAGGAAGAAGCCTCCGCTGAAGTCATAAACCTTCTCCGTGGGTTTCGACATGAACTGGTTGGTAAGAAACGCGACCCTATAGCCCGCCTTGCGGAACACCTCGGGGAAGAGGGGCGCGTCGCACCACTCGCCCGCGTCGCCCACGGCATGCAGCGAAAGAAAGTGCTTGAAGACGTAGCTCGTAAGGTTCCACGGAGCCACCACGTCGGTGAAGACCACGAGCGAGCTGTCCTTGGCACGCTCCAGCTGCCGAGGCGTGGTGGGCATGTCGTAGCCGTAGAGCTGCGAGTGGTAGCGGTTGTAGCTCTCGCCGATAATGAGCACGATGTTGGGTGTAAGATGCGAGCAGCTATCCACAACGATGTGCTGGCGTGCTACATCCAGCTGGCTGACCTGGCGGGCCGCCAAATGGTTGGCATAGAGGCTGAAGGCCAGCCTATAGACGGGCAAGTAGAGGTTGGCACAGTCCTTGCGCGTCAGGTCGTGCTCTACCTGGCCGATGGTGTCGTGACTGAAGAGCCTCCACATGGCCGTCTTGTTGGGCCAGACAACGACAGCACAGACCGCCAGCAAGCCAGCAGCCAGGATGGCGTAAGGCCAATGGGCCATAGAAACCCTAGAAGCCCCAGAAGCCCCAGAAGCCATAGAGGCCATAGAAGCCCTAGAAGCCCTAGAAGCCCTAGAAGCCCTAGAAGCCGCCCACCCCAAGTGGGCGGCCATCACCAGAAGCAGCCAGCCAAACTTGGTGAAGAGCAGGTCCCAGCCGACGTAGGAGCGGAAGAACTCCGAGGTCTCGCGGCCGTCGGTCTCTAAGGCCAGCATGAGCATGGTGGGGGTGAGGGTCGATTCGAAGCGTACGTAGCAGAACATATCGACCAAGGCGATGGCATAAAGCACCAGGGCAACCACCCAGCGCACGTAAGGGCGCACTTTTTGGGGAACAAGCAACAGCAGGCAACAAAGCACGTAAAGGTCGAAGTACAACTCTGGGGCAGACAGCTCGTAGGGCTTGGCACCAGCCAAGTGCAGGGTTATCTGCAACTGCGTACACAAATAGCCCAGCGCAAACATGCAGACGAAGAACACGAGGTTCTCACGAATAGGACGGAAGGGAACTTCCAATAACCGTTCCCAAAGAGGAGTCTGTTGACCCGTGCCGGTATTACTCTGCATACAGATGATGTTCCTCGATATAGGTTACTACCGGTTCCGGTACCAGTCCGTCAACAGACTGGCCGGTACGGATTCGATGACGGATATCGGTACTTGACACATCCATGAGCGGCAGTTCTATGGTCCCGGGGTACGGGGCACGAGGATATACTACCACACGGTGGTTCCTGAGAATATCTTTCCAATGATACCAGCGTTCAAAATGAGCCCAGTTGTCACCGCCTACAATCAGCGTAAACGTCGTCTCGGGGAAATCTTGTCGCAAGTGCTGCAGCGTGTTCCAAGTATAGGACGGCCGTGGCAACTGAAACTCATAGTCAGAGGCTCTCACCCCCTCCACGTTGCGAAGTGCCAGCTGTGCCATCTCATAACGCTGCCGGTCGTCCAACAAATCAGCCTGCCGCTTCAACGGATTCTGGGGCGACACCATGAGCCATACTTCGTCCAAATGGCAATGTTCACGTAGTGCCTTTGCCAAAGCGACATGCCCCACATGAATAGGGTTAAACGAGCCGCCGAAGAGGCCGACTGATACCCCTCCCGGCCTCCCCAAAGGGGAGGAGGGCCTTGACGGACTTCCTGTTGTACTACCCATACGCATTGTTGTTTATTTCCGGAGCCCATGAAGGCCCTCCTCCCCTTTGGGGAGGTCGGGAGGGGTTAAAAAATCCCTCACTATCTCCAGCGTAAGCTGTTTAGCCTGTGCCAGGTCATCGTTGACCACCACCTTGTCGAACTGTCTGGCAAACGTCAGTTCGTATTCGGCCTTGGCCAGTCGCTGCTCAATGGCCTCGGGGCTGTCGGTAGCACGACCCTCCAAGCGGCGGCGCAGCTCGGCTATAGAGGGGGGCTGGATGAAAAGGCTCAAAGCACGGTCACCATAGAACTTCTTGATGTTCACGCCCCCTTTCACGTCAACGTCGAACACCACGTTCTGGCCGGCCTCCAACTGGCGTTCTACCTGCGACTTCAGCGTGCCGTAGAAGCGTCCCTGATAGACCTCCTCGTACTCTAAGAACTCGCCCCGCCCTATACGCTCACGAAATTCCGTTTCCGACAGGAAGAAGTATTCAACGCCGTCCTGCTCGGTGCCGCGTGGCTGACGAGACGTACAGCTGATGCTGAAAGCCAGCTTCAGCTCCGGATGCTCCATCATAAGCCATTGCACTATGGTTGACTTGCCGCTACCCGAAGGAGCAGAAAAGATTAATAACCTGCCTGGCAACCTCTCCGAAGACCCCTCCCGGCCTCCCCAGAGGGGAGGAGGGCTTTGACGGGGTTCTCTGTTTTCTTTATTCATAGCTTTGACTTTATGTTTTCTAATACTTCATCAATATTGCCTAATACTTCTTCATTAGTAAAACGGATGACCGAGAAGCCCTCCTGCTGAAGAAATGCTGAACGTTCCGCATCTTGCTGCTGTTGCTCCTCTGGCTGATGATAACCTCCATCTACCTCAATGATGATTTACCATTACATAACTTGTCCGTGAAGGCCCTCCTCCCTTTTGGGGAGGTCGGGAGGGGTTTACAGCGCGTTCAGCACCTGCTCCTTGATCTGCTCCAGTTCGTCCTTCATCTTGACCACGATGTTCTGCATCTCGGCCTGGTTCGACTTCGAGCCCGTGGTGTTGATTTCGCGGCCCATTTCCTGAGCTATGAAGCCCAGTTTCTTGCCCTGCGTGCCCCCGGGCTCGGCCATGGTCTCGCAGAAGTACTTCAGGTGGTTGGCCAGGCGCTGCTTCTCCTCGCTGATGTCCAGTTTCTCTATGTAGTAGATGAGCTCCTGCTCCAGGCGGTTCTTGTCGTAGTCGGCTTCGGGAATCTGCTTCAGGCCGTCGATGATGCGCCCGCGAATCTTCTCTACCCGCTGTTTCTCCCACGGCTCGATGTCGCGGAGCAGCTGCTCAATTTTGTCTATCTTTTCGCTGAACTTACGCTCCAGCGCGGCACCCTCCTGCCTACGGAAGCTCAGCAGCGCGGCGAGCGCCTCGCTGACGGCCTGGCGTGCTACGAGCCACTCCTGCTCGTCGAGCACCTCAACCTCGGTCTTCGTCAGCACGTCGGGCATGCGCATCAGCGTCTGCAGCCAGTCTTGTGGTTCAGGTATGCCGGTACGCTGCGTAATGGTCTTCAGCTGCTGGTAGTAGTTCTCGATGAGCGCCCCGTTCACGGGCGTGGCATCGACCAGGGTGTCTTTCTCTATCCAGATGCAGAAATCCACCTTGCCGCGCACCAGCGCCTCGCTGACCATCTGGCGCAGCTCCATCTCCTTCTCACGGTAAAGCGGGGCAATGCGCGTCTGAAGGTCGAGCTGTTTGGAGTTCAGCGACTTCACCTCTACGTTGATTTTCTTGTCCTTGTAGGCCACGACCGCCTTGCCGTAGCCTGTCATTGATTGTATCATATCGTCTTTTTGCAGTATATATAATGAGAGTGCAAAGGTACGGCAAATATTCATATTCCCCAAAAATGACAGAAGAAAAAATGCGAAAAACTTGCATTTGTCGCTATTTTTCCGTACCTTTGCAAAAACCTTCTATTTCTGTACGTTCTTGCAGAAGAAAGGCAATATAGGTTTTCAGCGGGCGTTGAAATACTTTTCAGCGGCCGCTGAATTCCTGATACCCCCGGGGAAACTACCCGTTACCCTGACATAAACTACCAGTTTCCTAAGGGGTAGCCACCTGTCTGCCCTACCCAGTCTGACTGTTTAAATAGTCATAAAAATTGTTATGCGCCTTGGAAGTTTCATGCTGGAGCATTACTTTTGTGGCGAGGAACATTATTTCCTTAAAACCGAAAGTAAGAAGCTTATGGACAAGAAAGCCGTCAGATACACCGCCATCACTTTAGGAATTGCCTTGTGTTCCTGTTCTGTTCCCCATTGGCTCATCAGCCAGAAAAACATAGCCACAGATGTCCCTGAAGGCTGTGGTAAGACCGTGGTGTCGATTATGGAATATCCGAAGACGAAGAAGAAGAGCCGCTTCTTTGTCCATCAGTATATGCGCCAGGACACGTTGTGGAATTTGTCGGAAAAGTCATTCGCCGTCTTTTATGACGGAGAGTGGATACAGCCGAAAGTGAGAGTCGGCAACCATCGCATAAAGGAGCCCACCACCATTCCGCCCATGACGTCATTCGCAATATCGTTCAAGTCGAAACGTCAGACGGGCGACACCATTCATATTATTGAGCGCAACACCCCACGCCAAGGTGACAGCATCGTGATGAAGGTCAGCCTGTCCGAATCAGACAAGAGAGCTGAGTGTGCTGATTATGAAAACTACTTTTCTTTCAATCAGTTATCGCATAATCCCCAAAACATCTTTAAGGAAAAGAACATTTATGACAAACTGGAGTTTGAGGACAGTATCTGCATCAAGGAACTGGTTATCGGTTTTCCTTTTATCCATAAAAACATTCTGGACGGAGAGCTGGCCGGAGACTTGCGGAAGGTGATGACAAAAGATGAAGTCCCGCGTTCTGCCCTGTCTTTTCATTACAAGACGTACTCCTACGAAATCAGCATCAGTAACGACTGCGACATCAGCTGCCTGGAGAAGCCTTCTCAACTGCAAGACGAGTTCATGATTCGCATCAAGTTCTACCAAAACGTGATACAGCCTTTTGACTACACCGTTCCTTTCGCCATCATTGAGGAAATCAAGCCCTACGTGAAAGAGCCGTAAAAAAGCAAGCGGGAAATTTGGTGAAATCGGGGAAATCATGTAACTTTGCAAGCGGAATGTGCATGAAGAAGACTATGAATGAAGTAAAACCCCGATGGACAGAACGGCTGAAAACATTTCAGGACGCGCTCAACCGGCTGACGGATGTCATCAACCTCAGAGGCCAACGGCCACTGAACGAGTATGAACGCGACAGCTTGATTAAGCGTTTCGAGTTCACATACGAAATGGCTTGGAAACTCATGATGAGCTACGAAAAAGATAACGGGATTTTACAAATACTCGGTTCCAAAGACGTCGTAAGACATGCCACTAATTTATCTCTTATTGAAAACGGAGAAGCCTGGATGGATATGATAGATGCACGAAACCAGACATCACACGTCTATGACGAGGACACTGCAACTGACATTATCGATGACATTGTCCACACCTTCCATCCCCTACTGAAAGAATTGCGTAACAAAATGGAGAAACTATGTTCGGACTAAGTGAACGTTCATACAATGAATTGTTGGAGATACTGGCCTCCATTCCTGAAATTGAGGAGGCAAGCATCTATGGTTCACGCGCCCGTGGTGACTACTGGCGCGCCTCCGACATTGACCTGTCCCTGAAAGGAGAGCGCCTCTCCCGGCACACACTCCGGATGCTCAACGACAAGCTGTACGAATCGCACATCCCCTACTTCTTCGACACCCACATTTTCTCAGAAATCAAGAATCCCCAATTCCGCGCTAATGTCATTCGCGACGGGAAAGTAGTGTATAAACGGCAGTAAAACTATTCTGCTTGAACGGAGAAAATGATAATAATTCGTAATTAATTTGCTTTTTTGCTCAGTTAGTTGTACCTTTGCACCTTGATTATATAAATAGGACGACAAAGAAACGATGGCTTGCATACTGCATATAGAAACAAGCACGAACGTTTGCTCGGTAGCCGTCTCGGAGGACGGACAGTGCATTTTCGAACAAGTGGAGCGGGGCGGCATGAACCACGCCGAAAAGTTGGGGACGATGGTCGATGAAGCCCTCTCGTTTACCGACAACCACGCCATACCGTTCGACGCCGTCGCCGTAAGCAGCGGTCCGGGTTCCTACACAGGCTTGCGCATTGGCGTGTCGATGGCCAAAGGCATTTGCTTCGGCCGCGACCTGAAGCTCATCAGCGTGCCCACGCTCGAGCTGCTCTGCGTGCCCGTACTGCTCAGGGAGCAATTCCTGAATGAACTGGGAGCCCGTGAAGGCACTCCTCCCCTTGGGGGAGGCCGGGAGGGGTTACTACTCTGCCCCATGCTCGACGCCCGCAGAATGGAGGTATATGCCGCGCTGTACGACCGTGCGCTGAAGCCCGTGCGCCCCATTCAGGCCGACGTGGTGACGGACGAAACGTACCGCGAGTGGCTGGACCGGGGACCCGTATATTTCTTCGGCAACGGAGCCAAGAAGTGCATGGACACCATCAACCACCCGAACGCCCACCTGCTGGACGACGTGGAGCCACTGGCCAAGTGGATGCAGCCCCTGGCCGAGCGCCGCTTCCTGAACGGGCAGTTTGAGGACGTGGCCTACTTCGAACCCTTCTACCTGAAGGACTTTGTGGCCAAAATGCCAAAAAAACTACTTTAACAAGATGGACATAAAAGGATTAGACTACAACACGCAGCGCGAGAAGATGATCATGTCGGAGTACGGACGTGAAGTACAGAAGATGGTAGAGCTCGCCGTGTCGCTGCCGACGAAAGAAGAGCGCCTGCGCGCCGCCAAGAGCATTGTGAGGCTCATGGAGAACAAGAACCCGCAAGTACGCGAGAGCGAGAACTACCTGCAGACGCTGTGGGACCACCTGTACCTCATCAGCCACCGCGAGCTGGACATAGACTGGCCCTACGACGTCAGCGAGGCAGAGAAGATACACACCAAGCCGCAGCCCGTGAAGCTGCAGAAGCGCGACGACCACCACTACCTGCGCCACTACGGACAGCTCGTCAGCGAGCTCTTCGAGAAGCTGAAAAGCATGCCCGAAGGTCCTGAGCGCGACGAACTGGTCAGGCTGACGGCCAACCAGATGAAGCGCGACCTGGCTACCTGGGGCCACGGCTCCATGGACGACGAGAAGGTGGCCGACGACCTGGCCCGCTACACGGACGGCGTCATACAGATAGACCTGAGCAGGTTCCGCTTCGAATCGCTCAACGCAAGCACCGTGAGCAAGGCACCGCTGCCTAAGGCGAAGCGCAAGAAGTAAACAGAACAATCCGTAAATCGAAAATCCCCCCGGTGTCAGCATTTATCATAGAGGGCGGCCATCCGCTAAAAGGAACCATAATCCCGCAGGGAGCCAAAAACGAAGCCCTGCAGGTCATCAGTGCCACGCTGCTGACCAGCGAGCCCGTCACCATCAGCAACATACCCGACATACGCGACGTCAACAACCTCATTGAACTATTGAAGAAGATTGGGGTGAAGGTGACACCCCTCCCAACCTCCCCAAAGGGGAGGGGGCTCATTTTCCAAGCCTCCGACCTTAACCTGGACTACTTGGAGAGCGACGAGTTTGTCAGCGAGTGCGCCGCCCTGAGGGGCAGCGTCCTGATGATAGGTCCGCTGCTGGCCCGCATGGGCAAGGCCATCATTACCAAGCCCGGCGGCGACAAGATAGGCCGT
The DNA here is from genome assembly GCA_002393705.1 of Prevotella sp. UBA4341. Lineage (GTDB taxonomy): Bacteria > Bacteroidota > Bacteroidia > Bacteroidales > Bacteroidaceae > Prevotella. The sequence goes on along the minus strand of DGTH01000176.1, from coordinate 16,557 downwards.
CGCCGACTGGACACCCACTTCCTGGGCTTCAAGGCTCTGGGAGCCAAGTTCCGCCACATAGAGGAGCGCAACGTCTATGAGATAGGTGCCAGGCGACTGAAGGGCGCATATATGCTGCTCGACGAAGCCTCGGTGACGGGAACGGCCAACATCATCATGGCGGCTGTCTCAGCCCAAGGCACCACCACCATCTACAACGCCGCCTGCGAACCCTACGTTCAGCAGCTCTGCCGCATGCTGTGCAGCATGGGCGCACAGATAGAGGGCATAGGCTCGAACCTGCTCACCATTCACGGCATCAAGGAGCTGCACGGCACTAACCACAGCATTCTGCCTGACATGATTGAGGTGGGCTCCTTCATCGGCATGGCAGCCATGGTGGGCGACGGCGTGCGCATCAAGAACGTGGCCGTCGGCGAGCTGGGCATCATTCCCGACGCCTTCCGGCGCCTGGGCATCAAGATAGACGTGGAGGACGACGACCTCGTCATTCCGCGACAGAAGCACTACGTGGTCGATTCATTCATTGACGGCACCATCATGACGCTGGCCGACGCACCGTGGCCGGGCCTGACGCCTGACCTGCTCTCGGTGCTCATCGTCGTGGCCACGCAAGCCCGTGGCTCGGTACTCATTCACCAGAAGATGTTCGAGAGCCGCCTCTTCTTCGTCGACAAGCTCATCG
>DGTH01000176.1:15692-15813 GCA_002393705.1 Prevotella sp. UBA4341 | reverse complement strand
ATCGACATGGGGGCCCAGATCATCCTGTGCGACCCCCACCGCGCCGTCGTCGTAGGCCACGACCGCAAGGTGAAGCTCAGGGCTCAACGCATGTCGAGCCCCGACATACGTGCCGGCATAG
>DGTH01000176.1:0-15598 GCA_002393705.1 Prevotella sp. UBA4341 | reverse complement strand
ACCAGCCGCATTGACAACATTGAGCAGATAGACCGTGGCTACGAGAACATAGAAGCACGACTCAACGCCTTAGGCGCAAGCATCAAGCGAGCCCCATAATTACCAAAAAATACCCAGTAGCCCCAGAATTACCCAGAACCCCTATGATCAAGAAAGAAGACTGCTACAAAATAGGCCGCATAGGCAAAGCCCACGGAGTGAAGGGCGAGGTGACGTTCCAGTTCACCGACGATGTCTTCGACCGCGTGGAGGCCGACTACCTCGTGCTCGAGGTGGAGGGCCTGCTGGTACCCTTCTTCATGGAGGAGTACCGCTTCCGCTCCGACACGGTGGCCCTGGTGAAGTTTTGCGACATAGACACGCAGCAGCGCGCCGCCGAGCTGACCAACTGCGACGTGTGGTTTCCCCACGCGTTGGCACCTGCTGACGAGCAACCCTCGCTCCTGAGTTTAGTAGGCTTCGACATCGTCGAAGCAAAAGGAGCCGCCGCCGTGGGCCGCATCGCCGACATCGACGATACGACGATGAACCTGCTCTTCTGTCTAGAGGACGGCCGCCTCATTCCTGCCAACGACGGCCTCATCACCGACATCGACATGACAAACAGAAAGATAACAATGCACATCCCAGAAGGATTATTGGAAATATGAAAAAGAAACAGATATGTATACTCGGCTCGACGGGCTCCATAGGCACGCAGGCCCTGCAGGTCATTGAGGAACACTCGGACTTGTACGAGGTCTATGCGCTGACGGCTAACAACCGCGTAGAGCAGCTGGCCGAACAGGCCCGCCGCTTCAAGCCCGCCGCCGTGGTCATTGCCAACGAGCAGCACTACCCGCGACTGAAGCAGCTGCTGAGCGACCAGCCCGACATCAAGGTATATGCCGGCCCACGGGCGCTCGACGAGATAGTAGAGGCCTCGCCCATCGACATGGTGCTCACCGCCATGGTGGGCTTTGCCGGACTGTCGCCCACCATCAGGGCCATACGTGCCCGCAAGGCCATAGCCCTGGCCAACAAGGAGACGCTTGTCGTGGCCGGCGAGCTCATCTGCCAGCTGGCGCAAGACTTCCGCGTGCCCATACTGCCCGTTGACAGCGAACACTCGGCCATCTTCCAGAGTCTCATAGGCGAAGACCACAACCCCATAGAGAAGATTCTGCTCACGGCGTCGGGCGGTCCCTTCCGCAAGTTCTCGATGGAGCAGCTCGAAAGCGTCACCAAGGCCGACGCCCTGCGCCACCCCACGTGGGATATGGGCGCCAAGATTACCATCGACTCGGCCACGATGATGAACAAGGGCTTCGAGGTCATTGAGGCCAAGTGGCTCTTCGGCGTGCAGGCCCGGCAGATTCAGGTCCTCGTCCACCCGCAAAGCATCGTCCACTCGGCCGTGCAGTTCCAGGATGGTGCCGTGAAGGCTCAGTTAGGCGTGCCCGACATGCGACTGCCCATACAATACGCCTTCTCCTTCCCGCAGCGACTGCCGCTGAGCGGCGAGCGTCTGGACCTGTTCCGGCAGCCCCTGGAGTTCTTCGAGCCCGACCTTGGGAAGTTCCGCTGTCTGGCACTGGCCTTCGAGGCCATCAACCAAGGCGGCAACATGCCCTGCATTGTCAACGCCGCCAACGAGGTGGTCAATCGTGCCTTCCTGGAAGACCGCTGCCCGTTCCTCCGAATGGGTGAGGTCATCGAGCAGACCATGCAGCGCGTCGGCTTCGACAAGAACCCTACCTACGACGTTTATGTAGAGACCGACCGCGAGGCCCGGCGCGTGGCGGCAGAGCTAATAGGAGCCGTAGAGAGCTGAATTAAAATTAAAAATCCGTAAATCGTAAATAATAACAAAAGTGGAAGTATTTTTAATCAGAGTATTACAGTTCATGTTGGCCATCAGCATCCTCGTGCTGCTGCACGAAGGTGGCCACTTCTTCTTCTCCAAGCTTTTCGGCGTGCGCGTTGAGAAGTTCTACCTGTTCTTCGACCCCAGCATCTGGAAGTGGGACGGCAGCCTGTTGAAGTTCAAACCCAAGAAGAGCGACACGCAGTACGGCGTGGGCTGGCTGCCCTTAGGCGGCTACTGCAAGATAGCAGGCATGATAGACGAGAGTTTCGACAAGGAACAAATGGCACAGCCCGTGCAGCCATGGGAGTTCCGGGCCAAGCCGGCCTGGCAGCGCCTGCTCATCATGATTGGCGGCGTGCTGGTCAACTTCCTGCTGGCCTTGTTCATCTACTCGATGGTGCTCTTCTGGTGGGGCGACACCTACATTCCCGCCCGCAACACCACCATGGGCATGAAGTTCAACAAGGAGGCCAAGGCCTTAGGTTTTCAGGACCACGACATTCCCATCATGGCCGACGGCGAACCCATCAAGTCGCTGGAGTGGGGCTCTGCCCTGAGCGACGCGCTGCGCTCCATATCGAACGCCCAGGAGGTGACCGTGCTGCGAAGTGGCAAAGAGGTCGTCGTCAAGACCCCCGGCAACCTGGACCTGCTCAACATGATCAGCGAGACACCGGCCTTCGCCATGCCGTTTATGCCGGCACTGGTCGATAGCGTAGCTGCCGGCACCAACCCCGCGAAAGCCGGACTGCGCAAGGGCGACACCGTGGTGAGCGTCAACGGCGTGGCCATCAGCTCGTGGAACGAAATAACCGACCAGATAGGCATCATGGAGGACGTCTATAACAGCCAAGAGCCAAAAGCCAATGGCGAACAGCTGGAGCTGAAGGCCCCCCTTCCCACAGCCACCCTCGTCGTGCAGCATGCAGGAGCCGAGACGCTCGACACGCTGCGCATACAGCTGACCACCCTGGAGAAAGACCGGCTCGGCCTGGGAGCCTTCTTCCACAACCCCTACGTCGATTACAAGCAGCACCACGAGGAGTACAGCTTCCTGGCGTCGTTCCCCGCAGGCATCGCCCACGGAGCCCACACGCTGAGCTCGTACGTCAGCGACCTGAAGTACGTCTTCACCTCGAAGGGCTTTAAGTCGCTCGGCGGTTTCGGAGCCATAGGCAGTCTCTTCCCCGCCACGTGGGACTGGCACCGTTTCTGGGAAATGACGGCCTTCCTCTCCATCATCCTGGCCTTCATGAACATTCTGCCCATTCCGGCACTCGACGGCGGACACGTGCTCTTCCTCATCTACGAGATGGTGACCCGCCGCAAGCCTTCAGAGGACTTCCTCATCAAGGCCGAATATGTAGGCTTCGGACTGCTCATTCTGCTCATGGTCGTTGCCAACCTGAACGATATCCTCAGATGGCTGGGCTACATGTAAAAAAGAGAGAAAGGCTAATAACTCCTCCTGCCAGAAAGAATCAGATACCTGGTCTTGAAGTGGTCGAAGAATATGCAGCAAGTCGTCGAAAAACGTTTGGTGGCTGTAGTTTTTTACCCTACCTTTGCGACGAAGTAATCAACAAGACGCAAAAAAATGAAGACATTAAAAACTATCCTGGCAGTTCTAACCATCATGATGGTCCTGCCTGCTACCGCACAAACCACCATTGTCAAGGGTTTACTACGTGACTCTTTGACTCAGGAAACGGAACCATACGCTACCATACGCGTATATAAGAATGGTAACATGACCAAGCCTTTCGCCATGTCAGTGTCTGACCTCGACGGAAACATCCGCCAGGAGGTCAATGGCAAAGGCAGTTTCACCATGACCGTCAGCAGTGTAGGAAAACAAGTACGCACCGTCAGCTTCTCCCTTAACGGACAGCCGACACTCGATCTTGGCACCATTCTGCTGCAGGACGACAACCAAGCCCTGGGTGCCGTCGAGGTTGTGGCACAAAAGCCGTTGGTGAAGATGGAGACCGACAAAATGACGTACAACGTTGCCGAGGATGAGGACTCGAAGACCAACACCGTGCTCGACATGCTACGCAAAGTGCCCATGGTGACGGTTGACGGACAGGACAACATCACCGTGAACGGCCAGTCGAACTTCAAGGTCTATGTTGACGGCAAGCCCAATGCCATGTTCTCGCAGAACGCCAGCATGATATTCAAGAACATGCCCGCCACGGCCGTCAAGAACATTGAGGTCATCACCAACCCTGGTGCTGCCTACGACGCCGAGGGAACAGGCGGCGTGCTGAACATCGTCATGAACAAGACACCACAGGCGCAGGCCAGTCTGAACGGATACAATGCCACTATCCGTGGCAACGTAGGCACGAAGAGCCTGGGTGCCGGCGGTTTCGTCAATGGGCAGCAGGGCAAGTTCTCGTATAGCGCCAACGTCATGTACAACTACGGCAAGCCCGGTGAGTCTGACGTCACCATGGAACAGGAACAGTTAGGGCCGACGCCTTCGTCCATCATCACCAAAAGCAAGACAGACACTAAGACTCCCTTCCTAATGGGCTCCCTGAACATGGGCTACGAACTGGACTCTATGAGCTCCATGAACGTCATGCTTTCCCTTACACAGTTTAACCTGAAAAATCCTGCAACGTCTGTAACAACGATGACCGGAGGTGTCTTTAGTAGCAGCACTGGGTTCGGCTACACCAACGACCTGACCATGCGCAACAAGCGCACCTCGTTTAACGGAAGCATCGACTACCAGCGGTTCTTCAATGCCGAGCGAACCAGCTCGATGGCCATCACGTACCAGCTAAGTGCCTCGCCTTCCCACAACGAGCAGTGGAGCAACTTCAGCCCTAACGGACAGGTTCCCGTACCCTCCACGTTTGACCTGACAAATCGCTATTCCGACAACAACGAGCACACCACGGAGCACGTCTTGCAGACTGACTTCACCACACCGTTTTCTTCTCTGCACAAGCTGAACTTCGGCGCCAAACTGACGGCACGCCTGTCGAACTCTGATGCCAAGTACTATCTGAACGACATCTATACCGAGAGCCTCAGCAGCGACTATCACCACGACAACACCATTGCTGCTGCATACACCGAGTACGACGGGCACTTTGGGAAAGTAGGACTGAAGACCGGCCTGCGCTATGAGCACACATGGCAGAGCGTGGAGTACAAACTGGGCAACGGCCTTGACTTCAAGAAGAACTACGGCAACCTGGTGCCCTCGGCATCATTGAGCTATACGCTGACACAGACCAGCAACATCGGACTGACCTACAACATGCGCATCTCACGACCGGGCATCTCCTATCTCAACCCCTACATCGACCGCTCAAACCCCACAGCACTCAGCTATGGTAACACCGACCTCGACGTGGAGAAGTCGCACACCGTCGGACTGGTCTATAACATGTACAGCCCCAAACTCATGCTGAACGTGAAACTGAGCCATGCCATCTGCGACAACGCTATAGAGCAATACAACTTTTATGAAGACAACCTGCTGCACACCACCTACGGCAACATCGTGAAGCGCAACCTGAGCAGCCTGAATGTCTATGGCTCGTGGATGCCTGCCAAGAACACCCGCATCTTCATGAACGGCGGCGTGAGCTATACAGACCTGCGCAGCAACGAGCTCGACGCCCGTAACAGCGGCTGGATGGTCAACGCCATGGCCGGCATCCAGCAGACGTTACCTGCTGACCTAAAGCTGAGCCTCTTCGCCATCACCTCAACCAAGAACTACACGCTGCAGGGATGGTCGTCGGGCTTCAACCTGCTGACGGGTTCCATCAACCGCTCGTTCTTCAACGACAAGCTGACCGTGGGCGTGCAGGGCATCGTAGGGCTCTCTAAAGGCGGTCGCCTGGAAATCGAATCCTTCAGCTGCGGCCGTGACTTCACTAACCACATGCTCATACGTGTGCCCATCAGCAGCGTGTCACTCAACGTCAGCTTTACTTTCGGCAACACGAAGAAGCAGATGAAGCAGTTCCAGAGCCGCGTGCAGAGCGACTACATGGAACACCAGAGCAACGAGGAGCGCATTACAAATGTGGGAATGGAATGAGAAAAATCAGGTTTTACCGCAGTAATGTTCTGCTATTCACCATACAGGCAGCAGCATGGGCGGCACTTCTGCTGCTGCCCGTGCTGTCAGTTTTCTTTTTCACGCAGAAATGGGACAATGCCGTAGCCACGTTCTGGATTCTGTTCGGCCTGCTGCGTGCCCCGCTCCTCTTGTGGTTTGTCAACTTCTACCTGTTGGAGCCTTTGCTGTGGAGCAAGGGTCGCCGCTGGCAGTTCATCGCCAGCAATGTGGTGCTCATTCTGCTGACCAACTACTGGATATTCCAGCTTGACTTCAGCAAGTTCCCGCTGGACAACGAGATGGCCTACATCGGCTTCTTCATGGGCTTGTTTATCTACCTGCTGTTCTGCGCAGCCACCGTCGCCACCACCGTCGGCCTGCGCAACTACCTACGGTCGCAACGCCTGAAACAACAGCTGAAGGAAGAACAGCAAAGACACACCGAGGCAGAGCTGGCATGGCTGAAGAATCAAATTAATCCGCATTTCCTCTTCAACACACTGAACAACATCTCAAGCCTTGTGCAGATAGACGGCGATGCTGCCCAGGATGCCATTGCCCAGCTGAGCGACCTGCTGCGCTACGCCATGTACGAGACAGACAAGCCCCTCGTACCGCTAAGAGGAGAGATAGACTTCATGCAGAACTACACGGAGCTGATGCGCCTGCGCCATAATGACAAGCTGGAGGTCAGCACCGAGTGGTCTGAGGTCTCCCCTCAGACGACCATCCCCCCACTACTCTTCATCTCGCTCATCGAGAATGCCTTTAAGCATGGCGTGAGCAGTAACAGGACGTCAAGGATTGACATCGCGCTACGGGCCGATGCGGAGCACATCTGCTTTACCTGCGCAAACACCTACTATCCCAAAGACGGCCAGAACCGCAGCGGCTCAGGCATCGGACTGGAAAACACCCACCGACGCTTAGACCTCATGTACCCGGGACATTACACCTGGGAGCAGACGCTCGCCGAGGACAACATCTTCCGGATAAGAATCACCATCAGCGAACCAAACAAAACTTAAATCGAAAATCCGTGAATCGAAAATCATCATGACCTGCATCATCGTTGACGACGAGCCACTGGCCGTCAAACTGCTGGAATCATTTGTAGAACGAACACCTGCGTTGCAGTTCGTAGGTGCCTACACCGACAGCATAGAGGCCATAGCAGCCCTGAAGGAGAAACCGGCCGACCTGGTGTTCCTCGACATACAGATGCCCGACCTGGACGGCATAGAACTGGCCCACATGCTGCCAAGCCAGACCATGATTATCTTCACGACAGCCTTTAAAGAGTATGCCTTTGACAGCTACGAGGTCAGCGCTATCGACTTTCTGCTGAAGCCCGTGCGCTATCATAAGTTCTTGGCGGCGGTGGAGAAGGCTCAGCAGCGCATACCGAAGAAAGAGGAAAGCCCGAATCCGGCAGTCAGCTCAGGAGGCATCTTTATCCGCGTCGATGGCGAACTGCGCCAAGTGCAACTCGACGACCTGCTCTACGTTGGCGGCATGAAGGACTACGTCATGTTCTACCTGCTCTCACAACCCCGTCCACTCATTACTCACATGACCATGAAGGCCGTCGAGGAGACATTGCCAGCCGACCGCTTCCTGCGGATCCACCGCTCGTTTATCGTGGCACTCGACAAGATACGCAGCATTGACCGTAATGACTGTATCTACATCGGCAACGAGATTATCCACGTCACGGAAGCATACCAACCAGCCTTTCAGCAGTTCCTCAACGGGAAGGTAGCCAAATAAAAAGAGGTAAGCATGAAGGATAGCAAGAACGTCATGAGGGCCTACGTGCGCTACCTGAAGCTGCAGCGCAACATGTCAGCCAACACGCTGGATGCCTACCAGCGCGACGTGCAGAAGCTGCTACAGTTTCTGCAGCGCGAGCAGATCAGCATCGCTGACGTGGAGCTTTCCAACCTTCAGACTTTTGCCTGCGGACTGCACGACATAGGCGTAGGCCCGCGCTCACAATGCCGCATCCTGAGCGGCGTACGCTCCTTCTTCCGCTTCTTGCAGATGGACGGCTGGCGTGACGACGACCCTTCGGAACTCTTAGAGTCGCCGGTATTGGGCGAACACCTGCCCGAAGTGCTTTCTACCGAGGAGGTTGACGCCCTGGAGGCCAGCATCGACCTGTCGAAGCCCGAAGGCCAGCGCAACCGGGCCATCATTGAGGTGCTCTTCTCCTGCGGACTGCGCGTCAGCGAACTAGTCAATCTGAAGATTTCGAACCTCTACGTAGAGGAACAGTACGTACGCGTCTTCGGCAAGGGCTCAAAGGAACGGCTGGTCCCCATTTCCGAACGAGCCATCAAGGAGCTGGACTACTGGTTCATGGACCGCAAGCAACTGAACATTAAGCCCGGAGAGGAGGACTACGTCTTTCTGAACCGTCGTGGAGCCCACCTGACGCGAACCATGATACTCATCATGATAAAACGACAAGCCGTGGAAGCCGGCATCCAGAAGACCATATCGCCCCACACGCTGCGCCACTCGTTTGCCACGGCACTGCTGGAAGGAGGCGCCGACCTGCGCGTCATCCAAGCCCTGTTAGGTCACGAAAACATTGGAACGACCGAGATTTACACCCACATAGACGTGACGACGCTACGTGACGAAATATTACACCACCACCCGCGCAACATACGTTAATAAATATAAAAAGTAAAACCTTTTACGTAGTTTTCAAGACTTATTGCGCGTATAATCACAAAAAATATATAATTTTGCAACCTCAACAAAGTATATTAAAGCTTTAATTCATGAAACTAAAAAGAATCTTTTCGGCTGCCGTGCTGATGATAATCGGTACCGTAGCAATGATGGCGCAGATGGAAATGCCTCCTATTCCCGTAGATGAAGCCGTGCGCATCGGAAAACTGGACAACGGACTGACTTATTACATCCGTCACAACAACTGGCCCGAGAACAGGGCTGAGTTCTACATTGCCCAGAAGGTAGGTTCGCTGCAGGAGAACGACGACCAGCGCGGTCTGGCCCACTTCCTGGAGCACATGGCCTTCAACGGCTCTAAGCACTTCAAGGGCAACGAGTTGCTGCGCTGGTGTGAGAGCGTAGGTATCAAGTTCGGAGAAGACCTGAACGCCTATACCTCTATTGACCAGACAGTCTATAACATCTCGAACGTGCCCACCACCCGCGAGAGCGTAGTTGACTCCTGCCTGCTCATTCTCTACGACTGGGCCGACGGTCTGCTGCTGGAACAGGAGGAGATTGAGAAGGAGCGTGGCGTCATTCACGAGGAGTGGCGTCTGCGCACCAGTGCCTCACAGCGCATGTTCGAGCGCAACCTGCCGCAGCTCTACCCCAACTGTAAGTACGGCTACCGCATGCCCATCGGTCTGATGGAGATTATCGACAACTTCGAGCGCCCCTTCCTGCAGTCTTACTACGAGAAGTGGTACCGTCCTGACAACCAGGGCCTCGTCATTGTGGGCGACGTGGATGTAGATAAGGTTGAGGCCAAGATCAAGGAGCTCTTCAGCGGCATCGTGCTGCCCGAAAACCGCACCATGGTAGAAGACGTGCCCGTGCCTGACAACAACGAGGCCATCTACGTCATCGACAAGGACAAGGAGATGCGCTATAACTACATCGACGTCATGTTCAAGCACGACGTGTTCCCCACCGAGATGAAGGGCACGCTGACTTACCTGATTTTCGACTACATGAAGGATGCAGCCGTCAGCATGCTGAACGACCGTCTGAAGGAGTTTGCCGAAAAGCCTGAGTGCCCCTATCTGCAGGCCAACGCCAGCGACGGACAGTACATCTTCGCCAAGACGAAGGACGCCTTCGAGTTAGGCATACTGCCGAAGGACGGCCAGTCAGAGGAGGCTGTGAAGGCGGCCGTCATCGAGGCTCGCCGCGCTGCCGAGTTCGGATTTACCGCTACGGAGTACAGCCGCTACAAGGCTAACTACATGAGCCAGCTGGACAAGCAGTACTCCAACAAGGACAAGCGCTACAACGCACAGTTTGTCAACCAGTACGTACAGCACTTCCTGGACAACGAGCCCATACCCTCTATTGACTACACTTACAGCATGATGAAGCAGATTGTGCCCAACCTTGGCGTTGAGCAGGTAAACATGATCATGCCGGAGCTCATCACGGAGAGCGATACGAACCTCGTCGTCATGAACTTCAACATTGAGAAGGACGGTGCCGTCTATCCCACTGCTGACGGTTACAAGAAAGCCATTGCCGAAGCACGTACTGCACAGATTGAAGCATACGTCGATAACGTGAAGGACGAACCCCTCATGGCTACACTGCCCCAGCCCGGCAAAATTGTCAAGGAGACCAAGAACGACCTCTTCGGCTATACCGAGCTGACACTCTCTAATGGTGCCACTGTCGTTCTGAAGCAGACCGACCTGAAGAAAGACCAGGTGCTGCTCTCTGGCAAGGGTTTTGGCGGCGGTGCCCTCTATGGCGAGGCCGACTATGCCAACATCAAGATGTTCGACGGCGTCATCGAGGCCAGCGGACTGGGTAACTTCTCACACACCGAGCTGGAGAAGGCCATGGCCGGCAAGGTGGCCAGCCTCTCACTCTCGCTGAGCAACTACCGTCAGAACGTCAGCGGTTCTTCTACGCCGAAGGACGTAGAGGCCATGCTGCAGCTGCTCTATCTCACCTTTACCAACATCAACAAGGACCAGCAGTCATTCGACAACCTGATTCAGACCACAGAGGCTGAGCTGAAGAACCGCTCGCTGACTCCCGAGGTGGCACTGAGCGACTCGCTACAGGCTACGCTGTCGTGCCACAACCCGCGCTTCATGTCGCTGGTGGCTGACGACCTGAAGAACGTCAGCTACGACCGCATTCTGCAGATGGCCAAGGAGCGCACAGCCAATGCTGCTGCCTACACGTTCACCATCGTCGGCAACTACGACGAGGCCACCATTCGTCCGCTCATTGAGCAGTACATCGCTGCACTGCCCGGCAACCAGCCCGTAGTAAAGGGTTCTAACGTCAACACCGACTTCAAGGGTGTCGTAGTCAACAACTTCCAGAAGAAGGCCGAAACCCCGAAGGCCATTGCCGTCATGATTTGGAACAGCAAGCAGATTCCCTACACCTTAGAGAACAGCATCAAGGCCGACATGGTCCACCAGGTGCTCACCATGCTTTACCTGAAGAAGATTCGTGAGGAAGCCAGCGCAGCCTATACCGTACAGGCCTCGGGTGGTGCCGAACGCAACGACTTCGAGTCGGAGACGCTCATCTTTGCCTACTGCCCCATGAAGCCGGAAAAGGGCGACATAGCAGTGAAGATTCTGCGTGAGGAGATGGACAACCTGGCCAACACCTGCGATGCCGACATGCTGACCAAGGTGAAGGAGTACATGCTCAAGAACGTTGACGACGAGGCCAAGACCAATGGTTACTGGATAGGCGTCATCAACGACTACCGCCGCTGGGGTCTTGACATGCACACCGACTACAAGAAGGTGGTTGAGGCCCAGACTCCTGAGAGCATTTCTGCTTTCGCAAAGGAAATCCTGAAGGCCGGCAACCGTGCCGAAGTAGTCATGATGCCTGCAGAGTAAATTACTTAAACAAAATAGAACGGCCTGCTTCTTCTGAGAAACAGGCCGTTTTTTTTTGTTATGTCAGGAAAACTCAGTACCTTTGCACCTTCAAATAAATTGTAAATAGTAAATCCGTAAATAGTAAATAACAAAGATGTCATATTTCTTTTCATCCGAATCAGTATCGGAGGGCCATCCCGACAAAGTGGCCGACCAGATTAGTGACGCCATTCTTGACCAGTTCCTGGCTTACGACGAGCATGCCCGCGTAGCCTGCGAATCGTTTGTCACAACAGGCCAGGTGGTCATCATGGGCGAGGTACGCAGCGAGGTGTATATCGACCTGCAGACCATTGCACGTAACACCATCAAAAAAATAGGCTATACGAAGGCAGAGTACCAGTTTGACGGTAACTCCTGCGGTATTCTGACGGCCATTCACGAACAGAGCGAAGACATCAAACGGGGTGTCGATCGTGAAGAGGACGAGAACCAGGGTGCCGGCGACCAAGGCATGATGTTCGGTTACGCTACCAACGAGACCGAGAGCCTGATGCCCGTCAGTCTTGACTTGGCTCACCTCATTATGCGAACGCTGGCAGACATACGAAAGGAAGGTAAGCTGATGACATACCTGCGCCCTGATGCCAAGAGCCAGGTGACCGTCCAGTACAGTGACGACGGCATACCCGAACGCATTGACACCATCGTCGTTTCGACCCAGCACGACGAGTTCGACACCGACGACGAACGCATGCTGCAACAGATTAAGGACGACGTCATAGGCATTCTCATTCCGCGTGTCAAGGAGCAGATACACTCAGAGAAGGTGCTCCGCCTGTTCGGCAACGACATTAAGTACTACGTAAACCCCACGGGCAAGTTTGTCATTGGCGGACCTCATGGCGACACCGGACTGACCGGCCGGAAAATCATTGTCGATACCTACGGCGGAAAAGGAGCACACGGAGGCGGTGCCTTCTCAGGCAAGGACTCGTCGAAGGTTGACCGTTCGGCTGCCTACGCCGCCCGCTACATAGCCAAAAACATGGTGGCAGCCGGAGTCAGCGACGAGCTGCTGGTGCAGATAAGCTATGCCATCGGCGTGGCAGAACCCATGAACATCTACGTCAATACCTACGGCCGCAAGCACGTCAACATGACCGACGGCGAGATAGCCGAGCGCATCAGCCAACTGTTCGACCTCAGGCCGAAAGCCATTGAGCGCACGCTCAAGCTGCGACAGCCCATGTATTTAGAGACAGCAGCCTACGGCCACATGGGGCGCAAGAACGAGACGGTGCAAAAGACCTTTACCAGCCGCTACCACGAGACCAAGACCATCGACGTGGAACTCTTCACATGGGAAAAACTAGACCGTGTCGCCGACATCAAGGCGGTCTTCGGCTTAAATCCGTAAATCGAAAATCCGTAAATCGAAAATCGTAAATCGTAAATCGAAAATCCGTAAATCGTAAATAAAACAAGTTGTTTCCGCAGGATTCCATCACACACACCGGAGTGCCAACCGGAGTGGTTGGCAGCAACAGGGCGACCGACTCCACTCAGGTACGGCCTGCCAAGCCCCGCACCCCCTACCAGGTGTTGCGCTCGCTGCCGCGTGATGCTACGCCGGCCCAGCAGGACTCGGCCATACAGGCCACCTTCCAGCCGGCAAAAATTCACTACAGCAACCAACCGGACACGCTCCACCTGCCCGGACTCGACAAGGGCGTGAAGCTGACCGAGGTGAACATCCCCATCTACTACGAGAAGACCTTTTTCGAAAAAAGCATTAAGGAGGCAGCCAAGACAACAACCATGTACGGCGTGCCGGGCGACCCCGTGCCTTACACGCTGCACAGCGACAACATCATTACGTCCGTGCTGCTGGGGTCACTCATCCTGTCGCTCGTGCTCATTGCCAACCTTCGCACCTTTGCCCTGCACCAGCTTAAGACGTTCTTCTACGTGCCGCGCATAGACAACACCTTCATGCCGGAAACCAGCAGCGAGCTGCGCTGCCAGGTAGTGCTGCTGTTACAGACCTGCCTGCTATTCTCCATTCTGCTGTTCTTCTTCACCCGCCAGTTCATAGGCGAGACGTTTGTCCTGCAGTCTGACTACATGCTGGCCGGCATCTATTTTGCCATGCTGGTAGGCTACTTTTTGCTGCGGGCCCTGCTCTACACGTTCGTCAACCTGATATTCTTTGACTACCGGCGTAACACGTACTGGCTGAAGACACTCCTGTTCATTTCCTCCATTGAGGGACTCGTCATTTTCCCTCTCATCATGCTGATGGTCTATTTCGATTTATCTACACAAAGTGTCATTTTGTATTTCGCAATTTCCCTCATTTTAGTGAAATTCTTGACAATTTACAAGTGTTTTGTCATCTTTTTTCGCCGAATGAGTGGTTTTTTACAAATAATTTTGTACTTTTGTGCCCTCGAAATCGTACCCTTAGCCGCATTTATGAGCGCAGTGGTACTGACGGGTTATTATTTAAAGATAAGTTATTAGGACAATGATTAAGAAAATTCTGGTATCGCAGCCGAAGCCATCAAGTGAGAAGTCGCCCTATTACGACATTGCTACGCGTTTTGGTGTAGAGATGGTGTTCCGCCCATTCATCAAAGTCGAGGGACTGTCGGCAAAAGAGTTTCGTCAGCAGAAGGTCAGCATCCTTGAGCATACGGCCATCGTTTTTACTTCGCGCCACGCCATCGACCACTTCTTTACGCTGGCCAAGGAACTCCGCATCACGATTCCTGAAGACATGAAGTATTTCTGCGTTACCGAGACCATCGCCCTATACATCCAGAAATACGTACAATACCGTAAGCGCAAGGTCTTCTTTGGCGATACCGGAAAGATTGACGACCTGATTCCCTCCATGGTCAAGCATAAGCAGGAGAAGTATCTCGTGCCTATGAGTGATGTTCATAACAACACCATCACCGAGCTGCTTGACAGCAAGAAGCTGCAGCACAAGGAGTGCGTGATGTACCGCACCGTGAGCAACGACTTCACCCCCGAAGAGGTGAAGAACTTTGACTACGACATGCTTGTCTTCTTCAGCCCTTCCGGCGTAGAGTCACTCATGAAGAACTTCCCTGACTTCGATCAGGAGAAAGTTGCCATTGCCACTTTCGGACCGGCTACGGCCAAGGCCGTCAAGGATGCCGGCCTACGACTCGACCTGGAAGCTCCTACCGAGAAATACCCCTCCATGACGGGTGCCCTTCAGCACTATCTGCTTCTGCAGGAAGAAGACTAAGCCCCCATGACAGCCACCTACACGTTGGGCAGTCAGGAGCGCATAAAAAGCCAAAAAGCCATTGACGCGCTCTTTGCCGGAGGCAAAAGCCAGTCGCTCTCTGCCTTCCCCCTACGTCTGGTCTATCTGGAAACGTCCTGCCTACCATCCGAGCCACAGGCACAGGTCATGGTGAGCGTCTCCAAACGCTACTTTAAGCGGGCCGTCAAGCGTAACCGCATCAAGCGCCAGATACGTGAGGCCTACCGCCTGAACAAGGCCGTCTTGACCAAGCCGCTGGCCCACCAGCCGGAAAGAGCCGTGCTGTTGGCATTCCTCTGGCAAACCGACAGGCTCATGCCTACCGCCGAGGTTGAAACCCACATGAAGACATTGCTACACCGCTTAGCAGAGAGACTATGAAAAAACTGCTTCATCAACTCTCTGGAGCCTTATCGTGGCTGCTCTGCCTGCCCATTGTCTTCTATCAGACGTGCATTTCGCCCTTCACCCCGCCTGCCTGCCGCTTTACGCCCACCTGCAGCGAGTATGCCAAACAGGCGCTCAAGAAGCACGGTCCCGTCAAAGGCCTCGCCCTGGCCGTCTGGCGCATCCTAAGATGCAACCCCTGGGGCGGCTCCGGCTACGACCCGGTACCATAGTGGCCCCCAGTGGCCCCAGTACCCCCAGTAGCCCCAGTAGTCCCAGTAGCCCTATAAGACCCATAAGACCCAAAATAAAAGAAGAAATATGAGAAAGAATTTTGTTGAAGAACTCCGCTGGCGCGGAATGCTGGCACA
>DGTH01000108.1 GCA_002393705.1 Prevotella sp. UBA4341 | reverse complement strand
GCGAGAACGTCATCATTCAGAGCATTGGTGCCTGTTCGGGTGCCGTGGTGGCCGGTGCCATCTTTACGCTGCCTGCCATCTATATTCTGCAGGCCAAGTACGGGTTCGACGACGTAGCCTTTTACAAGATGTTCCTTGCCTCGCTTCTGGGTGGCATTTTAGGCATCCTGTTTCTTATTCCCTTCCGTAAGTACTTCGTCAAGGATATGCACGGCAAGTACCCCTTCCCCGAGGCAACGGCAACCACCCAGGTGCTCATGTCGGGCGAGAAGGGTGGTTCGCAGGCCAAGCCGCTGCTTATTGCGGGACTGGTGGGCGGTCTTTATGACTTTGTGGTCTCTACCTTCGGCCTGTGGAACGAGGTGTTTACGTCGCGCATGGTGGCCGGTGGCCACTGGCTGGCCGACAAGGCCAAGCTGGTGTTCTCGCTGAACACGGGAGCCGCCGTACTGGGCTTGGGCTACATTATAGGCCTGCGCTATACGCTGATTATCTGCATTGGCTCGTTGGCCGTTTGGTGGCTCCTCGTGCCGGGCATGGCACTGATTTTCGGTGACACGGTGCTCAACACGTGGGACCCCGCCATTACGACAGCCGTGGGCGACATGTCGCCAGAGCAAATCTTCAAGGCTTACGGCAAGAGCATCGGCATTGGTGCCATTGCCATGTCGGGCGTCATTGGCATCATCAAGTCGTGGGGCATCATTAAGAGTGCCGTGGGCTTGGCTACGAAGGAGATGAAGGGCGGCGCTGCCGACACGTCAGCCGCGCAGAAGCGCACGGAGCAGGACCTCTCGTTCCGTTTCATTGCCATTGCAGCTATTACGGCCATTATCTGCACCTTCCTGTTCTTCTGGTTCGGCGTGATGGAGGGCAACATGGTCTTTGCCCTTGTGGCCATTGTGCTGACCATTGTCATTGCCTTTCTTTTCACCACGGTGGCAGCTAATGCCATTGCCATAGTAGGTTCTAACCCCGTCAGCGGCATGACGCTCATGACGCTCATCCTGGCCTCGGTGGTCATGGTGGCCGTAGGCCTGAGCGGCGTCAGTGGTATGATAGCGGCCCTCATCATGGGTGGCGTGGTGTGTACGGCACTCTCGGTGGCCGGTTCGTTTATTACCGACCTGAAGATTGGTTACTGGCTAGGCACGACGCCTAAGAAGCAGGAAACGTGGAAGTTCCTGGGCACGCTGGTATCTGCCGCTACGGTGGTGGGTGTCATGATGGTGCTCAACCAGGCTTACGGCTTTGCTTCGGGCAAGCTGGCCGCTCCGCAGGCTAACGCCATGGCGGCTGTCATCGACCCGCTCATGAACGGCGTGGGCGCTCCCTGGCTGCTTTATGCCATTGGTGCTGTGCTGGCCGTGGTGCTGACGCTCTGCAAGGTGCCGGCCCTTCCCTTCGCCTTGGGTATGTTTATTCCCTTAGAGCTGAACACGCCGCTCGTGGTTGGCGGACTCATCAACTGGTTTGTGACCACCCGCTCGAAGGATGCTGCCGTCAATAAGGAGCGCGGCGAAAAGGGCAACCTCATTGCCTCAGGCTTCATAGCCGGTGGCGCGCTGATGGGTGTGGTAAGCGCCATTCTGCGCTTTGCCGACGTGAAGTTCGACTTCGAGACCTGGTGGCAGAACCCGCTGTCAGAGTGGCTGGCGCTGGCTGCTTACCTGTTGCTCATCTGCTACTTCATCGTAGCTACGAAGAGCAAGCCGACGGTGGCAAAACGATAGAGAAAGATTATTTGAGACTGATGCGGCCGGTCTCGCTAATGACGATGGGGCTTCCCTTGATGTCGGCGAGCGTCAGGTTGCGAATTTCGCGGGCCACGCTGTGAGTAGTGTCACGGCGTGGTCCTTTTCCTTTCTGCTGGATGAAGGAGTGAATCTGTCCTTGCAGGAACGAGCCGTCAGAGAGAATCTTGATTTCCACTACCGGAGCATAGCCCGTAACGCCCGTCAGGTTCATGCCGTAGGGCGTACAGAAGTTGCCAAGGCTGTAGGCAATGAAGCGGCCTTTATACACCTCCATGCAGCGCACTACGTGAGGGCCGTGCCCATAGACCACGTCGGCGCCGTTGTCAATGCAGAAGTGTGTAAACGTGCGCAGGTCGCCACGGTCCTCGCCTAAGAAGAACTCGTGGCCTTGGGGCAGGTGGGTGTGTGTGCGGCCTTCAGCACCGCCGTGGAACGATACTATCAGTACGTCACACTTGGGGCGCAGGTCGTCCAGTATGGCTTTCACCTTGTCCAGGTTGTTATGCTTCAGTGTGTAGCTGTTGTGTCCGAAGGCACAGATGCCGTACTTCACGCCGTTCCGCTCTACAATGGCCGAATGGGTGCGGCCCTCTATGCCGCAGTATTTGATGTCCAGCTGGTCGAGCGTCTTTTCTGTTTGCTCTATACCGAACTGTCCGAAGTCGTTGGCGTGGTTGTTGGCCATGCTCAGGAAGTCGTAGCCAGCCTCGGTCAGTCGTGGTCCGAACTTGGTCGGGGTGCGGAAAGCGTAGCAGTGCGGTCCGGGCTTCTTCTTGGTGGTGCCGCCGTCGCAAAGCGTGCCTTCCAGGTTTCCCACGGCCAGGTCGGCCCGTAGGGTGATGTCCTTGGTGTCGCTGAATATGTCGCGACCGTCGTTCGGAGGCAGTTGGGTGCTGGGGAACGTGGTGCCCATCATGATGTCGCCCGTCATGGCGATGGTCAGCGTGTCTTTGGCCGATGGGGGGAGCGTGTCTTTACCCGATGTGGAAACCGTCGGGCGCTGTGGCTGCGCTGGCGGGGGTGGGGTGGTTGACGAACAGAGGCTGTTCAGCGACAGCACGGATGCTAATACCAGGAGAAATGATTTCATGCTTATTTTATTACTTAGGTTATTTTCAGATGTCCTTTCTGTAGCAGCGGTGGCGGCGGTGCTGGCGCGACTCTAAGTACTGCCAGTGGCTCTGCACGCCCGTGTTGGTCTCCATCTGCTGCATGGCCTCGGCCCACTTGAAGCCGTAGCGTTGAAACTGCAGGATGAGGTCGTTGAATATCAGGGCGTTGGCACCCTTGGAGCGGTACTCGGGCAGTACGCCGATGAGCAGCAGATCGACCGTGTCGGTCTTGTGCCACTTGATGGCTTTCAAGACGCGCCACCACGTCAGCGGCCAGAGGCTGCCGTTATGGCTCTTCTGCATGGCCCGTGCAAACGAGGGGAAGGTAATGCCGAAGCCCACCATGCGGTCGTCCGCGTTACCATCCACCACGGCGGTCACCAGGTTCAGGTCGGCCTTCTTGATGTAGGCATCGACCAGTACGTCTATCTGCCGCTCGCTCAGGTGCGAGTAGCCGTAGAGGTCCTTGTAGGTTTCGTTAATCATGCGGAACACCTCGCGGCCGTAGCCTTCGTCTATTAGTTCGTGGCGCGTAAATTTATGCACCTTGAGGTTGTAGCGCTTTTGTATCATCTCAGACAA
Organism: Prevotella sp. UBA4341; assembly: GCA_002393705.1. Taxonomy (GTDB): domain Bacteria; phylum Bacteroidota; class Bacteroidia; order Bacteroidales; family Bacteroidaceae; genus Prevotella. Next base: position 12,496 of record DGTH01000108.1, on the reverse strand, counting down.
CTTGGCAAACTTCTCAGGCACTACGTCGGGTATCTTCACGTGGTACTCCACGTAGTCGTTGTCCTTCTGCCAGCCGCCCATCTGCTCCATGTGGTGCGGGTAGTACGGGTAGTTATAGTTGATGTAGGTCGTGGCCAGTTCGTCGAATCCCTCCACCAGCATGCCCTCGCGGTCCATGTCGGTAAAGCCGAGCGGTCCGGCTATTTCGTTCATGCCCTGATCTTTGCCCCACTGCTCTACGGCGTGGAGCAAGGCTTCAGACACCTCAGGGTCGTCAATGAAGTCGAACCAACCAAAGCGCACCAGCTGTCGGTTCCAGCGCTCGTTGGCCCGCTTGTTGATGATGGCGGCCACGCGGCCGACGGGTTTGCCGTCTCGGTAGGCCATGAAGTATTGTGCGTCGCAGCACTCGAACGATGGGTTCTTTTTAGGGTTTAGTGTGTTCCATTCGTCAAAAAAGAGAAACGGCACGGCGTGCTCGTCGCCGCGATAAAGGTCATAATAGAAATTGATGAACTGCCTTAGGCCGCGTTTATCGTTAACCTTCTTTATTTCTACAGGTGTCATTTGTCTCATAGTTCTTGCCTGCAAAGGTAGAAAGTTTCCTTGAAACGACAAAGAATAACGGCACAAATTTTACAGCTTTGTGCAAAAATCCCACAACCGCCGGTAGAAGGGGTGATGCGTCAGCGTCAGCGCGTTGCCAATGATGATGAGCTTCATGCGTGCGCGGGTCATGGCTACGTTCATTCGCCTCAGGTCGCGCAGGAAACCAATTTGCCCTTCGTCGTTGGAGCGCACGAGCGATACGACGATGACGTCGCGCTCCTGTCCCTGAAAGCCATCAACGGTGTTCACCGTGATGAGCCTGCGGAAGGGCTTGAAGTACTCGCGCTTCATGAGCATGCGTCTGAGCAGCTGCACCTGTGCCCGGTAGGGTGAGATGATGCCCACGTCGATGCGCTCGTCCAGCAGTCGTTGCTTGCCTATGCGCTCAAAGTATTGTTGCAGCGTGTCGAGCGTCAGTTCGGCCTCGGCCGTGTTGATGCGCGAGGAGTTGAGCAGGCTCTCCTCCGTCTCCTCTAAGCTTTTCCACTCTATGGCCTTGTCTAGGTCAAGAATGCTGCGGTATTTCACTTCGGGTGCCGACTCCACCTGTCCGTCGTAGAAATAGTCGCTGGAGAAACGCATGATGTCCTCGCTCATGCGGTACTGAATCTTGAGCAGCGTCACCGTCTCGGGGTGAGTCTCGACCAGTCGCTCCATGAGCGTCTTGCCCAGTCCGGCCTTCAGGGCAGCGATGCTCTTCACCGTAGGCGGCAGCTGACAGTGGTCGCCGGCCAGCACCACGCGTCCCACGCGGCGCAGCGGAATCCAGCAGGCCGCCTCCAGGGCTTGGGCTGCCTCGTCAATGAACAGCGTGCCGAACTTTTTTCCGTCCAGCAGCCGGTGGGCAGAGCCTACGAGTGTGCAGGCTATGACGCGTGCCTCGCTGAAGAGTTCCGTATTGATGCGGATTTCCAGTTCGGTGGCTCGGCTTTTCAGGCTTTCCAGCTTCTGGTGGTACCCGTCGGAGAGCCTTCGGGAACGGTGGGCACGGAGGTCGCGTATGGCCTTGCGCAAGGACCATAGCTGCGGGTAGTCGGGGTGTGCCTCGAAGCGCCTCTCGTAGGTAAAGGAGAGCATCTTGTCGTTGACCCTTGTGGGGTTGCCCAGCCGGAGCACGTTGATGCCCCGATCGACGAGCTTTTCCGAAATCCAGTCAACCGCCATGTTGCTCTGCGCACACACCAGCACCTGCGGCTCGCGCATGAGCGTCTCCCTGATGGCCTCTACCAGTGTGGTGGTCTTGCCGGTGCCCGGCGGTCCGTGGACGATGGCCACGTCCTTGGCGCGCAGCACTTCGTTGACGGCCCGCTCCTGCGTGGGGTTCAGGTAGGGGAATCGCATGTCGCTGAAGGTCAGCGTCTCCGCCTTACGGTTCGAGTAGAACAGGTCGCGCAGGTAGGCCAGCCGTCCCTTGGCGCGAAGGGCTCGGTCCAGTGCGTCGAACATGCAGCGGTAGCTCGTCTCGTCGAACGACAGTTGCACGCCCAACTGTCCGTCGGTGCGCTCCAGGTCGAGCAGTCGTCCGCTGTCGGGCAGGGTGATGACCATCCTGTCGCCATCGACGTAGCTTACTTGGGCGGTGAAGTTCAGGTAGTGGGGCTCCTGGGGCTTCTGGGACTCCTGGGGCTCATAAGAAAAGAACACCACCGGCCGGCCGAACTCGAAGCTGTGCTCAACGTCGGTGTCGGCCTCACGGTGCAGCTCGACGGCCAGCTGGTTCATGGAGTTGTAGTACGAGCGGCCCATGCGCACGGGCCACCAGGCCTCGCCGCGCTTTACCTTCCGCTCGATGCCCGCTTCTTCGGTCTGTCGGCGGAAGGTTTCCTTCTCCGTGTTGTACTCTAACTGCAGCAGCAGCCGCTGGCGTGTCAGTGCTTCTGTGGCGTTCATCTTAGTGTGTTCATCCAGTCAAACAGCTCGTCGAGTGCGTAGTCGCCGCTGTGACCACGGTTCCAGGGCAGCAGGAAGTCAACCTCCTTGCCGGCGTTCTGTAGCTTGACGGCCAGCACGGTGGGTACGGCCAGCGACGTGTCGCGGTCGCGTGCGCCGTGACGAATGTACCAGTGGTTAGCCACGGTGGCTCGTTCGTCGCCGATGTAGTTCATGGGGTTCATCAGCGGAATGATGATGCCCGCCTCACTCTCCATGCTGAAGGCGGGTGGCGTCTTCAGGGGCTGGGTAGTGACCACGTAGTTCAGGTAGGTCTCCATGTCCAGGTTGACGATGTACTCGCCCTGCTCACGTTTGGGCATGTGTGCCGGTGGTCGGTTGCGGCTCAGCCGGCGTGCCACGGCCTGCAGGCGGTCGTCGTCCCCGCCGTTCACGGGAGGCGGCATGAAGCTGGCCGGCTCGCTGAAGGTGAAGCCTACGCTGTCGGGAATGTCGGCTCCGGCGTTTTTCGCCCGCTGGGCACTCTTCATGACGAGTCGCTTCAGGTAGCTGCGCAGTTTGTCGGCCGTCAGGGGTGTGCCGTCGTCGGGGTTCTTCAGGTTGAGGCTGTTTATGTAGGCAGGGTACTGGGCGGCCAGCGTGTTGCTCTGCAGGGCCTGCTCCTCAGTGACGGGTCGCGTGCGGTTGTTGGTGCAGTTGTAGAGCCACTCGTAGGCCATGTCGGCATGGTCCAGGTCGGTGATGGGGCAGAAGCACACCGAGGCAAAGACGTCGTCGCGCTCGTCGGCTGCCCCCATGGCCTTGAGCAGCGGCTCGTAGTCGGGGTGATTGCCCGTAGCCCCCAAAAGGGCCGACATGGCTCCGCCGGCACTCGTGCCGTCGCTGATGATTCGGTCGGCCGAACCGGCCATCTTCCGGTCGAAGAGCCTGAGGTAGCGTACGGCGGCTTTCAGGTCGAGCAGTCCGGCCGGGGCCCGTCCGGTCTGGACGGTCTGTCCCTGCCGCTCGACGGTCGAGTTGCGGCCTCGCGCTCCGGGAATGGCCACCACGTAGCCCTCCTTCAGGGCGCGTCCTGTAGCGTCGGACGGCTGCGGCTCGCCAGCTGCGGCCGCCATGTAGCCGCCCACGTAGTTGCGCATGAGGATAGGCGTCTGCTGCGTGGCACCCTGAGGCACATAGACGTTCATAAACTGGTAGGCCGAGTCCTCCACGTTCGCCACATAGTAGAGCCGCTCGTAGGCCGTGTAGCTGACGGCCTCGCCGTCAGGCATGATGAGTGTGCGCTGCTCGCCTCGGCCGGGGTCGAAGGTCAGCTCCTGGCCCTGCGTGGGCAGGCTGATGGCGAGCAGCAGAGCCGTCAGGCCCCTTGCGCCGTGGCGTGCGATATTCTTTAAGTCTGTCTGTTTCATCCTTGACGTTTCTTTTTTGTTTTAGCCGTGCAAAGTTACGAAATCTGGCCCAAAACCAAGGCCCGTCAGTGTTTTTCGGGCCTAAAATTAACCGAAGTTAACGTTGCCGGCCAGCCGCTTTGCCCGCCTTGGACTGACGGCGCGTGGCGGACAAAATCACCACTTATAGCAACTCTCAATTGTCGATGGGCTTCTACCTCCTCAGTCGTAGGCTTAATTTATTTGTGCAATCGGTTTGAAAAATGATTAAAAGAACGACCCTTGTAACATTTATATCCCCGCCACTCCACGAAGGGAATGGCGGGGATGTTTCCTCGTTAGTTATTTCGTAACATTCCAAATATATTCGTATCTTTGCAGCAACCAACCTAAAATATGCATAATGAAAAGGGATGAAGAAGCCCGACCTGTTTATATATTATAACAATGTGGGCAACAACTATTATCTGCAGGACAATTATCGCGAGGCGCTGCCCTCTTTCGAGAAGGCGGCATCGCTGGTGAAGGATGACCCTGACAAGACGTGGGACTACTATACGGCCCGTGCCAATATCGCAGAGATACTGATCAACCTGAAAGAGGCAGAGCTGCTCTTTGCTGCTCCTCCTGTCGCTGGCCGCATTAGGGGCATACTCACGTGTCTATCTTTCGCAGCATTTCCTGTCGGATGTCTGCGTAGGCAGCATCATCGGTTTTCTCACTCCCTGCCTCCTGTTCTATATCGGCCGCAACAAGCTGATACCACAGAAGGAAGAAGAGGTGAGAAGTGAGAAGTGAGAGGTAAGAGATTAGTGACGGTGTGACAACCGCTGGGTAATAACGCCAAGTTAGTCAACAGTGGTAAACGCTGTCATGCCTGGCATCAGGTGCGGATGGGGTTCCAGCGTCGCTTCGATATGTACCATGCCGTTGCTGTCGATGACCGGACTGATGGCAGAAATCGTAGCTGTGTGCTGCTCTGAGGGATAGGCAACGGTAAAAACAGAGACCTTCTTTCCCATCTGGTATTTCGCCAACTCGTTTTCGAGCACGTCGAAGCTTACCTTCAGCTTTTCGGTATCCACAATGTAGAAGAGAGCCTCGCCCGGCTGGGCGGCACCGTAGAGCGTGTTCTGAATCTTTGTTACTGCTCCCGAGACAGGAGCGGTGATGGCGCAGTAAGTCAATTTATGCTCCAGCTCGTGCAGTTCGGCTTTTGCTTCGTTATAGCCGCTGTTGACACGTGCCAGATGCTTGAGGTTATCGGGTGCGTCATCAAGATGGTTACGCTTATAGCCTTGCCCCATCAGGATAGCCTGATACTGAAATTCGGCTTTCTCCAGCTTGGCACGGCAATGGAGGATATGCTCACGCAGGGCAGCATCGCTCAGCCGCGCAACGACCTGTCCTTTCTTGACACGCTGCCCCGTCTTCTCTATACCGAACATGACAATCTGCTCCGCAATACGGCTATAGACCGGAATCTCGCGGATGGCTTCTATCCTGCCCTTGTTGGCAGATTGATAACTCGACACCTGCTGGCGCGCCGGGGCTTTAGCCGGCCTCACCGTCAGCGTGTCAGCCGACTGTGTGGCAACCTGCCCGTCTGTTTTCGACTGGCAGGCAGTGAAAAGGCAAAGAAACAAAAAGGCAAAGAGGCAAAAGACATTATACTTATTCATATTGTATGAGGGTTTGTAGGTGATAATAGGTGGTCCAGAATTCTTCCAGGACAGTCAGGTAGTTGGTGTAGGCCGTGACCCACCGGTTTTGTCCCAAGGTAAAGGTGTTGATGTCAGCAATACCATTGGCATAGTTTTCCACCGTCTCATAATACTGGGCTTCTGCCAGTTTGGTGGTCTGCAGGGTGCTTACAAGCATCATCCTGCTTGCATTGAGTCTCTGCAGGGTCACAGTGGCGTCTTCCGCCAAGCGGCGTTCTGTCTCCTGGAGGGCCGACTCCTGACGCTCTGTCCACGCTGCAGCTGCGGCATGACGTTTTTTGGCAGCCCCATGATCCATCAGCGGTATCGTGACCTGTACGGCACCTAAAGCGTACAGTTGCTGGTTCTTATAGGCGCTGCCGAGGGTCGAGTTGATTTGCTGTAGTCCCAAGTTGATATCAAGCCCGACATTGATGCCCCGCTCCTTATGCGCCTTTTCTTCCTGGTGGCGGGCTTCTGTCAACTCTGCCAACTGGTGCTGGTAAGCAGGACTGTTGCCCTTAGCAAGCATCACGACCTCCTCTGGTATATAGTGGACGGGAAGGGGTGTCTCTGGTATCGTCAGCAGTGGCAGGCTGTCGGGTATCTGCTTCATACGCAACAGCGAAGCCAGTGCCGTCCTTGCCTCCTGCTCATCCCTGCGCGCTGCCGCGAACAGATTGGCGGCGTTTTGCATCTGCAGCTCTATGGCGTGCAGCTCCGCCTGCGTGACGATGGCGATAGTGGCCTTCTCACGGGCAATGGCCAGCAGGGTATCGTTCAGGCTCAGTTCCTCCTGACGCAGCTTTAGCAACCGCTGTCGGCAGGCTAAGCGGAAGTAGCGCACGGCGGTCTCCTCGGCAATGCATCGCAGGTTGTACTCGTGTTGCTGGCGGGCAGCTTTCAGCCGTTGGTCCTCTACCAGTTTCTCCCACCTGTGGGGATTGTAGCCCAGCAGGGTATGACTATAGCCTACCAGCAGCGGGGTGGCCACGAACTGGCGCGGATGGCCGCTGGCCTCCTCACGAAAGAACTCACTCCAGATGGCATATGTGCCTATGTAGGCTTCACCGCCGAAGGGCAGCACCTTCTGGCTGAGCTTAAGCTGTGCCGAGGTTGAAAAGATGTTGAAATTACGCAGATAGATATAGTCGCGGGTAGGGTCGCTGACGATGCGTGAGTAGTTGGGCACAAAGTTCAGCGACAGCTGTGGCTTGCGCAAAGATTCGAAGGCCTCGTAAGATGCCAGCCGACTCTGCAGCTCCTGCCGGCTCTGGAAGGCAGTGATGGCACTGTCCTGCGACAGCCGTATCACTTCGTCGAGCGTCAGTGGCGCCTGTGCTCTGCTGCTCAGCAGAGCCATATGGAAGAGGAGTGCCAGTGCGAGCCAGAAGTGAGTGTCTTTTTTTGTCTTCATATACTTTAATATATATGTATCTTTCAATTATCAATTTTCCGCATCAGGGAAAAACCCCTGTGCTTTGAGTTCCGCGAAATTGCCGTCGGCAGCCACACGGCCTTCCTTCAGCACGATGATGCGGTTACACTTCTGTATGGTGCTCAGCCGGTGGGCAATGACGATGCGCGTACACTTCAACTTGGCCAGGTTTTCGACCACGACGTGCTGACTGATGTTGTCGAGTGCCGACGTCGCCTCGTCGAGGAAGAGCACCTTAGGCTTCCTGACCAGCGCACGGGCAATGAGGATGCGCTGCCGCTGCCCGCCCGACACACCTTTGCCGTCGACCGTAATCGGCGTGTCCAGCCCCAAGGGCATCTGGCGGATGTCGCCGTCGAGTGCGGCCAGTCGGGCGGCCTCCCATGCGTCGTCGTCCGTCAGTAGCGGATTGTTGAAGAGAATGTTGTCGCGGATGGTGCCCTCAACGAGCTGACCGTCCTGCAGGCAGATGCCGATGCAATAGTGCCTCAGGCTGCGCAGGTTGATGTCGTTGATGTCGTACTGGTCGTAGAAGATGGACCCCGACAAGGGTTTCTCCAGCCCCATCATCAGTCGCATCAGCGTACTCTTTCCGCAGCCCGACACTCCTACCAGTGCCACGTAGTCGCCACTGTTGATGGTCAGGTTGAGACCGTCGAAGAGCAAGGGCATGTCGTCGGCATAGCGGAACTTCAGGCCGCGTATGTCCAACCGGCCCGATATGGTATTGACCACATTGGCTTTATCCGCCGATTCTGTCTTAGCATTGAGCAGCGGGCTGCAAAGCCTAATCTCCGGCAACATACGTGCCACAATCTTGGTGATGCCCTGCAATTGGTTCACGGCTTCGCAGACGAGTCCCAAGACGGCGCAATAAGCAATATAGTCAGAAAGCGGCAGCTGGTAGTGCCAAGCCGCCCACATCGTCACAATCATGGGCACCATCCTAAGGCAATAACTGACACCGGTGATGTAGAAACTGGCCAGCGGCTGGTGACTGCTGTAAGCCTCAGTGGGAGCATACGCCTTTGCCCACTGGTAGAAAGCCCGATATTCCGCACCGCTGGTCTTGATTTTATGAATGCCTGAAAACAAGGCGAACAGCCGTCCTATGAGGTGTGAGCCGCTGGCATTTACGCTCTGTTGTACCTTTTTCGTATAGTGGTATTCCATCAGGATGACCACAAACTGAATCATGACGACCAAGATACCGGTAAAGAGCAGCGGCCCGCCATAGATAAAGAACTGCACAAACATGATGGACGAGAAGAGGAAAGTCAAGAGCGTTGAAAGGAAGCTGGACGTTAGGTTGGAACTGACGCGCGACAGCGACAGCAGCCGGTTGGAGAGGTCGCCAGTGGTAAACGTCTTGGCAAACGAGAAGGGCAGCAGCAACAGCCGCGACATCATGGCCGTCTGCAGCGCATACTCCACCTTGTCCTTGATGCGCACCACCACCAGGTTGCGCACTATCAGCACCATCGTCATGCCGACGACCGCCCCGAAGAGCAGCGCAGCAACAGGCACTATCTGTCCGGCATCGCCCGAGGGGATGACCTCTGAGAAGATGAGTTTGACAACATAGGGCGTGAACATCGTGAGCAGGGTGACGCCCACACAAGCCAACAGGATGTAGAAGAGGTCATACGTGCAGAGACTGTTGGCGGCATAGCGCATGAGGTCCTTGACAGTCAGGTGCTCTTCCGTCAGTGGCAGACAGACTATCAGTGCCTGCTGCTTCAGCAGTCCGGAATGCCTGCTGCCTGTGAGGAGCGTGCCGGTCTTCGGGTGGGTGAAGGTATAGTCGGTGAACCCGGGATTGAGGATGACGGGGGTGTTGTCGTCGGCCATGAACCCCATCATATAGCCCGTACAGCGAGCCCACCAACCGTCGGTCAGCGTGATGTAGCGGAAAAAGATGTTACGGCACTCTAACTGCAACTCCATCTGCTCAATGTCTGGCGATAGCTCCACATGTTTCTCCATCTGTTTCCATAATTTCCTGTCAATCATGGAGCACAGGATGTCGCGCGTCTGACGCATGGCCTTACGGTCGCCGTCCATGCGTTGCACTAACTGTTGAAGGAATATATTTGTCTGCATGATTTAAAGCCCTTCACTTCTCAATTACTTATGCTTCAAGAGATTACTATAAAGGCCATCCATCTGGCGCAGCTGGCCGTGAGTGCCATGCTGGGTGATGCGTCCTTGTTCTATCACGTATATCTGGTCACAGCCGACAATGGTCTCTAAGCGGTGGGCAACAACAAGCATGGTGATGCCCATGCCGTAGAGATGCTCCATCACTTTGGTTTCGGCCTGGGAGTCCAGGGCCGAGGTGCCCTCATCCATCAGCAGGATGGTGGGTTCCTTGGCCAGGGCGGTGGCTATCTCGATGCGCTGCCGCTGTCCGCCGCTGAAATTTTTGCCGTTCTCCAACACCACGCCTTGATAGGCGTCCGGCCGCTCCATGATGTCATAGTGTATCTGTGCGTCGTTACAGGCCAGCACCATAGCGAAGTCCTCTATCGACTCGTCCCACATCTTGACATTGTCGGCAATAGTGCCCTCAAAGAGCGCCACGTCCTGATTAACGACAGAGACGGAATTGACGAATGTCATGCGGTCGATGGATTTGCGGGGCTTGCCGTCGAACAGCACCTCGCCCTCCCACGGCTCATAGAGTCCCGACACCAGGCTCAGTATGGTGCTCTTGCCGCAGCCGGAAGGTCCCACGAGGGCTATGCGCTCGCCGGCCTTGATCTTCAGCGAGAAGTGGCTGATGAGGGGCGGCAGGCTGCGGTCGTAGCCGAAGGTGACGTCACGCAACTCTATCTCACCCGTCAACTTGCCCGTTTCCGACAGTTCGTCATCGCCGGGCATGCTCATGTCAGCACATTCATCACCACAGTCACTCACGTCCTTGATGCGCTGAATCGATGAGTTGAGCCTCAAAAAAGTCTGAATGCCGTCAATAGTTCTGTTGATGGGATAGACCGACTGGTTGATAAGCGCCTGAGCGGCGAGTATCATGCCCGGCGTCAGCTCGCCCTGCAGGATGAGCCAGGCGCCTAAACACAAGATGACACCGTTGGTAAACTGCATCACGATAATCGGCAGCACACTCAGATAGACGGAGTTGGTGGTCGTGGTCACACGGGCGTTCATGGACTCTGCGTAGGTTTTCTCCCATTGGGCAAAGAATTCACGTTCGGCGCCTAAGGTCTTGATGGTCTCCAGATTGCCCAGGCCCGTCATCGTGACGTTTTGCAGCCGCGCTTCAGTCACCTCCAGCTTCATGGCTATCCTCTTTTGTATTCTGGCCGTAGAACGCATCACAAAGACGAGCAGTATGACGGAGAAGATTTGCAGCAGACACAGTTTCCAACTGAGGAGCATGATCAGGCCGAAGTAAATGACCATGAACGGCAGTCCATTAACTGCCGGCAGTGAATAGTCGAGCAGCCTGATGATCTTCGCGATGGTGGTATAGCGAGCCACCAGCTCGCCCGGCGAGAACTGGGTGAGACGGCTCATCGGGAGCCGCAACACCGTCCATAGGTAGTTCGCCGAGGTGACGATGCCGATTCTCGCCTGACTGTTACGTCGCAGTACGGAGAATGTAATCCACAGCACGAGTTCAAGCACAAACATCAGCGTGTAGAGCACCATCAATGGCGTGAACCATTCCGGATTCTTGTGGGTGACGATATTATCGGTATATACCTGCTGGAACAGCGGCGGGAAGACGGAGAACACAGAGTCAATGGTATAGATTACAATGCCATTGAGCGCAAACAGAATATTGCCTTTCAGGAAATAGCTGAAAGCCGAACGCATGGACAGTATCGGCTTCTTGTCTTTCTGGTTTTCCTTCATCACTCAAGCTTCATTTGTAAGTTGCGGAAATGCGCACGCGAGGACTCAAACAGATACTCGAACATGCTGCGCCGGCGCGTCTCAGTGAGCACCGAACAATAGGTACCTATGCCCATGCTGACATCGTCAGGCTGACCGAAGGACCAGTCGTATTGCGTGGGGTCATCAGGGGAGCGGAGCAAGTCGACACGCACTTCATATACCAGGTTCTGTCCCTCGTCAGTAAGGTGCTGGGCAAGGATGTCGGACTTCAGTTTCTGGCGTATTTTGCTGATTCTGGCAGGATAGCGTACCACATGGCTGATGCGCCCTCTGACGTAACCAATCTCATCGCGCTTCTCGTTGGCGGGCCACACCTGGACCTCCATGCCTATGCGCAGCTGGCGCTGGGCATCGTTGTCGGCGTAGGCGATAAGTTGCGTCTGTTGCGACGGTGATGTCGTCTTGTTATCGACAACGCTGATAATGGGCTCGAAAGCCTCGAAAAGTTCGTTGTCAGTCTTCGCACTGATGATCAGGCCGTCCACCGTACTTGTCAGGAAGCTGTGACTGTCGCCTATGGACACCATGGCAATCGTCTGTCCCAGATGCACGCTGTCGCCATTTTGCACAAGCATGGTACGCACGATACCCTTGTTGGGCAGCGTGACGTCAGTAGTCCCCTGCACGGGGAACACCACGCCCGAATAATAGACTTTATCGCTCACCGTGCCCAGCACACCCCACACGATGAATGCCGCCAATAGCAGTCCTATGGCCGCAGCCAGCAGATAGGCAGGCACGTAGGTCACGCGCAGATGCTCGGCTATCTGACTGGGCGACTGTAGGACTTTTTCCGTTTTTTCCTGCATAGAGATTAGGTATCGGGCCTTGATAGACAGGGATTCTCTTACTTGCTTACGCCTTGTAGATGGCGGCGAGTGCTTTCGCTTCTTCTGCACTGCCGATATAGGCAAATACGCCATCCTTTACTAATGCCGCCTTGGCAAAGGGCCGCTTTTCGTCCATCGTGATGATGTTGCCGAGAATGATAGTTTGTTTCATAAGAATCGGTCTAATTAAAGTCGTCATTTACACTTAGTTTACAAAGGTAATCAAAAAATCCCGATAAACCAAAAATCCAAGCACTTTTTTGTCGATTTTGCTGATTTGGTATCATTTTTGCTGATTTTATATCCATGCAGCATCTGTTTTCTGTCTTTATCACCCCGCTAAGCCACGAGACAAGTAACAGTTAAAAACGCTGATACTTGGCAACAAGTTTGTCGAACTGATAACGAGGTATATAATCCACGACTTGGGAGAAGATATAGCTACCTACATTCATAATTATGCAGTTTTGGGACTGCAACATTACTCTGCCATTTTCAAATCAAAAAATCAAAGACCGCTCTGAAACCCTTATCAACAAAGGGATATATGAGGTTTAATTAAAATTTATCGTATCACTAATATTTCGTAACATATTTCTTACCATTCCTGATATAGACTCCTTTCTGCTCTCCAACGGTACGAAGCCCTTGCAGATTAAAGACAGCACCGTCGGTTGCCGTGGGGCTAACGTTCTCTATGAGCGTCGTATGCTACAA
>DGTH01000162.1:3456-6588 GCA_002393705.1 Prevotella sp. UBA4341 | reverse complement strand
CTCGCGATACCTTCGGCATTCTTCATTCTTCATTCTTCATTTTTCATTTTTCATTCCTCATTCTTCATTCTTCATTCTTCATTCTTCATTCTTCATTTCTCATTTCTCATTTCTCAAAGGGTTCCATCCTTGGGCTTTGAGTTCGAACTCCTGGTTGTCGCGGGTTACGAGTACTTGTCCCAGCGAAGGCTTGGTGATGTGACCAATGAGGTGCACATCGTCCAACTGCTGAATTTTCTCGTGGTCGCCTATGGGTATGGTAAACAGCAGTTCATAGTCTTCACCGCCGTTCAGTGCGCAGGTGGTCACGTTCATGTTCAGCTCTTCGGCCATAACAGCCGTCTGGTAGTCAATGGGGATGTTCTTCTCAAACACGCGGCAGCCCACACCCGATTGTTTGCAGATGTGCATGAGCTCGCTGGAGAGTCCGTCGCTGATGTCCATCATGGCTGTGGGCCGGATGCCTGCCTGGCGCAGTTGCTCAATGATGTCGCCACGTGCCTCAGCATTCAGCTGACGTTGCAACAGATATTCTTTGCCGGCGAAGTCGGGTTGGAAGTCGGGTATTGATCTGTCTTTCTTTTTCGCTTCGTCAACCATCTGGTAATAGACGGTCTTTTCGCGCTCTAAGAGTTGCAGTCCCATGTAGGCAGCTCCCAGGTCGCCGCTTACGCAGACGAGGTCGGTCTCGCGGGCACCATTGCGATAGACGATGTCGTCCCGGTCTGCTTCGCCAATGCAGGTAATGCTGATGGCCAGTCCGGTGAAGGATGACGTGGTGTCGCCCCCTACGATGTCAATGTCCCACTTCTCGCAGGCCAGTCGGAGCCCGCTGTAGAACTGCTCCAAGTCCTCTACCGTGAAGCGCTTGCTCAGGGCCAGCGATACGGTCATCTGGCGCGGCGTACCGTTCATGGCGAAGATGTCGCTGATGTTGACCATGGCCGACTTGTAGCCCAGGTGCTTCAGGTCGGTGTAGGTCAGGTCAAAGTGGACACCCTCCATGAGCATGTCGGTGGTGACGAGCACTTCTTTGTCTGGATAGTGAAGTACGGCGCAGTCGTCGCCTACGCCGTACTTGGTTGATTCGTTCTTGAGCTTGATGTCCTTTGTCAGGTGGTCAATCAAGCCAAATTCGCCCAGTTTTGCTATTTCCATCCTTCTGTGGGGTGATCAGTATTAAACTTCTCTTGTTTCTTGGCGTCGAATTTCTCGGCACGCATAATCATTTCGCGCATAATGGCTGTCATCAGTGGCTGTGCCTTGTTGGCTGCCTCCTGTACTTCCTCATGGCTGACTTCAACGGGATTATCGAAACCGCCAAGGTCGGTAATGACGCTGATGCCAAAGGTCTTGATGCCGCAATGGTGAGCCACAATGACCTCAGGAACGGTACTCATGCCGACAGCGTCGCCACCTAACAGGCGGTACATCTTGTACTCTGCCGGAGTTTCGAAAGTGGGACCCTGCACGCCTACATACACACCATAGGTGATGCGGATGCCTTTTTCGCGGGCAATGGCTGCTGCCTCACGTACGAGTTCCAGGTCATACGTCTCGTGCATGTCGGGGAAGCGCGGACCCGTGGGGAAGTTCTTTCCACGCAGCGGGTGCTCCGGGAACATGTTAATATGGTCGGTGATGATCATCAGGTCGCCAATCTTGAACTGAGGGTTCATGCCGCCGGCTGCATTCGAGACGAAGAGCGTCTTGATGCCCAGTTCGTACATGACGCGAACGGGGAACGTTACTTCCTTCATGGAGTAACCCTCATAGAAGTGGAAGCGGCCCTGCATGGCCAGGATGTCAACGCCGCCCAGCTTGCCGAAGATGAGCTTGCCGCTGTGTCCTTCAACGGTTGATACGGGGAAATTGGGAATTTCCGAATAGGGGAACTCCAGTTTGTCAGTTATTTCTGAAGCTAATTGTCCGAGGCCCGTTCCCAGTACTATGGCTGTTTTGGGGCTTGTGGTCATTCTTTCCTTTAACCAGGATGCTGTTTCTTGAATTTTTGCGTACATAACCAATGATATTTTCGTTAAACATATCTTCTTGTTCTTGCATGAACTCTATCTTGATGGGCATGACGTACAGGTGCTTCCTGACATCGTCGCTCAGACCCTCCACACCGTTCAGCCTGGCGGCATCTTTCTCTGTCGTGATGATGAGTTTGGGCGAGGGTAACGCGGCAAAGGCCCGGTTGATGCGTTCTACGTCCTTGCGCTTGAAGTGGTGGTGGTCGCTGAAGGTCAGCGGGTGCAGTCGCTTGACGTAGGGCGACAAGTCGTGTACCATCTGCTTGGGCGAGGCAATGCCCGTCAGCAGCAGTGCTTGAAGGTCTTTCAGGTCCTTGAGACTCAAGGGTCTTGCGGGGCTCATTGGCCTTAGCTCACCATAGCTGATGGTGGTAAAGAAGAGTTTTTGGTAGGGGTAGAGGTTCATGGCCTTCGTAATGACACGATACTCCATGGGTTTCAAGTCGCGCGGACATTTTGTCACAATGACAATGTCGGCACGGTTCTTTCCTGACAGCGGTTCCCTGAGTCGGCCGGCTGGCAGCAGGCGGTCGTAGATGATGAGTCGGTGGTAGTCAACCAGCAGGATATTAATGCCCGGCTTGACGTAGCGGTGCTGAAAGGCGTCGTCGAGCAGGATGACATCGAGTTTCTCGTCGTCGCTTGTTAGCTGGTCAATGCCGTGACAGCGGTTTTTATCGACGGCAATGGTAATGTCGGGAAACTTCTGCTTCATCTGGAATGGCTCGTCGCCGATGTCCCTTACCGTAGTGTTGGCACTTGCCACCAGATAGCCATGACTCTTGCGCTTGTAGCCACGGCTGAGTACGGCTACGCGAAACTTCTGGTGAAGCAGTTCAATAAGGTATTCCACATGGGGGGTCTTGCCTGTGCCGCCCACGGTGATGTTGCCCACCGAGATGATGGGAACGTCGAAGTTGCGGCTCTTTAGTACGCCTACGTCAAAGAGTAGGTTGCGCAGTTTTACCGCGAGACCATAGAGCCAACTGAGCGGCAGCAGCCATTCGTTAATCTTGATGAAGTCACCCTCCATGTGGAACCCTTATATGAATATAAAATATGTTCGCGCGCGTAAGGCAGTCTATTTCACCTTCGT
>DGTH01000162.1:0-3305 GCA_002393705.1 Prevotella sp. UBA4341 | reverse complement strand
TCAAGGTACGAACCCTTCTTCTTCTGGTCCAGCAGCTGGTCGAAGAAGTTTGTCTTGGCAGGGTAGGGGGATGTGTGATACTCTGAGAGTTTGGCCAGTTCGGCAGCCTTCTTCACGGCATCGTCTAAAGAGCCGAGTTTATCGACCAGCTTGATGCCCAGCGCGTCTGTAGCTAACCATACGCGACCCTGTGCAATCTCGTTAACCTCTTCCTTCTTCATCTTACGGCCGTCGGCCACAATGCTCAGGAACGTGTCGTAACCACGATCCACGAAGTTCTGCATGAAGCCCAGTTCCTTGCTGTTCTCCTTTGAGAGCACGAGATTCTCCATGTAGTTGGTATAGGTGTTGGTGGTAACGTCGTCGAAGGTGACGCCCAGCTTGTCGGTGACCAGTCCGGTCAGGTTAGGAATGAGTCCGAAGATGCCGATGGAACCGGTAATGGTGGTGGGCTCGGCAAAGATGTAGTCAGCACCGGCACTGATCATGTAGCCGCCTGATGCTGCCACGCCGCCCATGCTGACCACGACGGGCTTCTTCGTCTTGAGCTGCTTCACGGCGCGCCAAATCTGCTCTGAAGCTACGGCGCTACCGCCGGGAGAGTTGACGCGAATGACAACGGCCTTCACGTCCTCGTCGGCAGCCAGCTTGCCCAGGTCTTCGGTCATGGTCTTGCCCACGATGCCCGATTCGCCGGTAAAGCTGCTCAGGTCTTCGTCGGTAATCTCGCCCACTGCGTAATAGACGGCCACCTGTTCTCCGTCGTTCTTCTTCGTGCTCTTGACGTTAATCATGTCGGTGAGCAGGGCCTGCGACACATCCTCGTCGTCTGCCAGCCCGAGTTTCTTCTTCATGAGCTGTTTCAGCTCGTCGGGGTATAACATCTTGTCTATGAGCTTGGCCTTCAGGTAGTCTTCGGGGTTGGCAAAGGCCATGATGCTGTCGTTGACCAGCTGGTTCAGGCCTTCGGGTTTCAGCTTGCGGCTCTCGGCAATGTCCTTCAGCATGCGGTTCCAGGCACCCTGCATGTAAGCCATGCGCTGCTCGCGGTCTTCGGGGCTCATGTCTTTGCGGGTGTTCATCTCTACGTAGCTCTTGTATTTACCTACGCGTACGGCCTGATACTTGATGCCCAGTTTTTCGTAAAGTCCTGTGTGGTATTCGGCTTTGCGTCCCAGACCCTTCAGGTCCAGCATGCCCGTCTTGTTCATATAGAGCTCGTTGGCAACCGAGGCTACCCAGTAGTTCATCTGCGTGAACTCGTCGCCATAGGCCACAATCCACTTGCCGCTCTTCTTGAAGTCTGCCAGAGCGTCGCGGATGGTTTGTGCCGTGGCATACGAGTCGTACTCGGCTGGCCCGGCTTCGATGTAGATACCTTTGATGGCTTCGTTTTCCTTTGCCTTTTCAATGGAGGCCAGAATGTCGTCGAGCCCCATCGAGCCAAACTCGTTGTTAGACAGCAAGGCCAGCATGCCCATGTCGTCACTCGAGCGTTCCTGCACAATGCCGCTCAGCTTGAGCGTAAAGACCGAGTTGTCCTTGACATTAACAGTTGCAGTGTCCGATGCGGCCATTCCTATCAGCGAGAATACGCAGATAATACCTACCACGAGCATAAAGAGTATAATGCCGGTCAGGGTGGCCAATGTGTATTTCAGAAAATCTTTCATAATTGTGATGTTATTAATGTTGACTGTGCAAAGATACGAATTATTTTTGTTTCGCACACACTTTTTCGCCCACTTTTTTGTGTCAAAGTGTCAGTTCGGCCGTTTTGGCACGGTTTTGGCATGATAATGGGCAGAAGTTAAATATAAAAACGACAATAACATTAATTAAAAGTAAAGAATTATGAACATCAAACCATTAGCAGACCGTGTGTTGGTATTGCCAGCACCTGCAGAAGAAAAAGTCGGCGGCATTATTATTCCTGACACCGCCAAGGAAAAACCCCTTCATGGAAAAATCGTAGCCACGGGTAAAGGTACCAAGGACGAAGAGATGGTGCTCAAGGCCGGTGACGAAGTACTCTATGGCAAATATTCTGGCACAGAACTGGAGTTTGAGGGTGAGAAATACCTGATGATGCGTCAGAGTGACGTGTTGGCAGTGATTTGTTAGTCCCCTAAGTTAGGGGGTTGGGGGTCTGAACAAGCGCAGATGTCCCCGATTCTCTAATAACATATAGTAAACAAACAATAAAATGGTCTGGTAAACGCTTGTTCAGACCCCCAACCCCCCTAACTTAGGGGGCTTAAAAAAAGTTATGGCAAAAGATATTAAGTACAATATGGATGCCCGCGACCTGTTGAAGAACGGTGTCGATCAGTTGGCAAATGCAGTGAAGGTTACACTTGGCCCGAAGGGTCGTAACGTAGTGATTGAAAAGAAGTTTGGCGCACCTCAGATTACAAAGGACGGTGTGACCGTAGCTAAGGAGATTGAGCTCGAGGACCACTTCGAGAATACTGGTGCACAGCTCGTCAAGAGCGTGGCATCTAAGACTGGCGACGATGCCGGTGACGGTACGACCACAGCTACCATCTTGGCACAGGCCATCGTAGCCGAGGGCTTGAAGAACGTGACCGCCGGTGCTAACCCCATGGACCTGAAACGTGGTATCGATAAGGCCGTGAAGGGTGTTGTTGACTTCATCAAGGACAATGCTGAGAAAGTAGATGACAACTACGACAAGATTGAGCAGGTGGCTACCGTCAGCGCTAATAACGATGAGGAAATCGGTAAGCTGCTGGCTGACGCTATGCGTAAGGTTTCTAAGGATGGCGTCATCACTATCGAAGAGAGCAAGAGCCGTGATACTCACATCGGTGTAGTAGAGGGTATGCAGTTCGACCGTGGTTATTTGTCACCATACTTCATGACTGATTCTGAGAAGATGGAGTGTGTGATGGAGAACCCTTATATCCTTATTTATGACAAGAAGATTTCCAATATCAAGGACTTCCTGCCCATCCTGCAGCCTGCTGCTGAGAGTGGACGCCCATTGTTGGTTATTGCTGAGGATGTGGATTCAGAGGCTCTTACCACATTGGTTGTCAACCGTCTGCGTGGCGGTCTGAAGATTTGTGCTGTCAAGGCTCCTGGTTTCGGCGATCGTCGTAAGGCTATGCTTGAGGATATCGCTATCCTGACAGGTGGTGTTGTTATCAGCGAGGAGAAAGGTTTGAAGTTGGAGCAGGCTACACTCGAAATGTTGGGTACTTGCGACAAGGTGACCGTTTCTAAGGACAATACTACAATCGTTAATGGTGCTGGCGAGAAGCAGGCTATTCAGGATCGTA
>DGTH01000062.1 GCA_002393705.1 Prevotella sp. UBA4341 | reverse complement strand
ATGTCGGCATAGAGGTCGTCGTAGTTCTGCAGGCCGTTGGTCTCTGAGCCATGGGGGTCGTTCTTCTTGTTACGGTAAATGCCGAAGGGCGACACGCCAACCTTCACCCAGGGCTTGAGGTCGTGGACGGTCTTGTAGAGCTGTTCCACAAAGAGGTTCACCTGGTGGCGGCGCCAGTCGCCCCGGTCGGTATAGCCTTCCCGGTAGGCCGCAAACGTGGCATCGTCGGGTATGGGCTGTCCTGCTGCGGGATAGGGATAGAAGTAGTCGTCAAAGTGAATGCCGTCAACGTCGTAGCGACTGACGATGTCGGCCACCACCTGGCAGATGTAGTCACGGTTCTCGGGGATGCCCGGGTTCAGAATGAGCAAGTCGTCGTAGGGAAACACGCGGTCAGGATGTTGCTGGCTGACGTGCATCGTGGAAAGTGCGTGGGTGGTCTTTGTCTTTGCACGGTAAGGATTAATCCATGCGTGCAGCTCCATGCCGCGTGCGTGGCACTGGTCAATCATCCACTGCAGCGGGTCCCAGTAGGGGTTGGGAGCCTTGCCTTGCTGTCCTGTCAGGAAGCGGCTCCACGGCTCGATGTTGCTCGGATAGAGTGCGTCGCACTCCGTACGTACCTGGAAGATGATGGCGTTGGCTCCCATGCGCTGCAGGGCGTCAAGCTGGTAGGTCAGTGTCTGCTGCATCTGCTGGGTGGAGAGTCCTATCCACTGTCCGTTGACAGCCTGAATCCATGCGCCTCGGAACTCTCGCTTCAGCTGGGCTGAGGTGGGTAACGTCAGAAGCGTAAAGAGGCAAACAAGTAGTGCTACTGCTCCTGTCTTCCTTAATAATGTGCTATCTGTTGATGTTTTCATTCTTCTTCCAGTTTAGTGAGTAATTCTTGTGTCCAGTCTTCTCCGTTCTTCGGGCAGTACGTGTGGAAGCCAATCTGGCTGGCGGCCGCCACATTCCTTATGCCGTCATCGACGAAGAGAGCTTCCGAGGGCGGTATCTCCTCGGCCATGAGCATCTTGCTGAAGAACACGGGGTCGGGCTTCATGACCTTCTGCTCGTAGCTCAGGTAGCAGGCGTCCATGTAGTGACGGATGGAGTGGCCGGCTCCGTCGAAGTCGGCACTCATCACCCACGACATCATGTAGGGGTTGGTGTTTGACAGCAGCAGCAGGCGGTAGCCCTTCTGCCGGAGTTGTTCCAGACACCTGAGGTTCCGCTGCGGCAGCTCCTTGGCGTAGCCCAGCCAGGCGTGGCGACACTCCTCGTAGCTGAGCTGGCGGCCTACCAGCCGGCTCAGTTCCTGGCGGAAGGTCTCGGCACTGATGAGTCCCTGCTCCAGCTGTCCGAATATGCCTCCCTGCGTGTAGGGGTCAAGTTGTTGGCGGGCGTCCTTCAGCCCTAACTGTTCGAAGCGCCTGACAGCCTGGTCGTGGTCGAGGGTAATGATGACACCCCCTAAGTCAAATACAATGGTCTTTATCATTCGTCAAAAAGTTTCAGTTTCTTCTTTCGTGCCTCGTCGAGCGAGAGCAGTTGCTGCTGTTCGTGCTCGTAGTTCTGGCGCAGGTGGCCGTAGTGCTCCTGCAGTTCGTGCTCCACCTGCTGTCCGTCGGTCATGAGCCGTTGGGCCACGAGGGCGTTCTGCGTCGCGTCCTTCATCCACACCACGGGTCCTCCATAGACGGGGGCAATCTTCAGCGCCACGTGCAGCTCGCTGGTCGTGGCACCGCCTATCATGATGGGTATATTCAGTCCGGCGCGCTTCAGTTCCTGGGCTACGTTGACCATTTCCTCTAACGAGGGGGTAATGAGCCCCGAGAGTCCAATCATATCGACCTGCTCCTCCATTGCTTTGCGGACGATGTCTTCGGCGGGCACCATGACGCCCATGTCGATGACCTCATAGCCGTTGCAGGCCATGACCACTGCCACGATGTTCTTGCCGATGTCGTGCACGTCGCCCTTCACGGTAGCCAGGAGGACTTTGGGGGCCTTGCTCGACGGAGAAACCGTCGAACGCTGTGTGTCCATGTAGGGCTTCAGTATCGTGACGGCCTGCTTCATGGTTCTGGCGGTCTTTACTACCTGCGGCAGAAACATCTTGCCCTCGCCGAAGCGTTCGCCTACAATGTTCATGCCGGCCATGAGCGGGCCTTCAATGATATCGACGGCGTGCGGGTATTTCTCCAGTGCTTCCTTCAGGTCAGCCTCCAGGTTGTCGGCTATTCCCTTGATGAGGGCTTGCTCGAGGCGGGCTTCTACGGTGGTGGGGGCTGTGGGGCTCAGGGGGCTACTGAGGCTGCTAAGGCTACTGGGGCCACTGAGGATGCTGGGATTATCTATCAGGCCTTGGGGCTTTCCCCTTAGGATGGCATCCTCCAGAAGCGTCAGCTGGTCGGCGGGCAGGTCGGCATAGGTCACCTTCGTGGCAGGATTGACAATGCCGAAGTCCATGCCGGCCTGAATGGCGTGGTAGAGGAACACGGCGTGCATGGCTTCGCGCAGGTAGTTGTTGCCTCGGAAGGAGAACGAGAGGTTGCTGACGCCCCCGCTGACGTGGGCTCCGGGCAGGTGCCGGCGAATCCACGCCGTAGCCCTGATGAAGTCGGCCGCATAGTGGTTGTGTTCCTCAATGCCTGTGGCAATGGCCAGGATGTTGGGGTCGAAGATGATGTCGTGAGGAGCCATGCCCACCTGCTCGGTCAGCAGGCGGTAGGCCCGCTGGGCTATCTCGATGCGGCGTTCATAGGTGGTGGCCTGTCCCTGCTCGTCGAAGCACATGACCACCACGGCTGCGCCATAGTGCATGACGTCGCGGGCGTGGCTGAGGAACACCTCTTCGCCCTCCTTCAGCGAGATGCTGTTGACGATGGCCTTACCCTGCACGCACTCCAGGCCGGCTACGATGACTTCCCACTTCGAGGAGTCAATCATGACGGGCACCTTGGCAATGTCGGGTTCGGCGGCCATCAGGTTCAGGAAGGTGGTCATCTCCTGGCGTGCGTCGAGCAGCGCGTCGTCCATGTTGACGTCAACGATGAGTGCGCCGTCCTCCACCTGCTTGCGGGCAATGGTGAGTGCTTCCTCATACTGGCGCTCCTTGATGAGCCGCAGGAATTTCCTTGAGCCCGCCACGTTGCAGCGTTCGCCCACGTTATAGAATAAGGAGGGGTTGACCTCCAGTCTCTCCAGGCCGCTCAGCCAGAGTCGCTCCGGCTTGGCCACAGGCTGGTGGGGCCGCTTGCCGGCAACCAGAGCGGGGTAGCGGCGAATAAACTCGTCGGTCGTTCCGCAACAGCCGCCAATGATGTTGACCAGCCCCTCGTCAATCATCTTTGCGACCTTGGGTGCCATCGAGTCGGGTGTCTCGTCGTAGAGTCCTAACGAGTTGGGCAGTCCGGCGTTCGGGTAGGCCGATATATAATAAGGTGCCGTGTGGGCCAGCTGCCGCAGGTATGGCAACATCTGGTCAGCCCCGAACGAGCAGTTCAGTCCGACGGAGAAAATGTTGTAGCTGCTGACGCTGGCGAGGAAGGCCTCCAAGGTCTGGCCCGAGAGCGTTCGCCCGGCGGCGTCGCTGATGGTAAGGCTGAGCATGATAGGCCGCTGGGTGCCACGCTCCTTCATGACGTCGGTGGCCGCACAGATGGCCGCCTTGGCGTTGAGCGTGTCGAAGATGGTCTCAATGAGCAGCAGGTCGGCCCCACCCTCTAAGAGTGCGCTGACCTGCTCGGTGTAGGCCTCGTAAAGCTGTCGGAATGTAACCTCGCGGAAGGCGGGACTGCTGACGTCGGGCGACATGGAGCACGTCTTGTTCGTGGGGCCAATGCTGCCCGCCACGAAGCGGGGCTTCTGGGGCGTGCTGAACTCGTCGGCACAGCGGCGAGCCAGGCGTGCTCCCTGGAGTGCCATCTGGTAGGCCTGGTCCTGCATGTCGTAGTCAGCCTGGCTGATGCGCTGGCTGCTGAAGGTGTTGGTGCTGATGATGTCGGCTCCCGCCTCCAAGTACTTGCAGTGAATGTCCTCAATGATTTCGGGGTGCGTCAGGTTGAAGGCATCGTTGTTGCCTCGCAGTCCGTACTGCTGAATCATGGTGCCCATGGCACCGTCCAGTATCAGGATGCGCTGGCTGATGAGGCGGCTTATAGGGCTTATGGGGTTCATACTTTCATTGCTCTGTCCATTTCGCGGCGGTCTTCCTTCTCCTTCAGGGTTTGCCGCTTGTCGTACTGTTTCTTACCCTTGCAGAGGGCAATGTCCATCTTGGCCCGGCCGTTCTCGTCGATGAAGACCAGCGTGGGCACGATGGTGTAGCCAGTCTGCTTCGTGGCCGAGGCCAGCTTCTGTATCTCACGCTTGGTGAGCAGCAGCTTGCGGTCGCGCTTGGCAGAATGGTTGTTGTAGGAACCGTAGAAGTAGGTGCTGATGTTCATTCCCTTCACCCACATCTCTCCGTTCAGGATGGTGCAGTAGGTATCGACGAGCGACGCCTTGCCCAGTCGGATGCTTTTAATCTCTGTGCCTGTCAGTACGATGCCGGCCGTAAACTCCTCAATGAAGAAATACTCAAACGAGGCTTTCTTGTTCTTGATTTGTACGGGGCTCTTCTTCCTGAGCAGTTGTTGTTCTTTGTTCACCTTGTGTTATTTTCGATTTACGGATTTTCGATTTACGATTTTATCGTTGCAAAATTCTCGATATGCTGGTCGATGTATTCGGCTATCTGGGCCGTCCACTCCTCCTCGTGCTCGACGAAGAGGTCGTCCAGGTCGTCGAAGTCGGGGTACTGCTCAAAGAGCGCCATGAACTCCTCGTCGGTACAGTCGCGCTCTATCTGGCTACCGTGCTTCAGGTAGAGCGTGTGGGCCTCGTAGATGAGCTTCGAGAGGTCGCGCAGCCCCCAGAGCTTCAGGGCCTTGGCCACGGGGTTCTTGAAGATGAAGGGTCCGTAGCCGTTATGAATGAGCTGAACGAAACCGCCGTCCATCACCTCTTCGTGCAGCGTCTGCCAGGCCAGCAGCGTCACTTGGTCGCTCGTCAGCCGGGGCATGTTCTCCTGGGTCAGCTCGCCGCCAATGGCCGCGAGGATGGACTCGGTAAAGGTCGTGACGAAGGCATCCATGCCCTGGGCCGCCGCCTTGCGCAGGGCGGCGTCCTCGATGATTACTTCTATTCTATTCTGCTCCATGATTCAGCTTGTTATGTTCTAATTCGTAAAACTCGCCCTTGCTGCCGATGCTATACGCCGAGACACCCTGCAGCTCGCGGCTGTCGTCGGCGTACGACTGGAAGACTTCCTGTATGTAAATCTCATAACGGCTTGTCACGCTGAACTCTATGCGCGTGCGTCCCAGGTCTTCCTCCTCCACGAAGTCGGACTCTTCTTCTTCGTCGTCCTCCTCCTCGGGCTCCCACACCTCGTAGAGCGTCAGTTGGTCTATGGGGCGCCAACTCAGGGAGTCGAGCGTCACCATATAGACGGCCTCCATGTTCTCAGCATCCTGTCCGCCCACCAGGAAGACGTGGCAGCCCTTGTGGTCAGGCAGCCGGATGGCCTTGGTCTTCGTGAGTCCCTCAACGCCGAAGAGCGAGGGCACCATGGTGGGGTATATGTCGCCGAAGCCGGGCAGCGTGTGCTCGAAGCCTTCCTCGTAGGTCACGGGCAGCGTCCTGTAAGGCAGCGTGGCGAGCAGCTCCTCCTCGGTCGTGGCATAGGTCTTGGCCTTGGGCTGATGCTTCAGTCGCTCCAGGCTGTCCTGCCGCAGCAGTTCTGCCTGCGTGGGCAGCGGGCGCCGCTTGTTGCCACACGCGGCAACGGCCAGCAGCGTGGCCAGCAGGCACACTATGATGGGTAGTCTTCGCATAATCCGTGCAAAGTTAGCGATTATTCCCAACACGGCAAAAAAAATGAGGAATAATTTTGCGTTGTCCGCGCTTATTCGTACCTTTGTGCGTCAAAACAACTCAAGTACGATGGCAAAAGACAAGGTAATGTATGTATGTGAGAACTGCGGACAGGAGTCGGCCAAATGGATAGGCAAGTGTCCTGCCTGCGGACAGTGGAACACGTTTAAGGAGATAAAGACCGCCTCTGCCTCTCCGTCCAACTGGAAGGGCCGACAGGCCGAAGGCGGCATTTCCGGCCGTGGGCGCGATGCTGCCAAGGTGCTGCGCCTGAAGGACATATCGGCCCACGACGACCCCCGCATCGACATGCACGACCAGGAGCTGAACCGCGTACTGGGCGGCGGACTGGTGCCGGGCAGCATCGTGCTCTTGGGCGGCGAACCGGGCATTGGCAAATCGACCCTCTCGCTGCAGACCATGCTACAGCTCCACGACAAGCGCGTGCTCTACGTCAGCGGCGAGGAGAGTGCCCACCAGCTGAAGATGCGTGCCGAGCGCATTGCGGTCGGCGGTTCAACGGACCAAGACCACTTCCTCATACTCTGCGAGAACTCACTGGAGACCATCTTCGAGCACATCAAGGAGGTGCAGCCCGAGTTGGTGGTCATCGACTCCATACAGACCATTGCCACCGAGGACGTAGAGTCGTCGGCGGGCTCCATAGCCCAGGTGCGCGAGTGCGCTGCCGCCCTGCTGCGCTTTGCCAAGTCGAGCGGCGTGCCCGTCATTCTTATTGGCCACATTACGAAGGAAGGCACGCTGGCCGGTCCGAAGATACTGGAGCACATCGTCGATACGGTCATTCAGTTTGAGGGCGACCAGCACTACATGTACCGCATTCTGCGAAGCATTAAGAACCGATTTGGAAGCACCTCTGAGTTAGGCATTTACGAAATGCAGCAAACGGGGCTCCGGCAGGTGTCGAACCCCTCGGAGCTGCTCCTGACGGAAGACCACGACGGGCTCTCGGGCGTGGCTATTTCGAGTGCCATAGAGGGTGTGCGCCCGTTCCTCGTGGAGACGCAGGCCCTGGTGTCCAGTGCAGCCTACGGCACGCCGCAGCGTTCGGCCACGGGCTTCGACCAGCGCCGTCTGAACATGCTGTTGGCCGTACTGGAGAAGCGCGTAGGCTTCAAGCTCATGCAGAAGGACGTCTTCCTCAACATAGCCGGCGGCCTGCGCGTCACCGACATGGCCATGGACCTAAGCGTCATTGCTGCCGTGCTGTCGTCGAATGTCGATACGCCCATAGAGAGTGGCTGGTGCATGTGTGGCGAGGTGGGCCTGTCGGGCGAGGTGCGCCCCGTGGCCCGCATCGAGCAGCGCATAGCCGAGGCCGAGAAGTTGGGCTTCGGCCACATCATCATGCCGAAGTACAACCTCTCCGGGCTTGACCGCAAGAAGTACAAGATAGAGCTGGTGCCCGTGCGCAAGGTGGAGGAAGCCCTCAGGGCTCTCTTTGGCTAAATGACACAGGTTAAAAAACCTCAACCCTCAAACCTTAACCCTCAAACCTCATAAACCGTCGCGTCCTCGACGCCGGCCTCGGCAAAGGCCTCGCGGCGCTCCACGCACGTGCCGCACTTGCCGCAGTGGTGCTCGCCGCCCTTGTAGCACGACCACGTCTCGCTGTAATCAATGCCCAAGGCCTTGCCCCGGCGGGCAATGTCGGCCTTCGTCAGGTTGGTGTAGGGCGAGCGCAGGCCCACCTGGACAAACGTTCCGGCCTGGGCAGCTTGGTCGAAAGCCTCGACAAACTGTGGCGTACAGTCAGGATAGATGGTGTGGTCGCCGCCGTGGTTGGCCATCATGACGTATTTCAGCCCGTTGCTTTCGGCTATTCCTACGGCAATGGAGAGCATGATGCCGTTGCGGAAGGGCACTACGGTCGAGCGCATGTTCTCGTCGGCGTAGTGGCCTTCGGGTATGTCGTCGCCGCCCTCTAAGAGCGAACTCACAAAATACTTCGTCATGAAGTCCAGGGGTATCACGATGTGGCGAATGCCCAGTCGCTCGCAGTGCAGCCGGGCGAAGGGAATTTCGCGTGCGTTATGTTTCGAGCCGTAGTCGAACGAGACGGCCAGTGCTATGCGCTCCTGCTCGTCATATAATAAGGTAGTGCTATCGACACCACCGCTAAGAATAAGTACAGAATCTTTCATATCGGGGGCAAAAGTACTAAAAATTTTCCAATTCCTCTATCTATTCCGCGAGTTTTTTCGGTGGGCGAAGGCAGTGAGCCGTCACTTTGCTCCGCGCCAGCTTCGAGAGAAGTGCCACTTCTCCCTGAGAGAAACGGCACTTCTCTCCAAGAGAACCGGCACTTCTCTCCTGGAGAACCGGCACTTCTCTCTCCACTTTGTTTCGCGTTTTGTTTGTTTATCTGCTCAGTTTGTTGTACCTTTGCACCGTTTTTTTAACATCAAAGCAATGTACAAACCACAATTCAACAAGCGCAAGGCATTGGTCTTTAAGCAGTTTACGCATAAAGGCTGGTCGCTTTTTGCCTGTCTGGGACGCGTGGTGGTCATCAGCGTACTGAGCGCCTCGACGCTCGAGAACGCCGAGGCCGCCAGCCGGCACCTCAGCACCGACGACGAGCCGGCTGACACCACACGTACCGACAAGGAGGTGACCCTCGACGACATTGAAGTGTCGGCCTCGCGCGCACCCTTGGCTCTTGGCCAAGCAGCGAGAATGGTAACTGTACTGACGCGCACCGACATTCAGGCGGCGCCAGTACAAAGTGTGAACGATCTTTTGAAGTATGCTGCCGGCGTCGATGTGCGCCAGCGCGGTCCCTTGGGGGCCCAGACAGACATAGGCATACGGGGAGGCACGCAGGAGCAGATCAACATACTGCTCAACGGCGTCAACATCTGTGACCCGCAGACGGGCCACAACACGCTGGAGCTGCCCGTCAGCCTGAGCGACATAGAGCGCATTGAGATTCTGGAGGGGCCCGCAGCCCGCGTCTATGGCACCTCGTCGCTCATGGGGGCTATTAACATTGTGACCCGTCAGGACGATTCTTTACGAGGAAGGAGGAAGGAGGAAGGAGGAAGGAGACTATACCTTCAGTTGGAGGGCGGCTCCTTCGGCTACTTGTCGGCAGGCGGACGTTTCTCGCACCTCGCACCTCGCACCTCGCAGCACGAGAACCCCTCATTCCTTGAAAACACCATCAGCGCCAGCTACACCCGCTCCGACGGCTACAGCCGCGCCAAGTCAGGAGCACTGAACAGCGACTTCTCGGGCTTCAAGGCCTTCTATCAGGGCAGCTACGTGCCCTCCTCCCTCCTCTCTCCTCCCTCCTCTCTCCTCTCTCCTCTCTTTTCTCTCTACTGGCACGCCGGCATCTCCACCAAGGGCTACGGCTCCAACACGTTCTACAGCGCCAAGTATGACGAGCAGTACGAGTCGGTCACCAAGACCTATGCGGCACTGCAAGGCGACATCACAGCGGGCAGGCTGCACTTCAAGCCCACCGTCAGCTGGAACCGCTCGTACGACCGCTTCGAGCTCATCAGGGGCTCAGAGCAGAAGGTGCCCTACAACTACCACCGCTCTGACGTCTTCCTGCTGAGCCTGAACAGCTGGTTCGACTCGCCTCTGGGCCGTACCGCCTTCGGGGCCGAGGTCAGGAACGAGGACATCATCAGCAGCAACCTGGGCGAACCCCTCAGCTCGCCGTCAGGGCGGTACGTCGTAGGCCTGAACCGCACCAACCTGAGCGCCCACCTGGAGCACAACGTGGTGACTCGCTGGCTGACCGTCTCGGCCGGTTTTACGGCTGTCAAGAACACGTGGAACCAAATGCCCTTTACGCTCTATCCGGGCATCGACGCCAGCGTCAGGTTGACCGACTGGCTACGCTTCTATGCTTCCTATAACGAGTCGCTCCGTATGCCTTCATTTACAGAGCTTTACTACAGCGTTGGCGGCCATAAGGCCGACAAGTATCTGAAGCCCGAAGAGCTGCGGGCCGTAGAGGGCGGCGTGAAGCTCTACAGCCGCAAGCTGACGGCCAAGGCGAGCGTCTTCTACCACCACCAGCGTAACACCATAGACTGGGTGCTCGACACCAGGCTTGCCGACGAGGCTACGTGGCAAAGCGTGAACCTGACCAAGATTAACACTACGGGCGTGGAGGTGAGCGTCAACGCACAGCTGCCCACCCTCGTCCTTCCTACTTCCTCCTCTCTCCTTCCTCCCCCAACCCTCAGCGTCTCCTACTGCTACCTGCACCAGCAGAAGGACGAGCAGCCCTACCTGCAGTCGCGCTACTCGCTGGAATACCTGCGCCACAAGCTGACGGCATCGCTCTACCTGCCCCTGTGGCGGCAACTGGACCTGACGCTGAAGTACCGCTTCCAGGACCGCATGGGCAGCTACACCGACACCGAGGGCCAGGTGCAGCACTACCACCCCTACTCCGTAGCCGACGCGCGACTGGCCTGGACGGCCGAGCGCTACACCCTCTACGTGGAAGGCAACAACCTCTTGAGCAAGCGCTACATCGACTACGGCAACGTGCCCCAGCCGGGCTTTTGCCTCGTTGGCGGCCTCAAGGTTGCGCTGTAGTATGAGGGGGGATTATATAAAAAGTTTTAAATTCTCAGCCTGCTACGCTTGACTATCAATAATTATGTGTATCTTTGCACCTGTTTTATACGGAACATTCACATTATTTAAACTATACACAAGAAAAGTATGATGACAATCAACGAATTTAATTTTGCCGGCAAGAAGGCAATCGTGCGCGTTGACTTCAACGTGCCCCTGGATGAGAATGGTAAAATAACTGACGACACCCGCATTCGCGGCGCGCTGCCCACACTGAAGAAGATTCTGGCCGATGGCGGTGCATGCATCATCATGAGCCACATGGGCAAGCCCAAAGGCAAGGTGAACCCGAAGCTCTCACTGGGACAGATTCGTGAGGCTGTAGAGAAGGCACTGGGCGTTCCCGTGGCTTTCTGCCCCGACTGTGCAAAGGCTCAGGAGGCTGCCAAGGAGCTGAAGATGGGCGAGGCCCTGCTCCTGGAGAACCTGCGCTACTACCCCGAAGAGGAAGGCAAGCCCGTGGGTGTCGAGAAGGGTACCCCCGAATACGACGAGGCCAAGAAGGCCATGAAGCAGAGCCAGAAGGAGTTTGCCAAGACACTGGCCAGCTATGCTGACTGCTACGTGATGGACGCCTTCGGCACCGCTCACCGTAAGCACGCCTCTACGGCTGTCATTGCCGACTACTTCGACGAGCAGAACAAGATGCTGGGCCTGCTGATGGAGAAAGAGGTGCAGGCCGTCGATAACGTGCTCTCTAACATCAAGCGTCCGTTCGTGGCCATCATGGGCGGTTCGAAGGTCAGCTCGAAGATTGGCATCATCGAGAACCTGCTGGGCAAGGTCGATAAGCTCATCCTCTGCGGTGGCATGACCTACACCTTCGCCAAGGCTCACAACGGCGAGATTGGTAACTCTATCGTCGAGCTCGACAAGCTGGACGTGGCCCTCGGCGTTGAGGAGCTGGCCAAGAAGAACGGCGTTGAGCTCGTGCTGGGCACCGACTGCACAGCCACGAACGGTCTGGACTTCGGCACGATGACTGTCAAGCCCGGTTCGGAAATCATCAATTGCCCCAGCAACAAGGTGCCCGAAGGTTTCGAGGGCGTCGATGCCGGTCCTGAGAGCCAGCAGGCTTTCCGCGAGGCCATCAAGGGCGCAAAGACCATTCTGTGGAACGGTCCTGCCGGTGTCTTCGAGTGCGACGACTTCACTGCTGGCAGCCGTGCCATTGGCGAGGCTATTGCCGAGGCTACGGCCGAGGGCGCTTTCTCGCTCATTGGCGGTGGCGACTCAGTAGCATGCGTCAACAAGTTCGGTCTGGCCGACAAGGTGAGCTACATCTCTACCGGCGGCGGCGCACTCTTAGAGGCCATCGAGGGCAAGGTGCTCCCCGGTGTAGCAGCCATCAAGGGTGAGTAAGCAACCGTAAGACAACAAACGAGTCAAAGGAGTTTCAAGCCGACAAGCGAGGAAGGCTTGAGACTCCTTTTCGAGGAAAGAAAGGGAAACATGAAAAGATTGTTTTATGCGCTAACCATGGCTGCCGTGCTCAGCTCGTGCAGCGGGGTCGTCAAGAAGCTATCGGCACTGACAGGAAGCGACCGTCTGACCACCGACAGCCTGGTCTTCAACAAGGAGGCCGAACACGCCAACGTCAATTACTACGTTGACTTCCCCGTCGATGGTAACGAACTGCTGGTTAACGCTATACAGGAATACATTAACGAACAACTGGGCGGCACCTACGATGGCGACGAGGCTGAAGGCCACCAGATGGTAACCTACTACGGCGAGACCGAATGGAACAACCTGAAGGGCGAGTACAAGGAAATGGCAGCCGAGAGCGACGGTGACTGGATGAACGACGTCACCTTCTCGGCAGAAATCTCCATACGCAAGGTCTATGAGTCGGAGACCGTGGTGACCTACATCACCGAGGGCAGCACCTACGAAGGCGGTGCGCACGACATGCCTTACCAGATGGGCGTCAGCTTCCGCAAGAGCGACGGCCGACGCTTTGGCTACGACATGATGCGCGAACTCTACAGCGAGGGCTTCTACCGACTGACCAAGGAGGGACTGGGCCGCTACTTCAGCGAAGGAACCGACGGCGTGACGACCGACGCAGAGCTGAAGGAATTGCTGATGACCGACGACGAGCTCGACGCCCTGTCGCACCCGAAGGCCGACCCCTACCTGGTGGAGGAAGGCGTGGTGTTCACCTACCAGCCCTACGAGATAGCCCCTTATGCGGCCGGCCTGCCTAAATACACCGTCAGCTATGCTGACATCAGGCCCTACCTCACGGTGAACGCCCAGAAGTTGATAGCACAACAAGAGAAACAATAGTTTTATAAACGTAACAAAAAAGAGAGAAAGTATGAAAAAGATTGTAATGATTTTTGCTGCTGCCCTGCTGGCCACGTCAGTTAGTGCACAGAAAACGGCAGTAACTGCCAACAAGTTTGAAGACAACTGGTACCTCGGTATCAACGCCGGCGTTGACTTCACCAACACCTTCAACGGCGACAACGCCTTCAAGTTCAAGGGAATAGCCCCCAACTTGGGCCTGCGCTTGGGTAAGAACCTGACCACAGTATTTGGTCTGGCCTTAGAGGGCAACGCCTACTTCAAGGCTAACGACAAGTCGTCATGGAACAGCAAGACCTTCATCAACGCTACGAACCTTGACCTGCTCGGCACGTTCAACCTGAGCAACCTCTTTGCCGGCTATCCTGGCGAGCCCCGCAACTTCGAGTTGAGCGCTGTGGGCGGTCTGGGCTGGCTGCACGCCTTCGGTAAGGGCACCAAGGTGAACCGCTTTACCAGCAAGGTGGGTCTCGACTTCGCCTTCAACCTGGGTGAGCAGAAGGCTTGGCAGCTCTACATTGAGCCGGCCATCTACTTCCCCTTGGAGGGTTATGAAGGTTCGCAGAGCACCAACAACCGATTCAAGATGGACAAGCGTACGGCTTGGCTGCAGGCTAACGTGGGGCTCATCTACAAGTTCGGCAACAGCAACGGCACTCACAACTACACCGTTGAGGCACTGCGCGACCTAGGTGAAATCAACATGCTGAACGCCCGCATCAACGAGCTGCGCGCCGACAACGAGCTCAAGGACGGACGCCTGAACGAGAACAGCCGCACCATAGCCGGTCTGGAGGCACAGGTGGAAGACCTGCAGGCTAAGCTGAAGGCTTGCGAGGAGCGCCCGATGCCCACACCGACCGTCGTCGTAAAGAAGAACCTCCTGCAGCCCATCGTCATCTTCGGTCAGGGCAAGAGCACCATCGACGCTGCACAGTATGCCAGCGTAGAGATGGTAGCCAAGTACATGCGCAACCACCCCGAGGCCAAGATCCTCATCAAGGGTTACGCTTCGCCCGAAGGTGACCCCGAGCGCAACATGAAGCTCTCGCTGGCACGCGCCGAGTCGGTACGTACGGCCCTCATCAACCGTTACAAGATTGCTTCTAGCCGTCTGACCACCGAGGGAATGGGTGCTACGAGCGAGCTCTCCGAGGAGAACGACTTTAACCGCGTGGCTATGTTCTTCGACACAACGGTTGAGTAATCACAACGTCAGCAAAACAGCGCTTTTTGCTACATTCGCCACCTTCAGGAGTGCTGAAGGTGGCGTTTTTGCGTCTTTTAAGGCAGAAAAAGTAACAATTCTTCAGAAAAACTTTTCTATTTCGAAAATAATTCGTACCTTTCGGCGCTTTTTAAATAGGAGCAGATAGTTATGAAGCTAAAAAACCGTCTTGAAAAACTACTACTGACCATCGCCGTACTGATGGGTTGCTTGCAGGCCAAAGGCCAGCAGATGCAGGCAGCACTCTCCCACTACTCTACCGACGAGGGACTGGCCAGCAACACCATTGCCGACATTGTGGTCGATGACTACGGCTACGTCTGGGTGGGCTCCTGGAACGGACTGTCGCGCTTCGACGGCTTCAGCTTCTTCAACTACGCTACGGGCAACGCCAGCGGCATACCCCTGCTGCACAACCGTATATTAGATATGTATATAGACCACAGCCAGAACATCTGGCTGCGCATGTACGACGGACGAATCTTTGTGCTGAACCGCCCCACGGACACCATCATCAACCCGCTGCAGCACATCAGCGGCTACCAGAACTTCAAGACGCGCCACCGGCTCTACGTCAGCCAGGACGGCTGGGTCTATGCCATCATCGAGGGCGTGGGTATCTACAAGATGCGCTTGGAGAACAACAAGGTGCAGACACAGCTCATCAAGACTGGCGACCTGAAGCCCAAATTCGTCGTGGAAGGCTACAAAGGCTCGCTCTGGGCTGCCACGACCCGAGGACTGCACCAGATATCGCGCTCGAAGAATGAGCTGGAACAGCATGGTTTCGTAGAGGACGAGATCATTCGCTGCGTACACTCCGACGGATACGGCATCTACATGGGCACGCGGTCAGGAAAGATTATCTGCTACAAGCCCGGTCAGGAGCCCGAGGTCATTGCCGAGCTGCAGATTCCCATATCGTCCATCTTTGCCGACAGCCAGGGACTCATCTGGTTCTCGCAGGACGTACAGGGCATTTCGCGCCTGAACCCCAAGACGGGCAACATCAAGAGCTTCCAGCAGCAGGTGCTCGTGCCCCAGTACGACGTGAGGGGCGCCGTCATCAAGGAGGTGAACAACACCGTATGGGTCAGCATGAACCACGGAGGCTTCGGCTACTACAACCGCGAGACGGACCAGATGGAGTTCTTCCACAACGACCCGTCGAACCCCTGGAACCTCTCGAACACCGTATATGCCTTCCAGCCCATGACTGACGGCATCATCTGGGAAAGCACCAGCCGGCGAGGACTGGAGAAACTCGAAATATTGAAGAATACGATTGTGCGCAAGAAGCTCTTCGACAACGAGACGGGCTTCAGCAACGAGATACGTGCCATCTACTACGACAAAGAACGCAAGAAACTCCTCATAGGCAACAAGGCTAACACGCTGGCCATCTTCAGCGCCGACGGTAGCCGGACCGACCTGCACGGCGACGGCAAGGGTAACCAGCTGGGCCGCATCTACGGCATCAACAAGGACCGGAAGGGCAACTACTGGCTGAGCTGCAAGGGCAACGGCGTCATCAAGCTGACACCCGCCGGCAATGCGTACCAGATGACCTTCTTCCATCATGAAGAGGGTAACCCCAACAGCCTGAACGACGACAACGCCTACAACACCGTCGAGGACCGGCAGGGCAACATCTGGATAGGCACCTACGGCGGCGGCATCAACATCCTCATGCCCAACGGAAAAGGCGGTTACCGCGTGCTGAACCCGCAGAACGGCATTAGCCAATACCCCAAGGACACGTACATGAAGATCAGGAACATCGCCTTGGATAAGCAGGACAACGTCTGGGTGGGCACCACCGACGGACTGCTCATCATGTCGATGAAGAAAGGAAAGGAACCCACCGTGACCATCGTTGAGAACAGTGAACATGCTGACTACAACATGGAAAGCGACGACATCGTCTGCATGGCTTGTGCGCCCGACAACTCCATGTGGATAGGCACCAATGGCGGCGGACTGAGCCACGCCGTGGGCAAGGATGACGACGGCAACTGGATGTTTGAAACCTTTACAACCCGCGACGGACTGCCTTCGGAGGAGATAAAGAGCATTACTTTCAACAAGGACGGACACATCTGGCTGGCTACCGACCACAACCTCTGCTCGTTCAATACTGCTACGCGCATCTTCAGCTCGTTCACCCTGCAGGATGGCGTCGATAACACCATCTGCTCGGAGTGCGGAGCCTTTGCCATGCCCAATAACAACGTGCTCTTCGGCACCGTTGACGGATACTACATCGTCGATCACCAGAAGATAACAGCTGCCCGTGGCTCGCAGCTGAAGCTGCGCATTACGGACTTCCTGATAGACAATGTCACTATGAGTCCGCGCCTGAACGATGAATACACGTACTACGTACCCGACAGCAGCTTCGTGGAGTTGCCCGCCCACGGCAGCACCTTCACCTTCCGCTTCGCCTCGCTGAACCACCAGCTGCAGCATCGCGTACATTATCAATATATGCTGGAGGGCTACGACACCGAATGGCACAATGCCGACAAGTCGCGCACTGCCACCTACGCCGGACTGCCGGCAGGAACCTACGAGTTTAAGGTAAAGGCGTTTCTCTTAGAGTCGGACGGTGACCATTACGACATTCGCACCATTAGCGTCAAAGTGCCGCCTTACTGGCTCCTGTCTTCTACGGCAGTCTGGATTTACGTGGTACTGCTGGCCCTTGGCCTGCTGGTCTTCATCTTTGTCTATCAGAAACGCAGGAAGAAGGAAAGGGTAAAGCATGTGCTCCGTGTAGGCCAGCGTGATGTAGCCTTCGACCAGCAGGAGAAATACGAGTTCATGAAGCGCCAGATAGACTGGCTGGAGAAGCACTATACCGACACCAACCTGCGTTATGACGACATGATAGCCCAGTCGGCCTTAGGGCGCGCTGCATACTACAACGAACTGGAGTCACTGACGGGGCTATCACCCAAGGACTTTGTCACTGACTTCCGGCTGAAGAAGGCCATTGAGCTCGTTCGCCAGACTCGGGACGAGCTGACGCTTTCGGACATTGCCAACAAGGTTGGTTTTAGCGACCCGATCTTTTTCAACCGTGCCTTCAAGCAGAAGACGGGGCTCTCGCCTATTGCCTATT
Source organism: Prevotella sp. UBA4341 (assembly GCA_002393705.1). Lineage (GTDB taxonomy): Bacteria > Bacteroidota > Bacteroidia > Bacteroidales > Bacteroidaceae > Prevotella. Next base: position 4,179 of record DGTH01000062.1, on the reverse strand, counting down.
GGGAGCAATTGCAGAAGGCAGAAAGTTAAAAAATGACAAGACGGCGAAGAAAATACGCCGCAAAGACTTGGATGTGCGGTTTTTTCATTACCTTTGCACTCAGTTAAGGTCGTATCGGTTCGATCGGGATACTCATCAAATTAAATCGAAAACCGGGAACCCTTCTCCTGCTAATGGCGGGCCACGCCGAAAGGTAGCATTTATGCCGGTGGATTACAAAGGCGGAGAAAACCCATATCTTAGCAATAGGAGTTTTCATCACATCACCGGTACGACCTCTTTTTTTTAGGATTTAGTTCATTGTTAATATATTATGTTTTCCGGAATCATTGAAGAATTTGCCACCGTCACGGCCATCCGTAAGGACCGTGAGAATATCGACTTCACACTGAGTTGCTCCTTTGTCGGCGAACTGAAGATAGACCAGAGCGTAGCCCATAATGGAGTCTGTCTCACCGTTGTCAGCATCAGCGACGGCTGCTATACCGTAACGGCCATGAAGGAGACGCTGGACCGTTCAAACCTCGGACTGCTCCAGGTGGGCGATAAGGTCAACATTGAACGTTCCATGCTGTTGAACGGCCGCTTGGATGGCCACATCGTTCAGGGACACGTTGACCAGACTGCACGCTGCACGGCTATCGACGATGCAGACGGCAGTAAGTACTTCACTTTCAGTTATGAACTTGACCGCGAAATGGCCCGACGGGGTTACTTTACGGTAGATAAGGGTTCGGTCACCGTCAATGGTGTTTCGCTGACCGTCTGTAACCCTACTGACCACACGTTCCAGGTGGCCATTATCCCCTATACCCTTGAGCATACCAACTTCTGTGACATACACGTAGGAAGCGTTGTCAACCTGGAGTTTGACATTTTGGGCAAGTACATCGCTCGGTTGCAGCAGCTGTAACTCTTCAGGCTGTTAAGAACTGGTCGAGCCGCTGCACACCCTTTGTCGTACACAAGCCGCGAAGGGTGACAAAGATTATGTTTCGGAACAAGTCCTCGATGTCATGGTGGCGGTAAAGCTCTGACTTCATGAGGTAACGCCCCAGCTCGTTGAACAATTGCTCAACGAGCGTGTAGTTGATGTCCTGACGGAAGTAACCCTCGCTGATGCCCCGCTCCATGAACTTCAGAAACTGGCGACGCTGCTCCTCACGGTCAGACTGGAGGCCTTGCAGCACCTGCGGATAATGTGACAGCTCGCTATAGAAGAGCGGGTTGACGTGTCGGAACTCCTCAATCTTGTCACGATAGACCACAAGCAGTATATCCATGACGTCACTACAGCCCGAGAGTTTCTCCCGTAGCAGCTCACCATGCTTCTTCCGATAATCCACGATGATGGCTAAGAGCAATGCCTCCTTCGTACCGAATATTTCGTAGAGCGTACGTTTCGATATGGCCAGCTGGCGAGCTACATCGTCCATGGTGACAGCCTTGATACCATGGGTGGTGAAGAGTTGGCATGCCTGCTCCGTAATACGGTCTTGCAGAGAGAGCTTGTAGCCTGTGAGATTCTTTAATTCCGTCATTTCGTCACTAATTTGGGGCAAAATTAAAAAAAATATTCCTAAACAGGCCTTGTACTTGCTATTTTTTTAGTATTTTTGCACCTTGAAACGTAAAAAGAGCATTAAAAACTAAAGAGATAACAACATGGTAAAGATTTCTAAAGAGGCCGCATTGGCCTATCACGAGCAGGGACGCCCTGGTAAGATTGAAGTAAAGCCGACAAAAGCTTATCGCACACAGACCGACCTGAGCCTGGCTTATTCGCCCGGAGTGGCATTCCCCTGTCTTGAGATTCAGGATAACCCCGACGAGGCTTATCGCTATACTGATAAGGGCAACCTCGTTGCAGTCATTTCCAACGGAACAGCCGTGCTTGGCTTGGGCGACATAGGTGCCATCAGCGGCAAGCCCGTTATGGAGGGAAAGGGCCTGCTGTTTAAAATTTATGGTGGCATCGACGTGTTCGACATTGAGGTCAATGAGAAGGACCCCGAGAAGTTCTGCGAGGCCGTAGAGCGCATTGCTTCAACCTTTGGTGGCATCAATCTTGAGGACATCAAGGCTCCTGAGTGTTTCTACATTGAGGAGCGCCTGAAGCGTACACTCGACATACCCGTCATGCACGACGACCAGCACGGCACGGCCATCATTTCGGCTGCCGGACTGAAGAATGCCCTCGAGGTTATTGGCAAGGACATCAAGAAGGTACGCATCGTCGTCAACGGTGCCGGTGCTGCTGCTATTTCGTGCACCAAACTATATATGGCTTTGGGTGCGCAGAAGGAGAACATCGTCATGCTTGACTCGAAGGGTGTCATCAGCCAGGACCGTCAGGACCTCAATGAGCAGAAGCGCTTCTTCGCCACGCTGCGCACCGACATTCACACGCTGGCAGAGGCCGTTGACGGTGCCGATGTCTTTGTGGGTCTTTCAAAAGGCAACGTCCTCACGAAGGACATGGTACGCTCCATGGCTCAGGACCCCATCATCTTTGCCTTGGCCAACCCCGTGCCGGAAATCAGCTACGAAGATGCCATGGATGCACGTCCCGACGTGCTCATGTCAACGGGCAGAACCGACTATCCCAACCAGATTAACAACGTCATAGGCTTCCCTTACATCTTTCGTGGTGCGCTCGACGTGCACGCCACTGCCATCAACGAGGAGATGAAGCTGGCCGCTGTTCACGCCATTGCCGACCTGGCCAAGTTGGCAGTACCCGATGTGGTGAACGACGTCTATAAGGTCAACAACCTGCACTTCGGGCGCGACTACTTTATACCGAAACCTGTTGACCCGCGTCTTATCAGCGAGGTTAGTGCCGCTGTGGCCAAGGCTGCCATCGAGAGTGGCGTAGCCCGCAAGAACATTGAGGACTGGGATGCTTACAAGCGGTCGCTTAGTGTGCTGCTGGGTCAGGAAACCAAGCTCACGCAGAAACTCTATTCAACGGCCGCTGCCCACCCTCAGCGAGTGGTCTTCGCTGAGGCCGTCCACCCCACCATGCTGAAAGCTGCCGTTCAGGCTAAGGCCGAAGGCATTTGTCAGCCCATTCTGTTGGGCAACGACGAGGTGCTTGCCAAACTAGCCAAGAAGCTCGACCTGAGCCTGGAAGGTATTGAGATTGTCAACCTGCGTCACCCCAGCGAGCAGGAACGTCGTGAGCGCTATGCTCGCATCCTGACCGAGAAGCGTCAGCGCGAAGGCTACACCTTCCAGGAAGCTAACGACAAGATGTTCGAGCGTAACTACTTCGGCATGATGATGGTCGAGACGGGCGAGGCCGATGCCTTCCTGACAGGTCTTTATACCAAGTACTCCAATACCGTCAAGGTGGTCAAGGAAGTTATTGGCATACGTCCGCAGTACAAGCATTTCGGTGCCATGCACATTATTAACTCCGCACGTGGCACGCTCTACATAGCTGACACCTTGGTCAACGAGAATCCCGATACCGAGACGCTCATCGACGTGGCCAAGATGGCCGCCAAGTCGGTTCGTTTCTTTAACGAAAAGCCCGTTATCTCCATGATCAGCCACTCTAACTTTGGCTCTTCGCAGAGTGATGGTGCCCAGAAGGTAAAGCACGCCGTGGAGTATATGCAGCAGCACTACCCCGAACTGCTCATCGACGGCGAAATGCAGTTGGGCTTCGCGCTCGACCGTGAACTGCGTGACGAGCAGTACCCCTTCACCCGGCTGAAAGGGCTCGACGTCAACACACTGGTGTTCCCCAACCTGACCTCGGCGCGCTCCAGCTACAAGATGCTGCAGATGCTTAATGCTGACGTGGAAATCATTGGCCCCATACAGATGGGCCTGAACAAGCCCATACACTTCATCGACTTCGGAGCCTCCGTGCGCGACGTGGTCAACATCGTGGCTGTGGCCAGTATCGATGCTTACGTTGACAAGGTAAAGAAGAACCTGGCCGACCCCATAGACTAACTCAATACACTTCCTCTTACAAGATACCATCATGAAAGTAATGAAATTTGGCGGCACGTCCGTCGGCAGCGTTGAGAGCATTCTAAGCCTGAAGAAGATTGTCGAGCAGGAAGCCCTCAGCACGCAGGTCATTGTCGTGGTCAGTGCCTTAGGCGGAGTGACCGACAAACTGCTTGAGACAGCCAACTTGGCCCGCCGTGGTGACGAACA
>DGTH01000055.1:3055-3580 GCA_002393705.1 Prevotella sp. UBA4341 | reverse complement strand
TCGGACCGACGGCCAGCGGCAAGACACCACTGGCTGTCGCACTGGCTCTGCGGGTGGGCGGCGAGATTATTTCGGCCGACTCGCGTCAGGTTTATCGCCGCATGGACATAGGCACCGGCAAGGATCTCTGCGACTATCGGCCTGTGGTTGACGGCACCGCAGTCAACATCCCCTATCATCTGATTGACATCTGTGAGCCTGGCACCAAGTATAACCTCTTTCAGTACCAGCAGGACTTCGCCAAGGCCTATCAGGACATTACAGCCCGTGGCCGCCAGCCTATACTCTGCGGCGGCACGGGCCTATACATTGAGGCCGTGCTGAAGGGCTACCAGCTCGCTCCTGTCTCGGAGAACAAAGAGTTGCGGGCCAGCTTGGAGGGTAAAAGTCTTGAAGAGCTGACCGCCATGTTGCTTGAGCTGAAGCGCAAGAACGGCTCCACCATGCACAACACCACCGACGTGGATACCGCCCAGCGGGCTATCAGGGCTATTGAGATAGAGGCCCACCCCCGGCCCCTCCCCA
>DGTH01000055.1:0-2958 GCA_002393705.1 Prevotella sp. UBA4341 | reverse complement strand
TTGGGGAGGGGCCGGGGGTGGGCTTCTCTTTGGCGTCAACATCTCCCGCGAGCTGCGCCGTGAGAAGATTACCCGGCGGCTGAAGGCCCGCTTAGAGGAAGGCATGGCCGACGAAGTGCGCGCCCTCTTGGCTGAGGGCATAGCGGCCGACGACCTTATTTATTATGGCTTGGAGTACAAGTTCGTGACGCAGTACGTCATTGGGCAACTGTCGTACGAAGAGATGTTCCGACAGTTAGAGATAGCCATCCACCAGTTTGCCAAGCGCCAGATGACGTGGTTCCGTGGCATGGAGCGTCGCGGCTTCACCATCCATTGGATTGATGCCACGCTGCCCATGGAGCAGAAGGTGGATGAAATACTGAAGCACTTGTCATGATGATCGTAACTTTGCGCTTTGCAGCGCGAAGTTACTTTCGTTCGAAAATGAAAAGAAAAACGAGTTTTCCTTTTGCATTTTGCTCACTTATTCGTAACTTTGCCGGCAAAAATAAAGGGTTATGAGAGACAGGACATATATCAGTTTCGACTGGGCGTTGAAGCGCCTGTTGCGCGACAAGGCAAACTTTGGTGTGCTGGAGGACACGGCAAATAACAGATAATGGCAGTAGAACAGACACGGTGGGGCATACTGTATTGCCCAAAGAAAGGCATCAGGGCTGACCGCAAGCGCTGGGAGAAAGTGCAGCGGGCGCTCGACCTGCGCAAGGTGCAGTACGACTTTGTGCAGAGTGAGTCGAGTGATAGTGTGGAACGGCTCATGCGCATGCTTATTAATAATGGTTACAAAACCATCATCGTGGTGGGTGGCGACTCGGCACTCAACGATGCGGTCAACTGTCTGATGGAGGTCAGTCGTGAAGAGCGCGAGCAGATAGCGTTGGGTGTCATACCCAATGGCGTGCTCAACGACTTTGCCCGTTACTGGGAGTTCAAGGAAAGCGAGATACAGCAGACCGTCGATTGGCTGGTGAAGCACCGCATAAGGAAGGTCGATTTAGGCAGCATTCAATATAAGGCAGAAGGGAAGGAGATGAAGCGCTACTTCCTGAACTGCGTCAACATTGGACTCATAGCCGACGTGATGAACCAGCGGCGCCAGGCCCGCTCGCTGTTGGGCTCTCGTACGCTGGCCTTTTTTGCCTCCATTGTGATGATGGCGTTCCACCGTCTCGACTATAAGATGCACCTGAAGATAAACTCCGACGTCATCAACCGTCAGGTCATGACCGTCTGCGTGGGCAGCGGTCCCGGCTATGGTCAGACACCGAATGCCGTACCCTATAACGGACTGGTTGACGTGAGCGTGGTCTATCAGCCGCAGAAGGTTGTCCAGCTCTTTGCCGGACTCTGGCTTCTGGTGACGGGACGCTTCCTCAATCATCGCAGCGTGCACCCCTACCGCAGTCGTGAGGTGAGGGTAGTGGACACGTCGAAGGCCCGCGTAGGCATTGACGGCCGTCTGTTGGGAAAGCTGGACGGTCCTTATCGCATCACCGTCGAGCAGGAAGTCGTCAACTTCCTCATACCCGCCTAAGTGCCCCCATTTCTTAAATTTCCCAAATATTTATGGCAATTATTTTGTCATACCACATAAAATGCGTACTTTTGGAAAGAAAATCTAAAACTTACCAAATACAAAAAAACCTAAAACAGGAAATATGAGTTATTTACGATTCGAAAAAGCTGTGATGACCAACCTTGAGGAGTCCATCCGTCGTGAATTACTGCGTACCAATCGCTCGGGAGCCTACTCGTGCTCAACGATTGTTGATTGTAACACGCGTAAGTATCATGGCTTGCTGGTCGTGCCGGTTCCTGAACTCGACGATGAGAACCATGTCCTGCTGTCGTCGCTCGACGCCACAGTGGTTCAGCATGGAGCCGAGTTCAACCTTGGCCTGCACAAGTATCAGGGAAACAATTACAGCCCTAAAGGTCACAAGTACATCCGGGAGTTTGACTGTGACAAAGTGCCTACGACGTTGTATCGCGTAGGCGGTGTTTTATTAAAGAAAGAGGTGGTCTTCCAGGCCTACGAGGACCGCATCTTGATTCGTTACACCCTTGAGGATGCCCACTCGGCTACGACCTTGCGTTTCCGCCCCTTCCTGGCCTTCCGCAGTGTTCGCCAGTTTACCCACGAGAACTCGGTGGCCAGCCGCGAGTACCATGAGGTAGATGGTGGCATCAAGACCTGTATGTATGCCGGCTACCCCGACCTCTACATGCAGTTCTCGAAGAAGAACGAGTTTATCTTCCAGCCCGACTGGTACCGTGGCGTAGAGTATCCGAAGGAGCAGGAGCGTGGCTATGCTTCGAACGAAGACCTCTACGTGCCCGGCTATTTCGAAATGCCTATCAAGAAGGGCGAGAGCATCGTCTTCTCGGCCTCTACGTCGGCTATCAAGGCCAGCACGCTGAAGTCGCTCTTCGAGAAGGAGGTTGGTCTGCGCACGCCGCGTGACAACTTCTACCACTGTCTGGTTACGGCTGCCCACCAGTTCCACTTCCGCGACCGCCGCAGCGGCAGCTCTGAGAAGCTCGACGACAACGACGCCCGCTACCTGTTGGCCGGCTACCCGTGGTTCAAGTGCCGTGCGCGCGACTCGTTCATCTCGCTGCCAGGCCTGACGCTGGCCATTGGCGAGCGGGACTATTTCGAGCACGTCATGAAAACCGCCGAGAAGGGCCTGCGTGAGTTCATGCAGGGCAAGCCCCTGAGCGTGAAGATATACGAGATGGACCAGCCCGACGTTCCCCTCTGGGCCGTGTGGGCTATCCAGCAGTACGTCAAGGATGCCGGCAAGGAGCAGGGCTACAAGATGTACGGCAAACTGGTCAACGACATTATTAAATATATAATAGATGGCGGTCACCCGAACCTGCGCCTCGACGACAACGGACTGCTCTATGCTAACGGCCGCGACAGAGCCATTACGTGGATGAACTCTACGG
>DGTH01000191.1:4117-9408 GCA_002393705.1 Prevotella sp. UBA4341 | reverse complement strand
TGGTACCGCCTACACCCGTGGTACGTTTCGGGCCAATGAGGTCGTAGTTGTTACGGGTGTACCAGTCGAACTGGAAGTTGATGCGGTTGTTCAGGAAGCCCAGATCAACACCGATGTTGAACTCGTGCTTCTTCTCGTAGGTCAGCTCAGAGTTAGCGAAGCTGGAGATTTCCAGACCCGACTCCTTATCACTGGAGTACGGACGCCAGGGGTTGTAAGCCTGGATGATGACCATTGAGTTGGTCACGGCGGGCTTATCACCGGTCAGCGAGTACGAAGCCTTCAGCGTGGCGTGCGACAGCTTGCCGTTGAAGGTCTTGTAGAACCAAGGCTCCTCGTGAGCGTTCCAGGCACCTGACACGTTCCACGTGGGCAGCCAGCGGGCGCTCGTGGCACGACCCAGACGGTTAGAACCCTCGTAGCGTACTGTGCCGTTCAGCGTGTAGCGTCCCTTATAAGAATAGGTGGCAGTGCCGAAGAAAGCCACGTCGCGGTTGTAGCCGTTGTTAAGCGAGTAGTAGATGTTGTTCTCCTCAGCAGCCTGCTTGAAGTATTCATACATGTAGTTGCCTAACTGGCCCATGTCGTAAAGCACGCCCACCTTCAGGTTCTGGGTGGCGTAACGGTCAATGTTGTTGACCTCCATACCACCGTAGGCATTGACGATGTGCGTATCGTTGAACACGTTGTTATAGCTGGCCGTAGCACGGAAGTCCCAGCTGTTCATGCGATAGACCGTCTCACGATGGAAACCGCCTTCGGGCAGTACCGTGATGGGCAGCGAGTTGATGGCGTCAGGGTCGGTATAGAGCCAGGGGTTAGCGTCGCGCATGGTGGCATCGTCCATCATGCGGAAAGCCATGGCCTGGTTACTGTTCTCCTTGATGAAGTGAGCCTGTGTAGTGGTCGAGTACTTGTAGGCACCGAGCACGCTGAGCTCAACCTGGCGTACGGGTTTGTACTTCAGCTCACCCTGGAAGCGCAGATCGACCACGTCCAAGTCGATGTAGTTGTTCTGCAGCTCGTGGTGAATGTTGAAGGGAGCAAAGTTACGAATATAGAACTCGTTGGCATCCAGCGTACGCGAGGTATTGATGGCATACGAGTAAGGGTTGATGTCGAAGTCACGCCCTACTGCACCCGTCACCACATCGACGCTCTGGTTGGCCGTACCTGGGGCCTGCTGACGACGATAGCTGGTATTGCCTATCAGACCCAAAGACACCTTCGGGTGCAGGTTGTAGTTGGCATTGATGTTAGCGGTGTAACGCTCCACCTTGCTGCGCTCCGTCCAACCCGGGTCGTTCATGATGGAGAACGAAGTATAGTACTGGGCCTTCTCGGAACCAGAGCTCATGGAGATAGAGTGGTTGTGCTGAATGTGGTTGGTAAACAACTCCTCGAACCAGTTGGTGTTACGCATTTCGGCCTGACGCAGGTAGTCGTACATGGCAGCCTGAGTGTTGGCCAATCCGTATTCGCCGGTGGTGGCGTTGTACTCGTTCATCAGGTGATACATCTTACCGAAGACGCCGCTCGAGCTGCCACGATAAGAGCTCATGAACGAAAGGAAGCCGTTGTTCTGCATTTCACGATAAACAGACATCTGCTCCTGCGAGTTCATGATGTTGAACTGTGAGTAGCTGGGGCGCAGACGCATGGTGTATTCACCCGTATAACTAATCTTCGATGAACCTACCTTACCACGCTTTGTGGTAACAACAATCACACCAGCCATAGCGCGCGCACCGTAGATAGAGGTAGCCGAACCGTCCTTCAGAATCTGGAACGACTCGATGTCGTCAGCATTCAGACCAGCAATGGCGCTAGAAATCAGCGTGGCAGCATCACCCGAGGAGAGCTGGTCGGCATCGACCTCGGTGACATCCTCCATGATGACACCATCGACCACCCACAGCGGCTTCGAGCTACCATAGATAGACGTAGCACCACGCACGCGGATTTTCGGAGCCGTACCGAACGTACCGGAGACGTTCTGCACCGACACACCGGCAGCACGTCCTTCCAGCGAACGTGAAATATCAGCTATACCATCCAGCTTAGCCTTTTCGGCATCCACCTTCGTGGTAGCACCCGTGAAGAGTCGCTTGTCTTGTTTCATGATACCTACGGTTACCACCTCGCCAATACTTAGTGCGTCAGGTTCCAAAGTAACCGTCATCCCCTCTGTCGGCTTTACCGTCTTGGTGTTCATGCCAATGTAGCTGATCACCAGTTTCTTTCCGGCAGGCACTGAGATGCTGAAATGACCGTCAACGTCGGTCGTCGTTCCCTGTTTTGAGCCTTGAATCATCACAGTGGCACCAATGCATGGCTCACCGTTCTCGTCAACGACTGTACCAGTAATTCTGCTTTGGGCAAAAGCCAGTCCAACACTGAGGACTAACCCAAACAGAATCAACATAATTCTTTTTCTCATATACACTCTCTCTTGTTTGTTATTATTCTTTCTTATTATAATAGGTACGGGTACATATATAAAATAGTGTTCCATACACCATACTTCTGCCTTGGGGCAGAATTTCCTGCAAAGGTAATACTTACTTTTGTAAAAAACAAATAAATTTAAAAAAAACGCACATTTTAGTGCAATAATTTAACATAGCCGTTAAAAAACCACCAAAAATGTACGTTTTTGAAACCAACATCACACATTTTGTCAATGTGGGACGCAGTCTAAGACTACTCGGAAAGCATCGTAACCTCAATGCAGCGTTTCGAGGCCAGCATGAGTTGTGCCATGCGCTTGACGTCGTCTGCCGTCATGCGCTGCACCATGTCACAGTAGCCGGTATCGAAGTCTGCGTCGTCATCCAGCTGGTGCCAGATGACGTAGCTCCAATAATCGTTGGTAATGGCATTCTGGGCATACTGCTTCACCAGGTACTGCTTGATTTTCTCCATGGTCGTGGGTGTCGGTCCGTTCTCCGCTATATGGCGCAGCTGCTCATAGACTACAGGATTCAGCTCCTCATAACGCTGCGGGTCGGCATTATAGGAGATGCGCAGTGTGGCGTTGGGTTGGTCGTCCTTGTCAAGGTCAAAATCGACCCCGACGCCGTACGTGCCGCCCTTCTCCTCACGTATGGAGTCAGTATAAGCTATGGAGAGGCTCCGCTTCAAGAAGTCAAGTTCCAAGTCGCTTTGCGGTGTGAAGGGCACGTCGGCCGTCAGATAAATACTGACGTTAGCCAGCGGGGTGGCCTGTTTCTTCTTGAACACAGAAGTGAAACTTCCGCCTACTATCTGAGGAATGCGGCTATAGTCGGTCTGCTCGTTCTTGCCCGTAGCAGGCAGAGTGGCCAAATACTGGCAGAGATAAGTGCGCAACTCCTGCTCGTCGAAGTTACCGATAATGACCGTCTTGAAGTTGGCCGCATCGCTAAAGCGCTCACGGTATATCTGCAGTATGCGGTCGTAGTGAGCCTTGTCGAGCGTCTCCTGTACGACGGGAGCCATGCGCGGATGGTGTCCGTAGAGGATGGCACGTATGGAGTCGTTGTAATCCACCTTTGGCGAAGCATTACGGTTAGTCAGGAATGCCCTGTTACGGCTGATGAACTCACGGTATGCCACGGTGTCACGACGTGGCTGTGTGAAATAGAGGTAGGCCAGTTCAAACATGGTCTTCATGTCCTTTACGGAAGAACTGCCACTGATGCTCTGTCCTCTGGAGCCCACCGAGGGGCTGACCCGTACCGACTTTCCCGTCAGCATCTTGCGCAGTGTCATGGCATCGAAGTCGCCCACGCCAGCTTCAGTCACCGCACTGCTTATGAGCGAGAAGTTCGGAATATCCTCGTCGCCATAAAGCGACGTACCGCCGTCAGCTTGCATGCGCATAGTGACGCCGTCGGCCGAGAAGTCGGTCTTACGGGCATAGACCTGCATTCCGTTAGAAAGCGTAAACTCAGTAAATCCGTGGCTGTAGGGCTTTTCGGTAACTATAGTGCCCGCCTCTGGCAACGTGCCTACGAGGTTCTGGCTTAAGACCTCCTCCACGTAGGGCGCATAGGTCAGCTGCTGGGCAGCCAGAATAACCTGTTCCACGTCACGCCCGGTAGGAAGCACCAATTCCTCCTTGTCAGGCGCATACATCACCACTACCTGATTCCGGTCAGTAATGAGCTGCTTCGTTGCCTCGTTTACCTCTGCCAGGGTCACTTCGTCGTTCAATTTGCGGGTATTCTGCAGTTCGAACTCGATGGAGACGAGCGGCTCTCCCGTCAGGAAATTGCTAACACAACGATTCACGTAGCGAGAGTTCCGGTAGTCATTACGCTGGTTGTAGCGCCGTTCGGCCGCATTCAGGTAAAGTGCCTTGGCACGACTGAGTTCCGACTGAGTAAAGCCGTGCTGGCGGGCACGTTCAGCCACGCCGACGGCAGCTATGATACCGCCCAGGATGTTGTCCTGCTTACAGCTGATGCCCATCGAGAAAGCCTCCTTGGTGCGGCTGACAAAGAAGGTGGAAGCATGAGCCGTCACGCTCTGCACGGGCGAACCGGCCTGCTGCCTTAACTCGGCATAGCGGTCGTTCAGCATGGAGACAATCAGTCCGTCAATATAGTCGGCCCGCAGATAAGCCTCGCTGTTCTTCTCGGCATCGGGCGTAGCGTCGCGCTTCTGGTAGATGTTGCACAGCACCACCGGCTGCTCAGCATCCTTCTCGATAGCTACGATCATGGAGTCGTTGTCGTTGACAGGATAGTAGATGCGCTCGGCCGGCTGTTTTGGCATGGGTATGGGTGAGAATATCTTCTTGATGCGCTTCTCCATCTTCTCCACGTCAAAGTCGCCCACGACGACAATGGCCTGCAGGTCAGGCCGATACCATTTCTGGTAGTAATCGCGTAAGTCCTGGTAGGGGAAATTATCGACGATGTCCATTGAGCCAATGGGCAGACAGTCCTCGTACTTCGAGCCCTTGTAAATCTTCGGCATGGCCTGCTCCATGAGTCTCTGTACTGCTATACCGGCACGCCTCGTGCGCCACTCCTCGTGTATGACGCCGCGCTCCTTGTCTATTTCTGCATCTTCCAGCAGCAAGTAGTGGCTCCAGTCGTGCAGAATGAGCAGACAGGAGTCGATGACACCGTCACGCTTCAAGGGTACAGAACCCACATGATACACCGTCTGGTCAACCGACGTGTAGGCATTGAGGTTGGCACCGAACTTTACGCCCACCGTCTCACACCAGGGCACGATGCCTAAGCGCTTGCCCTTACCGGGAAAGTTCTTCGTTCCGTTAAAGGCCATGTGCTCCAGGA
>DGTH01000191.1:1355-4069 GCA_002393705.1 Prevotella sp. UBA4341 | reverse complement strand
GCCATGTGCTCCAGGAAGTGGGCCAGTCCGCGCTGACGGGGTTCCTCCAAGATGGAGCCCACCCGCTGAGCGATATAGAAGTCGGCCAGCCCAGCCTCCTTAGCGTTGTGACGTATGTAGTACGTCATACCATTCTTCAACACACCTTTGCGTACTTCGGGGTCCTGAGGCAGTCCCTGAGCCGATACGCACAGCGCGGACAGGAAGAGTCCCACGCCCAATAACAGTTTTCTTTTCATCATATCCAGCAGAATTTTGCGCAAAGTTACGAAAAACTTTTCACTTCCCCCTCATCAGTCAGGCGCTTTTTATCAGTCAATCATCATTATTAGGTATTTGCGCATTGCCGAATAATTCGTAATTTTGCACCGCAAAACAACGCTTATAAAACAAAGAAAGATGAAGAAACTACTTTTCTGCACACTCGGAGTGCTACTCTGTCTGTCCTCGGCCTTTGCCGGCGACACGCTCAACCTGCGTATTGACGACATGCACTGCGGCAAGTGCGCCCAGCGCATCAAGGGCCGTCTGGCCCAGGTAGAAGGCATTGACAGCGTGGCTACGCACACCCTGCGCCACTACATCACCGTAAGCTACGACGGCAACAAGACCAACGGCCAGGCCATCCGTGCCGCCATTGGCGAGCTTGGTTTCACCCCCGTCAGCTACTTCAAAGGCGAGGACTATGGCTACGCCTACTTCCTGCTGCCCGAAGGAGCCGCTAACGAAGAGACCGTCAAGAAGGTCTCTGCCCTGCAAAACGTATGCGACGTCAACGTCAGCCCCAAGCGTAAGGCTCTGGCACTGACCTATCGCAGTAAGGAGACAGACGAGTCTGCGCTGCTGAAAGCCATCAATGCACTTGGCATTGAAGCCACGCTGCCTGAGCCGCACGTCTGCAAGGACAAATAAAGCCACTGCATGAGGGTAAGGCATTCCCTATACATACTCCTCCTGCTTCTTTGTTGCTGTGCCGTCAACTGTATGGCGCAGCAACACGGCGTTACCTTTTCCGGACGCGTCATCGACCACGACAGCGGCGAGCCCATTGAGTTCGCCTCGGTGCTGATAAAGACGGGCGGCCAATGGGCCATTACCAACGAAGAAGGAACGTTCGTCATTCGCCAAGTACCTGCCGGAAGACAAGTCGTCACCGTCCAGTGCTTAGGCTACGCCCCCTACTCTGCCACCATCACCCTTACCAAGGATGTTCCGCGCTTCACCGTCAAGCTTAAGCCCGACAACCTGAAGTTAGAGGAAGTAACGGTCGTGGCCAAGCGCAAGGGCGACGAGGCCACCACGAGCTATACCATCGACCGTGCCACGTTAGACAACCAGCAGCTCATCAACGTCGGCGACATCGGCACGTTGCTGCCTGGCGGAAAGACGGTTAACCCCACGCTGATGAACGACAGCCGCATGGCGCTGCGCAGCAGCAGTGGCGAGCGGGGCAATGCCTCGTTCGGTACGGCCATCGAGGTAGATGGGCTGCGCTTCGACAACAACGCCGAAGCGGGCGAGACGACGGGTGCCAGCACGCGCACCATCAGCACATCGAACATCGAGTCGGTAGAGATAGTCACAGGTATCCCGTCGGTAGAGTACGGCGACCTGTCCAACGGCATAGTGAAAGTCAACACGCGCAAGGGAAAGTCGCCATTCATTGTGGAGGGCCGCATCAACCAGCACACCCGCCAGTTGGCCCTGAACAAGGGTTTCGACCTCGGCGGCCGACGGGGCATACTGAATGCCTCGGCAGAGCACGCCCGTTCGTTCAGCGATGCCGCCTCGCCCCACACGGCCTACCAGCGCAACATCCTGACGCTGAACTACATGAACGTCTTTCTCTCTGAAAGTACGCCGCTCACCCTGAACTTTGGCGTGACGGCCAACATAGGAGGCTATAACTCGGAGGCCGACCCAGACGAAGACCTGGACGACTACTCCAAGGCACGCGACAACCAGCTGCGCCTCAACGCGTCGCTGAACTGGCTCCTCAACAAGTCGTGGATAACGTCTTTGTCCGTGCGCGGCACACTCTCGTACGCCGACCGCCGCTCAGAAAGCTACACCCACGCCGGCAGTGCCTCAACACAGCCCTATATCCACACCCTCGACGAGGGCTACTTCATCGCCGAAGACTACGACACCAACCCGCAAGCCGACATCATCCTGAGTCCTACCGGCTACTGGAACGTCAGACGCTACAGCGACAACAAGCCCCTCAGCTACGCCCTGCAGCTGAAGGGCGAATGGACCCGCCGCTTCAGCACAGTGACCAGCCGCCTTGCAGCCGGCGTCCAGTACAACGGCAGCCGCAATAACGGACGCGGCACGTACTACGAGGACATGCGCTATGCGCCGACGTGGCGCGAATACCGCTACGACGAGCTGCCCACACTGAACAACTTAGCCCTCTACGCCGAGGAGAAAGTGAGCGTGCCCACGTCGCGGCTTTCCACCTTCGAGCTCACAGCCGGCCTACGCGACGACATCACCCTCATCAGCGGTTCCGACTACGGCACGGTGAGCAGTCTCTCGCCCCGCTTCAACAGCCGCTACATCTTCTGGCAGGGACGCCGCAAGCGCTGGGTAAGCAGCCTGCAGGTTCACGCCGGGTGGGGCAAGTCAGTCAAGCTGCCTTCCTTCCAGGTGCTCTACCCCTCGCCGTCATACAGCGACATGCTGGCCTTTGCCTCGCCCAGCACGACGAG
>DGTH01000191.1:0-1211 GCA_002393705.1 Prevotella sp. UBA4341 | reverse complement strand
CAGACAGACCTCGGCGTGGCGCTCGACTTCCTGGGAGCGCAACTGGCCGTGTCGGCTTTCCACCACCGCACGTACAACCCCTACATGGCCACGCGCGTCTATACGCCCTTCGCCTATAGCTACACGCCTCCGGCTGCCCTTAACGACTGCACGATTCCCATGGCCGACCGCACCTACAGCATCGACCGGCAGACAGGTGCCGTGACCGTCGCCTCCGCCGACGGCTCACAGCAACAGCAGCTCAGCGGCAACACCCGGAGAACCTACCTGACCAACACGCACTACGTGAATGCCTCGCCGCTGGACCGCTACGGCGTGGAGTGGACGCTCGACATTCCGCAAGCCACGCTGCACATTCCCCACACCTCGCTACGCTTAGACGGTAACTACTATTACTATAAAGGCATTGACGAAGTGCTGTTTGCCGACATACCCGCCGGCAATGCCACCATGAGCGACGGCCAGCCTTACCAGTACGTAGGCTACTACCGTGGCGGCAATGCCACCTCGGCCGGCTACTCGGCCAGTGCCTCCGTCGCCAACGGCTCGCTCTCACGCCAGCTGAGCCTCAACGCCACCGTGACGACGCACATTCCGAAAATACGCATGATAGTAGCCCTGCGCATAGAGAGCACGCTCTACAGCTACGCCCGCCAGCTGAGCGAGCTGGACGATGCCGTACGCGGCATCGTGCTTAGCGACAAGAGCAGCTACACGGGCACTCCCTACGACGGCACGACCGAGAACCGCTACATTGCCGTCTATCCGGAATACTACAGCACGTGGGAACAGCCCGACGAGCGCATTCCCTTTGCCGAACGATTCCTTTGGGCCCGCGACAACGACCCTACCCTCTTCAACGACCTGACGAAGTTGGTCGTGCGCACCAACTATCCCTACGTCATGAACCCCAACCGCGTCAGCAGCTACTACTCAGCCAACATCAGCGTGACCAAGGAGATAGGCGACCACGTCAGCCTGTCGTTCTACGCCAACAACTTCTTCAACAACATGAAGACGGTACACTCCTCACAGACCGACCTGGAGACGTCGCTCTTCAGCAGCAGCTACATTCCCAGCTTCTACTACGGCCTGTCACTAAGATTGAAACTATAGACACAACAAAAAAAAGCCAATCATGAATAGGAACCCAAGAAAGTATTTAACATGGATGCTGACGACTGTCCTGAGCCTCTCACTGACAGCCTGCG
>DGTH01000148.1 GCA_002393705.1 Prevotella sp. UBA4341 | reverse complement strand
AAGCCCCGGCCATCCACATTTCGTGACCCGTCAGGCTCTTTGTTGAGGTGACGGGAACGCGGTAGTCGCCAAACACACGGGCAATGGCTTCCGCTTCGCGGCTGTCGCCGATGGGCGTTGAGGTGGCATGGGCGTTGACGTAGCCGATGTCCTTGAGGTTGACGCCTGCACTCTCTAAACAGCGCAGCAGCGAGCGGGCAGGCCCCTCGACGTTGGGCGTAGAGATGTGGTCGCCGTTGCCCGAGAAGCCCCAGCCTACAATCTCAGCCAGGATGGGTGCCCCACGCTTTACTGCGTGCTCGTAGCTTTCAATGATGAGCGTTGCCGCTCCACCGCTGGGTACGAGTCCGTCTCTGTCACGGTCAAAGGGCCGGCTGGCCTTCGTAGGCTCGCTGATGCGTGTAGAGAAGGTTTGCAGCGCGTCAAACGAGGCAATGCCGTACATGTTGTTTTCCTCTGCTCCACCGCAGACGATGCAGTCCTGCAGACCGTTCTTGATGAGCAGGAAGCCCAGGCCCAGCGACTGCGAACCACTGGCACAGGCAGCTGAAGCCGTCAGGTTGATGCCTTTCAGGTGGAACAGCGTGGCCAGGTTCATCGTCACTGTCGAGTTCATTGACTGGAAGATGGCTCCGCTGCCACAGGCGGCCGTGGAGCCAGCTTGACGGAACTTGTCCATGGCCACCATCGTCGATTCGGCTACCGAATCGTTGCCATAGATGATGCCCACCTCGTGCGAGTCTATATAATCCTGCGTCAACCGAGCCTGTTCCAGAGCCTGCAGCGTGGCCACGTAGGCATACTGCGCCTCCTCAGGCATCATCTGGCGCACGTTTCTGCTCAGCATTTTCTTTAAGTCAGGATGCGGCACGTTGCCGCAGATGGGCGACCGGAAACCGGCATCCTTGCGCTCCTGACTGAACACGATGCCGCTGCGCCCCTCAAACAAGGACTGGCGCACCTCGTCGAGCGTCGTGCCGATGCACGACCAGATACCCATTCCTGTAATTACTACTTTTCTTTCCATGTATTTATAAAGTTTTTTTCTTAATGCTTGTCACTTATTGCTTTCGTGTAGCATCTTCTGCGTTTCACGTACTGCGGATTGAGCGGTTTCCACTGCGAGAGTTCCCGCACGTTGTCCTCCAACTGGGGGCCCGTCTCCGCCCAGCTGATGCCACACTTATTATAAATAGGTATTAAATCGTCAAAGAACAGCGCGTTCACGCCCAGGCCCTGTAGGTCGGGTCTGACGGCTATGAGCAACATCTCCACGTGGTCGGCATGCTTCAGCTTCAGCGCCTTCAGCAGGTGCCACCACCCCGTGGGCCACAACGTGCCGCCGGCTTTCTGCATGGCCTCTGCCAGACTGACCATGGTGACGGCTGCTCCTACTAGCTCACCCTTGTCATTCTCCACTACGGGAATGAGACGTGTGTCTATCAGTGTGAGGTAGTGCTTTAGAAAATAGTCTATCTGCTCGGCCGATAGCTCCGAGAAACCGAAGATGGGCTTGTAGGCCTCGTTGAACAGAGCAAACACTTCGTGGCCTTTGCTGTCCATCAGTTCCTTTGAGGTGTATTTCTTCACATGTAGTCCGGCACTCTCGCGCAGGTATTGTGCCACCCTTGCGTACTTTGCCGGCACCTCCTTGGGTATGCTGATGCGCACCTGCAGCCAGTCAACCTCCTTCTCAAATCCCAGAGCCTCCATGTGGCGGGGGTAGTAGTCGGGGTTGTAGATGGCCGTCATGGAGCCTGCAAGCTCGAAGTCCTCGACGAGCATTCCTTCTTTATCTAAGTCGGTAATGCCCAACGGCCCTTCTATGTGGTCCATGCCCATTGATGCGCCCCAGTGGCTTACAGCCTCTATCAGACCGCTTGACACGCGCTCGTCGTCAATAAATTCTATCAGCGAAAAACGTACTTTGTGGGTGTTCCATTTCTTGTTGGCCTTGCGGTTTACTATGCCCACTATCCTGCCTACGGGCTTACCATCGCCGTAGGCTACGAAAGCCTGAATATAGGAGAAATCCAGTCCCGGGTTGGTTTCGCGTCTGAAGAGTCCTCGGGTGTCACTCTCCATGTCGGGCACGTATTGCGCCACGCCCTTATATATGAGTCTGGGCAGCTTGACGAAGTCGTCCATGTCGTTTTGGCTCAGCACCTTTCTTACCTCTATCTTCATCCTAACTGCCTGCTTTTGTTCCTATATTCTAAAGGCGTTATGCCAGCTTCTTCCTTGAAATACTGTCCAAAGAACGATGAATTGGGAAATCCCAGCTTGTTGGAAATCTCCTTTATGCTCATGTCCGTGTTATGCAGCAGTTGGTATATGTCCTCCATCACGCTCTCGGTAATCCAGCGTATGGGCGACTTTCCGCTTACCTCTCTGCATACCGTTGAAAGGTATTTGGGCGTAATGTTCAGTTTCGAGGCGTAGTAGCTTACCCGTTGTCGTTTTTTTTGTTCCTGTGACAGCAGCAGCATAAACCGGTCGAAGATGCTCTTCTCTCCCGAAGTCGAAGCCGTAGGGTGGGGAGCGCTGCTTTCTGCTGACACGTTTTGTCTCATCAGCATTTCGCAAATCATCAGGAATAACGTACGCAGAAACGAGAGCACCAGTTCACGAAACAGCTTAAACTTCTTATCGCCGTTGATGTCTTGAAAAAATGTCCTGGCGTAGCTGTCGGCACCTTTGCTCCACAACCCGCCGTCAATGACGTATATTTCGTCCAGGAACATGGCTCGGTTCCACAGGTTAATCTGCGGTCCCAGTACTTCGCGCAGCACCTTGTCGGAAACCAACAGGATGGCCACCTCTACGTCGGTACTTACCATCATGGGCTGCATGAGTTTGTTGGCAGGTAGCAGCAGCAGTTCGCCGGCCTGGGCCTTGATTTTCTGTCGCTGTGCTAACGCGCCCTCGGTCGATAACGCACCGCCAATCTCCATCTCTATACGTCCACGTAAACAGTGTACCACGGCGTTGTAGCCAATGCGCACAGCCTGATTAGCCATGACGGGAATCTCGTGTAGGTTCTTAATGAATATCACCTCGTCGTCCAGTTTCAACATCCCCTCACGACTGTTCCTTACCAACGTATGTTCGTTGGTCTGGTAAACGTCGCTTTGTGCGTATCCTGTATTCATTTTAATAGAAGAATTTGTTATCACGCTCTTTTGGGGTGCAAAAGTAAACATTTTTTCGTGTATTCCGACGTTCTTTATTTCGTGTGGCGTGTCTTATCTTGTTAAAACATGAAATATTAGTAATATTTAAGGAAAAAACAAACAAACTGGTCTTGTTTAGTCTTTCAGTTGTGTTATTTCCTCCAATAATGTTTTTTGGCATCCGGGCATGATGATGTGGTGGTTGCCAATGGGGCGGGTAAGGAAATAATTGGCATCGGCAGGGTTGGCGAGCCGGATGACCTGTTGGGTGCGGCAGAGGTCGGGCCTTGACTCGTTACAGAGTAGTTCGCCTTCGGCTATGAAGCAGCGTTGCAGGTCGCCTGATACTTTGAAGACGGTGACGGGGCCGGTCTTCATGAAGCCCCGAACGGCAACACCAATGCCTGACTCGAAATGAGTATCCAGTTCGTAGCGCTCTACCATGTTGAGCGGAATGGTGCAGTGGGCAAAGGTTATCGTGCCCTGCTCTATGTCGATGTTCGACGGGTTGGCCTGGAAGCCGCTGATGTCCAAGAGGGCATTGACGATGCTCATGGAGATGAGGGCTGGCACGTCGCCCTCGCAGCCAGCCACTATTCCCTCAGCATTCAGTTGTGCCAAAGCCATGCACCCCGTGTCGTGCAGAGCGGTGAGCAGGTCGAAGCAGCGCAGGGTGAAGCCCTGTAGGCGATGTTGCTGAACGATGGAGCGCAAAGCGCAACGTAAATCAGGTAGATGGGGTGAGGTCAGCAGTTCCTCAATGGGTATATCCACCAGTTCTATACCGAGGCGTCGGTGCAGCGCGTCCTTGTCGGCATGGCTGGCAATGAGCCAGTCAGAAGGTTGGCCGATGACACCGAGGCGAATGCCCTGCAAGCGCTGGCGCGCCTTGGCGCTTTTTGACAAGATACATATTCTATTATGTATATACTCGCCGTTGCCATGGATGATTTCGCCCTTGTAGCCCTGCTGGTGGAGATAGGAAAGAATCTCCATGGAGGCTGCCAGCGAGTTGCTCTTGCCTGAGGTGAGCAGATAGAACGGCCTTTGGCTCTGCGCCAGTAGCTGGGGCAGCAGTCTGAGGAAGATTCCCTCTGTACCACCCGTCCGGACGTAGATGAGGTCGAGCGTGTGGGTGCCGTAGTCGGCATAGTCGGTGCCTCGCAGCTCGTAGTTAATCTGGAGACTGTCAAGAAATTCGTTAGATGTGGCTGCCACGGCTTGAGCATCGTGCAGCTCTGATGTAAGGGTATAAATGGCTATTGGTTTCATGTGCTGTGAATCTTGGATGCAAAAGTAACGAAAATCCTCCGAACATTGTATGTCTGAACTGTTTTTTCAACATCATTTAAGAAAACTACTAAGTAACATGCAAAAATAAGTTGAAATTTTCGGAGGTACGAGATGCAAGGTACGAGAATAGCTAAGAAGGGTTCATTTTCTGTGAAAATGGCACCTTTCCGCCAGTCAAAGTGGCCACTTTAAGAAAGTTCCATGGGGTGGAACAGTTTATTCCATGGGGTGGAACAACTTGTTCCATGGGGTGGAACATTCCTAAAGGTGCCACATTGACGACCCAAAGTGTGCCACATTGTGGAACAAAGTGTGCCTGCGGAACCGAAAGTGCTACATTTGCTGACTTGCCACACTTGCCACCATAATGCCACGCGCAACTCTCTGACTCTCAACGTGTGTTGCAAGTGTGGCATTTTTGCAAGAAAAATAAAAAACTCCAGTATATAAATTACATATTGCTATCGTCTTTTTATTACTAAACTTTCATAAAACTGAGGCGCAAAGTAAAGAGAAGTGCGGTGAAATGTGTAATTTTGCAATTCATATAACAACAATGTTTAAGACTAACGTAGCGAATGAGAAAAGTAGTGTTTTTTGCAGTTTGCCTCCTCTTGGTGGGAACTGTAACGACGAAGGCGCAGTTTGGCCCGCAGGGCGACATGGACAGTAAGTACGCAATCAGTCTGATTAGTCAGGGAACAAAGGCCCCCGACTTTGAGATGCAGACGCCGGAAGGTAAGAAAGTCAAGTTTTCGAAACTGGCCAAGGGAAAGACCGTGGTCTTGGACTTCTGGGCATCGTGGTGTCCCGACTGCCGGAAAGATGCTCCAGAGGTGGTGCGCATGTATGAGTCATACAGCCAGTACGGTGTGGAGTTTATCGGTATATCAATGGACACCGATGTGAAGGAGTGGCAGAAGGCCATAGAGAAGTATGGCATAACATACCCACAGTTGAGCGAACTGAAAAAATTTAAGCAGACCGACATAGCCAAGGCCTACGGCGTGGAGTGGATACCCTCGATGGTGGTGGTGGGACCCGACGGCGAGGTCAAATTATCGACCGTGCTGACCTACAAGGTAGATAAGTACCTGAAGGAATTGACCACGGGCGTCTGGAAACCTCAAGGCCAGCGTGGCGAGCGCATCAGTATAGACGGCGATCACGGCAAACTGGCAGCCTACGTGCAAAAGCCAGAGTTGCAGCAAGGGGAGAAATGCCCCATGGTGGTGTTCTGTCATGGTTTCGGCGGAAGCAAAGAGGGCCCGCTCTTTGAACTCATTGCCGACACGTTGCAGGCGCACGGCATAGCCTCCATTCGCTTTGACTTCAACGCCCACGGCGAGAGCGAGGGCGCGTTTCAGGACATGACGGTCCCCAACGAGGTGGAAGACGCAAAGCGGGTGGTGGAGTATGTAAGCAGCCTGCGCTATGTGAGCGACTTGGCCATAGTGGGCCACTCGCAAGGTGGCGTGGTGGCAGCCATGACCGCCGGCACCCTGAGCGAAGCGCTGGGCCAGCCGGCCTTCAAGGCGGTTGCACTCATGGCTCCGGCCGCCGTACTGCGCGACGATGCCATCAGAGGTCAGACGTTCGGCAAGATGTACGACCCCTTCAACCCGGGCGAGTACGTAGAACTGCCCGGCGGCAAGAAACTGGGTGCCAACTATATACGTACGGCCTTTACGCTGCCCATATACGAGACAGCAGCCAAGTACCAGGGACCGGCACTCATCGTGCATGGCACGGGCGACCGCATCGTGCCCTACACCTATGGAGAGCGTTTCCACCAGATTTGGCCTGGCAGCTGCCTCGTCTTGCAGGACTACTTTGACCATGGTTTCTCGCAGAACATTTACCGCTCGACGGACATCGTGGCCAAGTATCTGATCGAGCAGTTGGGGGGAAAATAATCATGAACAGCGTGAAAGAAGAGTGGCTGCGAAGGTGCGGCACGCTGCCCCGCGAGGAAGCCCTGCGAGTGGAAAGGCGCATTGACGACATCGTTGACTGCATGAACAGCAGCCATGCCTACAAGCAGGAGATTCTGCACATGCTCTACGGAGTCTTCCTGCTCGAACTACATGGCATGGAGAACGCCACCATCCGCGAGCGACGGCTGCCACCACGAGTGGAGGAAATCTTTGGGCAGTTCCTGCGCCTTGTGGCCTTGCACTTTGTCGAGCACCACGACATAGGCTTCTATGCCGAGAAGTTGAATATATCGACGGTCTATCTGTCACGGGTCGTCCGGCAGGTTGCTAACCGTACGGTCATAGACTACATCAACCAGATGCTGCTGATGGAGGCCACCATCCTGCTCAGTACTACGACGTTCAGCATCAGCCAGATAGCTGAGCGCCTGCACTTTGCCGACACGGCGTCGTTCAGCAGGTTCTTTTCGAGGGAAGAAGGTGTGTCGCCAAGAAGGTATAGGGAATCGTGAGCATAGGTTTTTAGAAAAACATTTGGCAGAAAGCGAATTATTGAGTACATTTGCACAGATTTTTAACAACTGAACTGAAAAATGAAAAGGAAACTACTTTTTTCTCTCTTGGTACTGCTGCTTGGCATGGCAACGGTTGCTGCACAGGAAGCAGCGATAAGCGACCTGCAGAAACGGGCCGAAACGGAACTCAAGGAAGGTAAAACGGCTGGTGCTCGCTCGCTCTACATCAGGGCTTACGAGGACTATGCCTCAAAAGGACAGATGCGTCAGAGCGTGGCTTGCGGTGTGAAGGCTGTGGCGCTCTACTACAAGGAGAATGCCTACCACGAGGCTTTCGAGCTGTTACGCTTCATTGACCAGACCATCATCGGCGACAAGTCGGGGACTAACAAGTCTTCACTGCACTATTATACCGCCAAGGAGCGTATGCAGATGTATGTGAAGCTGCGCAAGAGTGCCGAGGCGAAAAACCAGTTGGCCATCATGGAGAACCATGCCAACAACTCGGGTGACGAGGAGATAAAGAACGACCTGCTCTACAATAAAGCCATTTACCACTACACCTTCGGGCAGACTGCACAGGGCAACGCCGTGTTCAAGGAAATGGCCCAGAAACTGACGGCATCGAAAGAGTATGACAAGATAGACGAGGTGTATAAAACGCTCATCAGTAGCGCACGCTCGTCGAACAATGCCAGCATGGTGGCGCAGACCTACAGCAGCTACATCGTCTGGAAAGACTCAGTGGCAGAACTGAAACGGCTCGACGAGACGGGAGCCCTGAAGAAGCAGATAGCTGACAACGAGGCTACCATAGCCGACAAGGACAGCTCGCTGACGGCCCGCCAGGCTGTCATCGTGGGACTGGCCGTGCTGGCCGCAGCCCTTGCTGCAGTCCTGGTGTTTGGCGCCCTGGTGCTGTTGCGCTACATGGCGCTGAGCCGCAAGCAGAAGAAGACCATCAAGTTGGCCAATGAGACCAATGCCCTGAAGGCAAAGTTCATCAGCAACATTTCGGCCCAGCTGGAGCCTACGCTCAAGAAGTTGGACAGCCGGCAGCCCGAGGTGAAGGCACTGCAGGACTTCTCGCAGCACATTCAGACCCTCTCGTCGATAGAGAACACGATGGACGAACCCGTGGAGACGGAAGACACGCCACTGCAGCCCTTCTGCGAGAAGCTGATGGACGCTGTACGCGGCCGCGAGAAGCGCGACGTGACGCTGACGGTCAACGCCCCGAAGATGTCGGCAAAGATTAATAAGGAGTACGTAGGCCACATACTGAACCATTTGCTGGAGAACGCCGTAGAATATACACCCGAGGAAGGCCACGTCTGGCTGGAGTACAAGAAGCGTGGCGCCAGGACGCACCAGTTTGTCGTTTCGAACACGGGCGAGCGCATTCCCGAGGAGCGGCGCGAGGATGTCTTCAAGCCCTTCCTCGAAATACACGACTTGACCAAGGGCGACGGCCTGGGACTGCCCATTTGTAAGCAAATGGCCCTGAAGATGGGTGGCGACTTGGACATTGACCCACAGTTTGTGAAAGGTATGCGCTTTGTATTGGAACTTCACGCATAAAGAATAAGAACGAATGAAGAAGATATTGTTAATCATGGCCGTGCTCTTCGGCTTCGTTGTCAGTGAGGCCTGGGCCTACGACTTTAAGAGTGGAAACCTGTGTTACACCATCGTCTCGAAGACCGACAAGACGGTTGAGGTGGCCTATAGCAATGCACGTCATAGCGGAAAGGTGACGGTGCCCTCGGAAGTGACGTACCAAGGCAGGAAATACCGAGTCATCGGACTGGGACCTGATGCTTTCTACGGCTCGAAGCAACTCTCGGAACTGGTTTTGCCCAAGACGCTGAAGTACGTGGCTGGCGGAGCCCTGGAGCTGTGCAGCAGTCTGCGCCAGCTGCGGCTGCCAGCTGGAGTGACGCTTCGCACCTATGCCTTGCGCAACAGCGGCATTACGTCGCTCCACGTGCCGGGTTCAATACGTTGGAGTCCCAGAACGTTGGGTCAGCTCTCTAACATGCCGAAGCTGACATCGCTCGTGTTGGAAGAAGGCATTGAGGACATTCCCGATGCTGCCTTCCAGTTTGACAAGAAGCTGGAGTTCCTGACGTTGCCCACCAGTCTGCGACACATTGGCCGTTATGCCTTCGTGGGCTGCGACGCCCTGAAGCGCATCGACATTCCTGTCGGCGTGCGCTCCATAGGCCGCGTGGTTGATTTCGGCGAGTGTGCACTCGAGGAGATACACGTTCACTGGACGCAGCCCATAGCCATTGCCGGCAACACGTTCCCGCTGGAAACCTACAACGAGGCAGTGCTCTACGTGCCACGGGGTACGAAGGCCCAATATCGTGCGGTAGTGGGGTGGAGCAGGTTCAAGAATATTGAGGAAGAGTAGGAGGGGGCTGGGGGCTGAGGTCTCCTTATTCTTTCAGCTTCATCAGCAGGATACCGATAAGAATCCAAAGTATCTCGCGCACACGACAGATGATACTGACAAAGATACCAAGGGCGGCAGCATCGTAGTTGTCGCCCATTTTTGCGCTCATGCCTATCAGTGCTATGGAGATCATGAAGCCACCCTCCTGCACGCCGAGTTGCATGGGCAGGAAACCGATGAGGTTGGCCAGAAGCGTAGTAAACGAAAGAATCAGAACCGAATAGAGAAACGCGAGCAGCAGGCCGTCGATGCCTCCGCCACAATCGATGCCGAACAATAGCAGCATGAAGAGTATCTCAAGACTCTGTACAATGCGCGAGGCGTACTCTAACAGCAGGCTGGAGTAGAACGCCCGTTTGTCTTGACGGTGGAGGGCGGCTATCTGTTGGTCAATGTTCTGCAGTGCCTCTGCATGACGCTCTTGAAAGCGCGTGCTCCACTTCTTGAGTCCTGGCACCTTGCCCAACCATTTGAAAATCTTGACCACCAGTCCGTTCTTGTAGCCCCGGGAGAAAACGTAGAAGGCTGCTAAGCAGAACACGATGGCAGCTGCCATCGATGTGCCGATGGCGGGCGACATGGGGCAGTAGCCAATGGCGGCCAGGGCCAGAAAGAGGAAGATGGTGCTGAACCAGAGCCAGAAGTGGGCAAAGAAGTGCATCATGGCATAGAGAATGACTGACGACGTGGCGTGCTGGTTGCTCACGTCCTTCGAGAGTTCCATGATGCGGTACGGCTCGCCGCCCAGTCCGCCTACGGGTGTGGCGTAGTTGAGGGCATAGCCCGTCACGGTGAGGCGGAAGATGCGCCAGAAGTAGTGCAGACTGTCCAACCTCTTACGGCTGACTTCGTCCTTATCGGCATTGCTCAGAATGATGCAGCGCCAGGCCATGGCGTTGAGGCCATAGACGAAGACCCAGATGCCGATGATGGGTATGAGCCAGTAGCCGGCATGCATCAGGTGCTGCCACAGTTCGGCGAAACTCACGTCGAACGTCAGCACCATGACCACCACGGCCACGACTCCCAGCAGGAAGAAGAAGTTGTTCAGTTGCTGCTTAGTCCACTTCATAGCTTGTCGGCCATTTGCTTACAGAAGGCTTCGTGGCGACGGTTGACGTACAGCCACAGAAGACCCATGCAGAAGATTTCGAACACGAAGTTGCAGACAGGAATGTCTAGCAGGCAGAACAGGAACAGCCAGAAGGAGCGGAAGTTAAACGTCAGCAGGCCGTTCAGCTTGATGACAGGCAGCGAGTGGCGGCGGAACTCGTCGCGCACCTCCTGAGGTATCTGGTCGCTGCTGCCGTACTTCTCTTTGAGACGCTTCAGCAGGCGCTGGAACTGGGGCGTACGGGCTTCCTGCTTCTGCGTGTAGCCGATGTACGACTTTTGGAACATGCGCTCTACCCGCGATGAGTTCTCTGGGGTCATCTGGTTGTATATTTCCTGTTGCTTCTGCGAGTTGTCCAGTTCGGAACCCTTTTCACCCTTCAGGAAGAACAGGTGTACCTGGATGTAGTAGTCGGCCAGTCGCTGCTGACCGGCCAGTCCGCTGAAGCCTGACACGAGTCCTAAAGCAAACACCACGGCTGTGGCGATGAGCGTGTTCTGCTCATTATTATCTAAGCCGAACCAGCCAAACTCAACGTCGTGGTGCAGGTAAAAGCGATAGACCAGCAACACGTAGAGCGGAACGAACCAGACGAAGCCGGCCATGCCGTCGAGTATGCGCCCCAGCCGGCTCTTCTTGCCCGTCATGCGGGCCAGCTGACCGTCGGTGCAGTCCAGCACGTCGGCCACCATGAGCAGCAGCACGCCCAGCAGGTTCACGAGCAGTCCCTGCCAGCCGCTGTAGATGAAGCTGCTGTGGGTAAACGCCACGGCAGCCAGCACGCCCACGACCATCGACCAGATGGTGACCGTGTTGGGGTGAATGTCGAACTTGGCAAAGAAAACGGCCAGGTAGTAGCAGAAGGGGCGAATGACGTGCAGGTCGAGCCAGTCTTCGGTTTCGGCCGATTTCAGTGTCTGATAGTATTTCTTGTCCATTGTTTTCTTTTCCTTTGATAATTCAGCGTGCAAAGGTAATAAAAAAACGGCAGAGCGTCAAGGTTCTGCCGTTTTTTTTTTGCCTACTGGGGCTACTGAGCCTTCTGGGGCTACTGGGCCTTCTGGGGCTACTGGGCTATTTTAGTACAACCTTTTTGCCATTGACGATATAGACGCCCTTCTGCGGGGCGGCTACACGGCGGCCGTCGAGGGTGTAGTAGGCTGCTGGCAGCTGGGTGCCTGCTGCGGGGTGCTGGCTGATGCCGGTCGGAATGTTACCCTCGGGCACCGTCTCCTCACCCTCGGCTCCGAAGTCGTCGAAGCAGAAGTATGCCGGTGTGTTCATGCCCCAGTTACCGTTGTCGGTGCTGGTGAGCTCGAAGCCTATCTTGCTGACTGCTCCGAGACCGGAGAGGTCAACGTAGCGCCAGTCGTTGATGACGTAGTGCTTCGTCTCGTCCTCGTCGCGCAGGTCGGCTAAGTAGTACTCCTTGGTGCCGGTCTCGGCGTCAGTGGCGTCGTAGCCCGTGATGGTGAGCTTGAACCAGTCGCCCTTGGCAAACTTCTTGGCTGTTGCGTCGCCGTTGGTCATGGAGGTGTAGGCGTACGAGCTGTTGGTGATGTAGAATCCGGGCACCACGATGGGCGCACAGGTCAGCACGTTGACGTAGCAGGGACCGTTGAAGGCTGCTGCGTAGGCCACGCCGTAGTTGGCCGAGCCGTCATAGCCGCCGCCCACGATGTTGTTCCACTGGTCGTCGAGCGTCTCGTACTTCGTCTCGGTGCGGTTGGCATAGCCGAACCAGTACCAGTAGTCGTAGTCGCTCATGCAGCCCGTCTTGAACTCGAAGCTGCCGCTCGTAAACTCGGTGCGCTCGTCGTCATCCTCGGTGCTGACGCTCATGTGGCCCTCGCTGCCTATCTCGATGTCCTCGAAGTCGGCCACCTTCATAATGGGCACGTTGGCCTCGGGCACTTCCTCCACGCCCTCGGCTCCGAAGTTGTCGAAGCAGAAGTAGGCCGGGGTGTTCATGCCGTAGTCGCCGTTGTCGGTGCTGCTGAGCTCGAAGCCAATCTTCTTCACTGCGCCGAGAACGGAGAGGTCAACGTAGCGCCAGTCGTTGATGATGTAAGCCTTGTCGGCCTCGCGCAGGTCGGCCAGGTAGAACTCCTTGGTGCCGGTCACCTCGTCAGCGGCATCGTAGCCGGTGATGGTGAGCTTGAACCAGTCGCCCTCCTCAAACTTCTTGGAGTAGGGGTCGCCGCCGTTCATGGAGGTGTAAGCGTATGCGCTGTTGGTAATGTAGAAGCCGGGCACGACGACGGGCTCGTCCTTGAGCACGTTGATGTAGCTGGGTCCATTGAAGGCTGCAACGTAGGCCACACCGTAGTTGGCCGAGCCGTCATAGCCGCCGCCCACGATGTTGTTCCACTGGTCGTCGAGCGTCTCGTACTTCGTCTCGGTGCTGTTGGCGTAACCGAAGCCATACCAGTAGCTGTACTCGCTCGAGCAGCCCGTCTTGAACTCGAAGCTGCCGCTCGAGAACTCTGTGCGCTCGTCGTCTTCTTCGGTGCTGATGCTCATGTGGCCCTCAGTGCCTATCTCGATGTCCTCGAAGTCGGCCACGTCGAACTGGGCCACCTTCAGGCTGATAGCCGGCACGCGGCCAAAGAC
>DGTH01000114.1 GCA_002393705.1 Prevotella sp. UBA4341 | reverse complement strand
GGATAGAGCTGACGCAGAATCTGACTATAGACGATGGTGGGATATTCGGGTCGCATGTCGTGACGTCCGTCAGGGCTGTAGGCATCCTCGGAGCGCAGACGGCGATTGGCCGTGTATTTATTCACCATAGAGTCCATACAACCAGGAGCGATGCCGAAGAAGAGACGCGGTCGCCCCAACTTCTTGAAATCGCGGAAGTCGCCGTGCCAGTCGGGTTGTGGCACGATAGCCACCCGATAGCCGGCATTTTCCAGTACGCGTCCGATGACGGCAGCCCCGAACGACGGATGGTCAACGTAGGCATCGCCCGAGAATAGGATTACATCCACGTAATCCCACCCTCGTAGTTCCAACTCCTTCTTTGTCGTAGGAAGAAAATCCGTCAGTCTATAACTCTCAACTTTCAACTTTCAACTTTTAATTAAACGGAGTTCCTTGGAAAGCACGTGTCGTCATGCCGAGATTGGCATTGCCGCGGTTCTTCCAATTGATGAAGAGCAGCACGAGCTGTTGCAGACCGTAGGCCTTCATGTTCTGATGATAGATGACATCGAGACAGAGGTCGAGCAGATTCTTGTCCTTGCCGGCATCAGACTCCAGCATGGAACGGATGTTGAGTTTCAGTTTGTCGAGAACCTGTTCATCTACATAACCGTTGGAATCGATGAGATCACGGAAGAGTTGATACTTTTCAATAGTCTCCAGATGGGTTTCGCTGATTTCAATGTTTCGCGTACCGCTTGAATTGGTTTGAATCTTGTACATAGTTAATTGATTTTTAGTTTGTTATTTTAATAGGAAATTTAATATTCCACGCATGATAGAACCCTGCTGCTGACGGCTTTTGATGCACTCAAAAGGAAAGCCCATCGTGAACGAACGATAGTGGTTGTCCTTATAAGCGACAGCAGCATCGTGGCCGTCGGCATAGCGCATGACGGCATAGGCAGATTGCTGTGGCGAGAGAATGTCGGCAGAGGTGGCAGCATAATGCTCTTCGTTGAGGGTGTTGTAATAGTCGATGTGGGTACCCAATCCCTCGACGCTGTTACTCTGTCCGCGATACTGTCCGCCATAGCTGCATTTGAGGGTCTGGTTGACGAACTGCTCTTCCTCACTGCCCATGATGTCGGTGCCGACGTAGGCTCCGCTGACCAGCAGGGCACCGCCACCACGACGGGCGTAGTCGTGCAACGCCTTACGCATGGGAGCCGTGAACGTCTTGTAGAACGTAAGACTATAGCCGTCGTTGCGCTCCAATCCCAACACGAGGTCGATGAGTGCATATCCCTTCAATTTGAGTTTGCCGCTGTCGATGGCTTTGCTCGACGCACTCACAATATTGTATTCTTGGGCAGAGGCGATGGCTTTGGCATGCGTGGCGACGTAGTTGAAGTCGTTGCCCGCAATAAACTGTCCTGCCAGTTCGTCACTGCTCCATCCGAAGTCGAAGGAACTCTCGCCGCCAGCCTGCTCCGTGCTGAAGGTGCGCTGTCTGCCTACCCATCCAGCAGTAGTTCCGTAGGTGATACCTGGGTCGAGGTCGATGTCAAAGCCCTTGGCATCATCGCTATTGACAACGGCTGGTGCCGACAGGCGATGGAAACCATTGATAATCATGACGGTCTTCTTGGCCTTAGGGTGATAATAGGCAGAGAGTACCTCGGTGGGGAAACTGATGCCACCCTTGTTGGCAGCCACCACCTTGAAGTGGTAGAGCATATCGGGCATGAGTTCCACCTCATGTTGATGTCCCTTGACATAGACACCATTATCGAAATCGGCACCACCCTGTGACGTATAGACAATATAGCCAGTGGGGTTAGCCGACGACTCCTGCGGATCGCTAACACCGTCCCATTCGAGGTGAGCCTTGTCCTTGGAGAGGCTGATGCGGAAGTTGGTGGGAGCCAGTGGGGTAACTACACAGTCTTGACCGTGCTGTTCGCCGACGTAGCGCAGAATGGTCTTATAGATGATGCGTGCCAAGGTGAATCGGAAGGTGGGGTCCAAACCATAACGCATATCAGGGAAACTCTGATGGGAGAGGGTTTCGAGGATGGCACTCGGTACTGCCGGCACACGCGACTCGGAATAATTACGGTCGTAGAGCTCGCGTCGGTTCCAACGTCCGTACTTGTTTTGCAACTCCTGTGTGACATTGGTGAGCAGGGCATCAGAGAAGTCGCGTGAGGCCAGTCGGGAGAGACCGCTGTGCAACTTTCCCTCGTTGCTCTTGGTGGTGACGATGGACAGGGTGCCTATCAGTGAATGGAAGTCCTTAGCATAGCCAGCATCGCTATGAACGGCAAGCGACAGTTCGATGGGCACACGCAGTCCTGTGGTGTCAGGAACAAAGGGAGAACCGCCAGCCAGATAGTTGGTCATATTGGAACGCACGTTGATGTCGTCGGCATAATCGTCAGTACCCTCGCGACTACTATAGACGGAGTAGGGCATACCAGCCCACTGGGCATAGTAACGGGCTCCCTCAACAGCACGAGGCATACCGCTGACTGAAAGACCGCGACGGATGTTGCCCATACCGCCTCCGAAGCGTACGGCATCGGTGGTCACCACACCACTATGGTCGCTCTGATTGGTGATAGTGACACGGTTGAACTCGCTGTATCCCTGATCAAAATCGAAGGTGCCCAGATAGACCCATGTACCACCGCCCATCTGTTGGTTGACATGGAAAACGGTGCGCTCGCCCTTGTGCCATACGGTATATTCGGCATTGTCGATGCTGCCGTCCACGGTCTGGTAACTCACATAGACGGCATAACGTCCCTCGGTTGGGAAATAGGGCTGATAGCTGGCGAGCGAATAGCGACTGGTGCTGGTGGTGGTCTTCACCATACGGGCGGTACCTGACTCAAAAGGATTCTCGTTGTCAACGTAAGCCGAATCATGGTAGGCAAAGCCTGGCTGCGGACAGTCACGCCATTTGCCGTGAGCTGTGGCTTCAATATAATGGCGCTTGTTGCCGTCGTTATCGACAATGATTTCCTGACGTTGCCAAGCCCGTTCACGTGGTGTGAAGACAATGGCTCCTGCATTTTCGAGCATCGGGATGAGGTAGGGCACCACGATGGTTTGGGTAAAGAGGTCTTCGGTAGTGCCGAAGAGACGGGGGCGCTGCCATTTCCATTGTTCCGACTTGACATCGTAGTAGCGGCCGTGACTGGCCCAAACGGAAAGGTGTCGCCCTTGCAGTCCCTCAGTGATGTGATGCGGTTTGGAAATGTTTTCCACCCATGGTCGCCCATGATAGTCAATGCGGCCCCACATTCGCGAGTTGTCTTTATGCTTGAGCAATCGGTTGGGCACCAGTTGCTTCAACTCATAATTGTGCGTCTGAACCTCCAGATAATAGTCGTCATAGGGTGAGGGCAGCAGTTCCTTGATATCGTTGTAAATACTCTCGACCACCTGCGTTGTAAAACTCTGTTCGGCAAAGGCATCGTTGGTCTTGACAATGAGCTTTTCGGCTTCATCGTCGATGAGTAATTCGTCAAGATGGGCAGCCCGCGAGAACTGAGCACCCTGCGGTTTGTATGTCTTGAAATAATTTTCCAGTTTGTCCTCGATGGTCTTTGTGTTGACTTGTGCCAATGCTTCGTTACCGAAGAGGAAGGCCGTCAGGAGCAGTACAATAGTAATTTTTCTCATTAGATGTCACCTATGGTAAAGTTTTCGGGCTTCTTGCCCTTGAACTTGCTAAAATATGTCTTGATTTCGCGCATCTGTTGGTCGATGTCGCCGTTTGGAATGATTGTTTTTGTGCATTCGATGAGCCGTCGCTCGTAATCTACACCATACAGAAGAATAGGCAGTTCGGCTTTCTGGGCAATATAATAAAACCCCTTCTTCCATTCTGGGTTGGCAGAACGGGTGCCCTCGGGGGTGATGCAGAGACGGAACGATGGAACACGCTTGGCAGTCTCAGCCAGATTGTCGGTCATGCTGGTGTGCTTGGAGCGCCAAACGGGGATGCCGCCCAGTCGCTTGAAGATAGGACCGAGGGGCCAGAAGAACCACTCTTTCTTCATCAGGAAATTGCTGCTCATGCCCGTTGCGCCGTTGTATAGCTGACCAATGATGAAGTCCCAGTTGCTGGTGTGAGGGGCTAAACAGATAATATACTTGTCGGGGTGAGCCTCCGTAATCACCGAGGTCCACCCCATACGTTTGTAAAGTAGCCAATTACAAAATGCTTTCCACATATTTTTATAGATTTATAATATGATCCAGGATTTCGTGTGTATCCTTAGAAAAATTAATTCTCAGATCTTTGAAATACTTCTTAGCAGGCATGCCAGGTTCTGGATGACAAATGCGGCTGGTGTAGTTCTTTTGTAAGTGTGCCAATGAGCGCAATATGGCTTCAGCCTTTTCTTCAGTAGGGTCTTTGCCATACAAGGTAGCTGCTACGAAGTCTACGAAGAGTTCGTTGCAGACAAGGTTGATTTGCTTTTTCAATTGTCGTTTGTTACTCATAAATTATCTCCTCCATTTTATATGTATATGATTGTTTGAACTCCAAAGATACGGAAAATTTTCCAACTAACAAGGTTTTTCGTCACAAAAAAACTAAAAAAGCAGAAAATAGACCTCATTCTTTCTTATTTCTTGCAGAAAATGATTAATTTTGTCAGCCAAAAAGCAATATTCATTAATTAATAATAACTAAGTTTTATGGAAAAGAGTGCATTGCAGAAAGCAAGAGCTGCTTATCAGCCCAAGTTGCCAAAGGCTCTTCAGGGCGCAGTAAAAATCAAGGAAGGTAAACCAACTCAGAGTGTTGGCAATCAGGAGGAGATTAAACAACTCTTCCCCAACACCTATGGTATGCCTATCGTAGAGTTTGAACCTGCTACAGAGGCTAACACCAAGAAGATGAACGTGGGTATTATCCTGTCAGGCGGTCAGGCTCCTGGTGGACACAACGTGATTACAGGTCTGTTTGACCAGATTAAGAAGTTGAACCCCGAGAACCGTCTGTTCGGTTTTATCCTTGGTCCTGGCGGTCTGGTTGACCATAACTACATGGAACTCACCAAGGAGATTATCGATGAGTATCGCAATACCGGTGGTTTCGATATGATTGGTTCTGGTCGTACAAAGTTGGAGAAGGTTGACCAGTTTGAGAAAGGACTGGAGATTATCCGTGAGCTGGATATCAAGGCTATCGTTATTATCGGTGGTGACGACTCTAATACCAACGCTTGCGTATTGGCAGAGTATTATGCTGCTAAGAATTATGGCGT
>DGTH01000167.1:5189-6520 GCA_002393705.1 Prevotella sp. UBA4341 | reverse complement strand
CTCGGAAGCTCGAATCAAAGAGAAGCCAATGGTGCCTTAGCTCAGTTGGTAGAGCATCGGACTGAAAATCCGTGTGTCCCCGGTTCGATTCCTGGAGGTACCACTCCTCCTTTCATTGCCCCGGTTATCCGCGATGGAGCCGGGGTTTCTTTTTATATAAAAGCAAAACAATATGGGAATAGTAATTGGTATTGACGTCGGCATTAGCACGACAAAGATAGTAGGGCTGCAGGGCGGAAAAATTATTTCGCCCATCCGCATTACGGCAGCCGACCCCATCACCTCACTTTATGGTGCCTTTGGCAAGTATCTCCACGACAATGACATAGAGCTCAAGGACGTGGAGCAAGTCATGCTGACAGGTGTAGGCTCGGCCTACATCGACGGCAAGCTCTATGGCCTCCCTACGGCGCACACCGACGAGTTCATAGCCGACGGCCTGGGTGCCCGCTTTGAGTCGGGTCTTAAGAAGGCCATTGTGGTGTCCATGGGTACGGGCACGAGTTTCGTACAATGTGACTGTCACGGCATTCGCCACATCGGCGGCCTCGGCATTGGCGGCGGAACGCTTCAAGGCTTGTCACGCGTCATGCTGAACACCAGCAACATCAAGCAAGTAGCCTCCATGGCCATGCAGGGCGACATCAGCCACATCAACCTGCTCATTGGCGACATCAGCGCCAAGCCCCTTCCGGGTTTGCCCATGAACGCTACGGCCTCGCTGTTCAGCCGCGCCCAGTACGACGCCCCGAAGGAAGACATCGCCCTGGGCATCATTGTCATGGTGCTGCAGACCATTGGCTCTGCCAGCGTCCTGTCGGCCTTGAACACCGACATCCGCGACTTTGTGCTCATAGGTAACCTGACGTTGCTGCCACAGTGCAAAGAGGTGTATCCCCTGTTAGAGAAACTCTACAAGGTACACTACCACATTCCGAAATACTCTGAGTTCTGTACGGCTATAGGAGCAGCGTTAAGCTACCAAGGCGAGCTTAAGACGGTATAATGCCTTCGCGCTCCTCGCGCTCCATGTCGTCAAGCAAGACGTAGGCCAGCTCTTCTATGATTTCTTCGGGAACAAGGAAGCGCTGGTCTTCGCTTTTAGGGTTGATGCTCTCCAAGAAGTGAGGCACTTCAGCCTTATAGACCTTACGCATGCGGTCGCTCTTGCCGGCATCGTTCGAGCAGGTATAGCTGATGTTGGCAAAGCGGTCGCAAAGCTTTACAAAGGGGGCATAAGGAGTTTCGCGTATGCCCCGATAGTACTTCTCGCCCGCCCTCTCGGCACGTGTGCGTCCCTTGTCGTTGGTCAGCGCATAGACAATTTCCGT
>DGTH01000167.1:0-5002 GCA_002393705.1 Prevotella sp. UBA4341 | reverse complement strand
CTGACGCACACCAGATGGCCGAAACGTCGCACGGCATCGACCACCATGTCCAAGTGGAACCCGTAAGGGTGAATGTCGCCGTAAGTCTGGTTCACACTCTTATGTAACTCGTGGGCCGACTGGCGTATGCGCTCTATCTGGTCGGCGTACTTCTTCTGATAGGCTGAAAACTCTTCCTTTGTCATAACCGGTGGCAAAAGTAATAAAAAATCGGCAGAGCACCAAATGCTCTGCCGATTTTTTTTGAGGATAATGGGGCTTCTGAGGCCTCTGAGGCTTCTGAGGCTTCTGAGGCTACTGAGATTATTTCAGTACCTTCTTGCCATTGACGATGACGACGCCCTTGTACTGAGCATCGACGCGACGGCCGCTGAGGTCGTAGCAAGCTGCCTCTCCCTGAGAAAGGGCCGGGGTGAGGCTCTTGATGCCGTCGGTAACGGGAGCGTCAGTTACCTCAGCCTTCTGCATGACGAGGTGCGAGTGGTCAACCGACATAGCGGTGGTGATGGTGCCGGTGATGCCCTCCTTGGTGAACTCCTCGAAGTACTGCTCGCTGCTGGGAGCCGTGATGTCGGCATGGATGGTTACCTTGCCGTCCTTATAAGTGACGGTTACCTTTACCTGAGCACCGTCCATGTCAGCCAGGAAGGTATCCCAGTTGAAGTTGCTGGTTACGCCCTCGTTGCTGCCCTGAACGTTCTCCCAGTTGTCGGCACGCAGGGCAATGAGCAGAGCGGCCAGGTTGAAGGTCTCGCCACCTACGCAGGTTACCCAGTTGTTATAGTTGTTGGCCTTGCTTGAGTAGTTGACAAACTCGAAGGTGGCCATCTTGCCGTCGGTCAGCGTCAGCACGTCAGAGATGTGCTCCAGGTAAGCCGAGCTGTTGTCAGAGTAGCCTACATGGCCTTCCTCCACGACGGGAGCCTGGGTCACCTCGGCTTTCAGCACGATGAGGTGCGACAGGTCCACCGACAGGGCCGTGGTAACGGTTCCGGTGATGCCCTCCTTCGAGAACTCCTCGAAGTAAGTAGTACCGCCCTCGGTCGTGATGTCGTTATGGACGGTCACCTTGCCGTTAACGTACTTCACAGTGGTCTTCACGTTAGCCACACTCATGTCGCTGAGGAACGTGTCCCAGTTGAAGTTGCTGGCTACGCCCTCGCTGCTGCCCTGAACGTTCTCCCAGTTGTCGGCACGCAGGGCAATGAGCAGAGCGGAAGCATCGAAAGTCTCGCCGCCCACGCATACCACGTAGTTGTTCCAGTTTTTGGCACCGCTGCGGTAGTTGGTAAACTCGAATTTGGCCATCTGTCCGTCGGTCAGCGTCAGCACGTCAGAGAAAGCGCCCAAGTATGGAGTAGTGTCGTCCATCTTGCCCACCAGGCCTTCGGGTTCGGGCTGGGGTGTCTCGGTGTCGGTAATGGTTACCGAAGCATCGTCGATGTCCAAGTGTGCACCCTCGCAGCTCAGGAAGGCGCGTATGGTCTGTGTGCCGTCGCCGCAGTTGATGACGAAGTCCTCGAAATAGTTTTTTCCGGCAGCGGTCTTAATGTCGGCATGAATGGTCACTACCTCGTTGAGGCGCTTCACGGTCAGCACGACGTTCGACCCGTCCATGTCCTCAAGGAACGTATCCCACGCATAGTTGCTGGTCAGCGAGGTGTACCAGTCGTGAGTGCTGTTAGGACCTGTGTTCAGAGCGCCCTGCCAAGCATAGTTGTCGGCACGCAGCACGACGTACTCAGAATAGCCCTCAGCGCCACGGTCGGCGTCGGTCGCCACCACGGCCAACCAGTTGCACCAGTTAGTACTTTTGTTTGAATAGTTCTTGAACTCCACCTTCAGCGTCTTGTTGGGGGCGAGGGTGTAATAGTCAGAGAAAGCCGTCCAGAAGGCGGTCGTGTTGTCCGTCTCGCCAACGATAGTGGCCGAAGCCGACAGCCCCATCATGGCCAAGAAGGCCATGAAATACATGCGTAAATGTTTCTTCATAAAGTTACTGTTTTGTTGAAGTTATTAATAATAAAAGGATTTTAGTTCTGGGCAAAACTGCCGCCACGACCACCCGGTTGGGGCAGCGGTGACGGCAGCAACCATATCAATTATGAAAAGAATCTTTCGTTTTTACCATTCCTCGTCGTCCTCTTCATCCTCGTCTTCGTAGATGTCGCCATCCGAATTCCCACGGTAGAGACCAGGAGCTCCCAGTTTCACACCGTCCTTATAGTCGCCTTGTACTGAGAGGGTGAGCAGCGAACCATCGCTGTCGAGTCCGAGCATGGATAATTGCGGCTTGCTATATGTCTTCTTCATACTTCTTCTGTTTTTTTACTTGACCATTACTTTCTTACCATTCACAATGTAGAGTCCTTTTGTGGGCTGGCTGACGCGACGGCCGTCGAGCGTGTAGTAAGCCCCCTCTTCTTGGGAGAGGGTCGGAGTGAGGCTCTTTACACCCGTGGTCTCACCACCCAGGTCGATGCTCAGGAACGGAGCCTCTGCAGCAGGCACGTGCAGATAGGCCTTGCCGGCACCGAGCGTGGGCAGCACGTCGTTGACACGGAAGAAGCCGGGCTTCGAGGCATCCTCCCAACCGAAGACATAGTTTGTGCCGCTCTCAGCCTTGGCCACCTGTCCGCCGTTAGGCAGAGCTACGAGCAGGTTGCCGGCAGGAGCCGTAGTCGCAGCACTGGTGGGCAGCAGGGTGAAGTCAGCACCAGCTGTGCCCTCGAGCAGCAGACCCGTCTGTGCGGGTACGGAGCCCGTCACTTCGCTCATCACTACCTTGTTAGCGTTATCCACACCCGTTATTTTGTAAGCCTTAACGCCCGTCAGGTTGAGGGGGAAGTAGCTTGAGAAGCTGTTGTAGCCCGAAGCCGTGATGGTGCCCGTTATCTTCGTGTCGGTCACGGTGGTCTTGCTGTCGTCAAGCAGCAGATGAGCCTTCTCTAATGTCAAGAAAGCACGGAGGTTCGCATTGCCGTCTTCACCGCAAGGAAGAACGAAGTGCTCATAATACTTGGCACCGGACGAGGCCGTAATGTCAGCATAAATGTCCGTCACGTTACCACCACGGGTAATGGTCATCACCACATGCGAGCCATCCATTTCGTCACGGAATTTCTGACCATTCGCTTGACCTTCGTAATCCCAAGCATAGTTGCTGGCCAGCAAGTTGAACCAATCAGTCGGACTTGCGTTGGGATTTGTGTTCAGAGCACCCTGCCAGCCATAGTTGTCGGCACGAAGTACTATATACTCCTTATAACCATCAGCACCTGCATTCACGTCATTAGTGACAACAACTATCCAGTTTTCGAAGTTCAATGCCTTGTTACTGAAATTATCAAACTCCAGCGTCAAAGTTTTGTTTGGCCCTATAATGAAGTCGGCAGAGCGGTCACCCCAGAAATCGGAAGTGTTATCAGCTTGACCGATGAGGGTCTTGATGCTTGTAGCATCATTGTTAATCACCAAATGACAGTTATCAACCGTAAAGAACGCTCCTACCAACTGCGTCTCCTCAACAAAGTTCTCGGCCACGAATTCTTCTACCCATTGTGCTCCGTTCGTTGCAGTAGCAAGAGACCTGACGATCAGCTTTGTTCCCTTACGATAGATATCCACAGAAACTGTTGCGCCGTCCATTTCCTCTCGGAACGTCTGCCAATAGAGAGCAATTCTGGCATCGTCGTCTGTCAGGTCGTCAAAACCAGGAATAGGCGTAGTGCGATAGTGCACGCGTGTGCCGCTCTCGAACTTTGATCCCCATCCGAAGTTGTCAGAACGCAAGACCACATACTCCGTATAACCATTGTCTCCGAGGTACGTTCCGTTTGTCAACACCAACACCCAGTTGTTGTAGTTATTCACCTTACTTGAATAATTCAGGAACTCCATGTGCAATGCCTGGTTTGCTGCAATGGTGTTAAGACCCGAGTGAGCCCCCCACCAGCCTGTTGTGTTGTCTTCGGCACCCACGGTAGTGGTGTTTTGCGCCCAAGCCGACGTACTCATGAGAATCCCGCCTAATAGGACGAGGCACGCTTTGCGTAAAATTTGTTTCATCATAAATGTTTAAAAAAATTGAGTTAGTTTATTTAATAAATTGTTTGTTTAAGTAGTTTGTTGCTCCAGTTACCCAGATGCACTTTTGACGGTGAAATAACCTTGTAGTATTTCTTCGGGCGCAAAAGTAATAAATGTAAACCTTACACCCAAACATTTCTTGACAAATATCAAGTGTGTTACGTTTATTTAACACACGTCCGTGGCGAAGTGCCGTTGGTCGGCAAAAAAGCTGGAGTATAGGAAAAGTGCAGCTTCTTTCGGGTTCCATTCATTAAAATAGGAAATAATTTGGATACTTCCAAAAAATTTCGTACCTTTGCATGAGAGAAAGAAAAAAGACGAAACTGATGGGAAAGAAGCCAATGGGTTATAAGGTGTATCCCCGGCCCACGAAGGGCCAGGACGGCAAGCCGCTGCTGTACGTGCGGCCGGTTGGCGACACGACGTACGACATACGTGGTCTTGACGATTTCTGCTACAAGTATCGTGGTCTGCGCAAGGGCGAGATGATGCACCTGTTCGAAGCCTTCATTGAGGCTGCCAGCATCCTGATGAGCGAGGGGGCGCGCCTGGTGACGCCCATAGGCTCGTTTCAGGCCAAGCTGAAGCTGAACGGCGACTTTACCGACCCCGAGCAGATTAAGGACGAGGACGTGAGGCTGGAGAGTATTGAGTTTCAGCCTGCCAAGCGGTTCGCGCAGGAGCTGAAGGAACAAATACTTGGTGGATTCCAGAAAAAGAAGAACCCCATTGAGCGCCGCCCGCTACACGAGCTGCGCCAAGAGGGTCTGCTGGAGCAGGCTTACGAGGAGGCACTGAAGCGGCGCTCGTTTACCATTAAGTGGTTTGCCTACCATGCGGGCATTTCCTACAGCACGGCGCGCGACTTCCTGAACGCCCACTCGCAGGGCGAGCACGCGCAACTGAAGAA
>DGTH01000061.1 GCA_002393705.1 Prevotella sp. UBA4341 | reverse complement strand
CGGAATTGAGATTTGGTTTATACTTTATTTCGGTGCAAAGGTACTACAAAAAGTCTGATTAACAAAGGTTTTTCGGACTTTTTTTGTCTTAGTATGCTCGACATGAGCAATATCTAACGGGTGCAAGTCACAAAACAAAATCGCATTTTTGTTTTGTTTTGTGCTCACTTAATCGTACCTTTGGCCTATGGCCGAAGGTACTCACGTTCAACAAAACAAAATCAAAAAACTTTGTTATTTGTTTTGTTTTGTGCTCACTTAATCGTACCTTTGCAGCAAACTTTTCAAATGGTCGAAAGCAACATGAGTAATTTTAGTCATATAGAAGACATATTAGCTAATTCCTTTCAACAAGAAACATACAAGATGAAAAAGAAAACACTCAAAATGGCAGCCGTCCTGCTGGCCGGCAGCGTAGTATTCAGTTCGTGCATTGGCTCGTTCAGCCTCTTCAACAGCTATGCCAAGTGGCAGCGCAACATGACCGACAGCAAGTTCGTCAACGCCGTAGTGGGCTTCGTGCTCATGCCCATCTGCGGCACTCTGAGCCTGATAGCCGACTCGCTGGTCCTGAACAGCATCGAGTTCTGGTCGGGCACCAACCCCATGGAGGCCAACATTGGCACCACGAAGAACGTCATGGGCTCCGACGGTGTGCTCTATGCCGTCACCACGCTGAAGAACGGCTACGAAATCAAGGCTCCCACCGGTGAAGTGACCCATTTCTGGTACGACGCCAAGACGAAGACCTGGTCGTTCGAGCAGGGCGGCATCAGCCACGACGTGTTCACCTTCAACGACGACGGCACCATCGCCGTCTATCTGCACGACGGACAGCAACTCAACGTCATGCCCGACATGGCCGGCCTGGGTCAGGTGCGCATGGCCGTCAACGGCGGCAACTATTTTGCCATGTACTAACCAACGCCTGAACCCGTGAAACGCTTCCTCATCCTCCTGCCCCTGCTCCTGCTGTTGGCCGCTGGCTGCCGGCAAGAGCCGTCGCTGCCCGACGAGAACGCCGTCTATTACTGGCGTACGGAGTGGCGGCTCGACTCGATGGAACGGGCGTTTCTGGCCGATTACGGCGTGCGGCGCGTCTTCTGCCGCTACTTCGACGTGGTCATGTCCGACGACAGTCTGCCCATGCCCAATGCCACCATCAGCTTTTCCGAGCCACCGCCCACGGGCGTGACGCTGGTGCCTACCGTCTATATGACCGAGAACTGCATGCACGCCCGCCACGAGGGTCTGGCCAAGAAACTCGTTGAGCGCGTCCTGCAGATGAACGAAACGAACGACATCCGTGGCGTCAGCGAGCTACAGATAGACTGCGACTACACCGAGCGCAGCCGGGTAAGGTACTACGACTTCCTCAGCCAGGTGCGCCAGGAGGCCGCCGCCCACGGGCTCCGGCTCTCCACCACCATCCGCCTGCACCAGCTCGCCATGCCCGAGCCACCCGCCGACTACGGCGTGCTCATGCTCTACAATACGGGCGACCCGCGCCGTTTCAACGAGCGTAACCCCGTGCTCGACTTCCGCGACGTCATGCCCTACCTGCGCTGGCTTGCCAGCTACCCGCTGCCCATGGCTGCCGCCTACCCCGTCTTCCTCTGGCGCCGCAACATCCACGGCGTGCGCATCGACCACGAAGTGCCGGCCGAGGAGATTCTGCGCGTCAAGAAGGCCGTCGAGGGCCAGCGCCCCGAGCTGCGCCACACCATCTTGACCTACCACTTAGACCGAGAAAATATTAACCGTTATAAACCCAACACCTATGAAGCGATTTATCATCATTAGCCTCATGGTAGTCATGTCACTGCCCATGCTGGCCTGTGCGTGGCCCGACACCCACAACCACTACCTCTTCCGCGTCTGTCAGGGAGAGGAGTTCAGCGAGCGCATGGACAAGATTACCCGCAAGAACTGGCAGGCCTACCTCGGCAATACCGATGAGTACTACTGGTACAACGCCGATGAAATCATCAGTTTTGCCCGCAAGAAGGGCGACGAGCTCATGGTGGGCTACGTGGAAAACCTGGAGCGATACCTCAAGCAGGTGCAAGAGGTGCGCGCCGAGGCGTGGGACTACCCCTCGCGCCAGGACGTGGCCACCCGCAACCAGCGCCTCTCCGACATCCGCGCCTACGCCAAGAGCAAGCTCAAGACCAAGCTGCGCAGCCAGCACGCCCTGCTCTTCATGCGCTGCAACATGCTCATGGGCCGCCACCAGGAGAACGTCACCTTCTGGGAGCAGACCGC
Source organism: Prevotella sp. UBA4341 (assembly GCA_002393705.1). Lineage (GTDB taxonomy): Bacteria > Bacteroidota > Bacteroidia > Bacteroidales > Bacteroidaceae > Prevotella. The sequence goes on along the minus strand of DGTH01000061.1, from coordinate 8,598 downwards.
CTCGCAGTACATAGAGACCGTCTATAAAGACATGATGAAGAACATCTACGCCGGTGCCCTCTACAAGACGGGCCGTCAGGAGGAGGCCGGCCGCATCTTTGCCGAGCAGCACGACTACAACAGCCTCATGACGCAGTACTACAAGAAGCGCTCCTTCGAGGCCATTCGCCAGGAGTACCAGCGCGATGCCAACTCACCCGTGCTCTACTTCCTGCTACAGGACTTCGTCAACAACGCCCAGGAAGCCATCGACGCCACGTCAGAGGAGGGCGGCCTCAGCGGCAAGCTCTTCATTCGAGACATCAAGCGCAGCGAGGCCCAGCAGATGTGGCAGTTTGCCGCCCAGGTGGTGCGCGAGGGCAAGACTCAGGACCCCGCCCTCTGGAAGTCGGCCGAGGCCTGGCTGCAGTACCTCTTCGGCAACCAGCGCCAGGGTAAGGCCGCCATCGACGAGGCCATGACGCTCGACGGCACGCAGGCTTCGAAGGACGTGGCCCGCACCATCAACATCTACATCACCTCGGCCACGACACCCGTCGGCCAGAGCTTCGACGACTATCTGGCCGGCGAGCTGCAGTGGCTGACCACCGACACCGACAACGGTCTCAAGCAGGTAGCCCTGGACCGCCTCATCCACCAGGTGCTCGTCAAGAAGTACAAGGCCGCCGGCCGCGACAACACCGCCCTGGCCCTCTACAAGAGTGTCGGTGCCTACCAGTATGACAACATGATTGACACCATGCGCGTCGATAAGCTCATCACCTTCCTCGACTATGCCACCACCAACCACCGCAGCCCGCTCGACAACTACCTGAAGCAGTACTGCAGCATCGATGAAACCGACATGAACGACTTTATCGCCACGAAGTACCTGCGCCTGGCAGAGTGGCAGAAGGCCCTCGACTGGTTCCAGAAGGTGCCACAGTCCTTCTACCGCGACCTTCACTACGCCATCTGGGCCATTAAGCGCAGCTGGGCTGTGGAGCCGTGGGTGAAGCGCCAGTGGCTCACACAGGCCGACTACGAACAGGAGTACCACCTGAACAACAATCCGAAGGCCGACTTCTGCCGCGAAATGCTACGCATGGAGGGTGAGCTCAGCGTACTCAGCGGCGAAGAGAGGAACCAGCGCTGCTACGACCTGGCCGTACGCTACGCCCAGGCTCACTACACGGGCGACTGCTGGTACCTGACGCGCGGCGGCAAGAGCGGCTACGACGAGCTACAGCCTAACGAGCTCGACTTCATCGACAAAGCCGTCTCCTACCTCGCCATAGCCGGTCAGACGAAGAACATGAAGCTTCAGGAGCGCGTGCTCTTTGCCCAGAGCTACGTCTATCTGAACCCCGACCGCTGGTTTACCGAGGAGTGGAACGACGCCGAGAACTGTTCCTTCCTGAAGCCGCAGCCGCAGACGTGGCAGTACAAGTGTCTGGCCCGCCTGGCTGACTTCGAGAAGGCGAACGGTTCGCACATTGCCGACTACGTCACCATGTGCGATGAATACGTCACTTTTATCAATAACTATAAGTAACCAGTCATGATGGTGCGAGGTGCTCATCTTCGAGATACGAGGTGCGAGGTGCCAGGTGCTTATCTTCGAGATACGAGGTGCGAGGTGCCAGGTGCGAGAAATGCCACGTGGCAGAGATGGGCGTGCAAAGTATTCTCGTACCTCGTACCTCGCACCTCGTACCTCGAAAAAACCTCGTACCTCGCACCTCGCACCTCGTACCTCGAAAAAAGCATCCCGTACTTCCTCCTGCTCTTCCTCCCGCTCTTTGCCCACGCACAGACGGAGCAGGTGGACTCGCTGCTGCGCGTCTTCGACCGCCAGCCGACGGTGGAGACGGCCAACCGCTTCTTTACTATTATTAATAAGGAGGAGCTCTTCGACGAACCCATCAGCATGAAGCCCGCCACACCTGCCGACACCCTTCGCCAGCAAGTGTGGTACTGGGCCTCAGAGTACTACCAGCTCTACCAGCACTACGAGCAGGGCGTCCACTACGGACTGAAGGCCCTGCCGCTCTGCGAGAAGAGCGGCGACGTCGGCATCGAGGGCGACTGCCTCACGGCCATCACCATCAACTACTACCGCATGGGCGACTTCGACAAGGCCATCAACTACGCCAAGCGCTGCAACGAGCTGGACCTGAAGACGGGCAACGCCGACAACATCGCCTCGTCGTTCAACAGCATGGCGGCTATCTTCGTCTCTGCCCACCAGTACGACGAGGCCGAAAAGTGCGTGCTGCGCGGACTCGACTACTGCCGCAAGGCCGACAACCCGCCCCGACTGGCCATACTGACGGGCATGGCCTGCGAGATTTACAACAACATGCGCCGCTACGACGTGGCGCTGACCTACGGCGAGCAAGCCCTGGAGATGGAGCAAAAAATGCAGAATACATCGAAGATTCCCGTCCGCCAGTCGCAACTCTCGGAGACGCTGATGGGCCTTGGCCGCTACAGCGAGGCCAAAGAGCTGCTCAGCCAGGCCATTCCGGGCCTGCGCCAGTCGAAGAACTACCACTCCCTTGGCATAGCCTGCAACCAGATGGGCCGCCTCCTGCTCCATGAAGACAAGACGGCAGAGGCCGTCACCTACTTCGACGAGGCCCTCCAGATCTTCGTCGAGCAGAAGGACATCTTCAACGAGAGCCGCAGCCGCAGGGGACTCTACGAGGCGCTGCGCGAAACCGACCCCAAGCTGGCCATGCAGCACAACGACCGTTACAACCTCTTGCGCGACAGCATCTTCGACGACCAGACGCGCGTGCTCCTGACCCAGTACTCTGCACAGCTTGGCAACGAGCGCCTGCTGGCCGAGAAGGAGGAGCTGCGCCACCGCCACACGCGCAACATAGCCCTTGCCGTGGCAGTCTTCTTGCTGCTGGCCGTCGTTACCTGGGCCTTCAGCTACCGGCGTGCGCGCCGCCACCACCGCCGCATAGCCGAACTGACGGGCGAAATAGCGCTAATCAGCCAGCAGGTAACCCAGATAAAAGAGGACACGGCGCACAAAAAGCCCGATTTCAACGACCGGCAGTTCCTCATTGAGGTCATTTCCTTAGTCAACGAGGCCATGCGGCACGGCCCCTTCAGCGTGGAAGACATCGCCAAGAAGATGAGCCTGTCGCCCACCACCCTACGCCGCCGTCTGCAGCAGGTGACGGGCGAAACGCCCAAAGCCTACATCACGGCCATTCAGATGCAGCACGCCGCCACGCTGCTACAGCAGGGCAACTACTCCGTGAACGAAGTGGCCGAAAAGTGCGGTTTCAACGAGCCTTCCAGCTTCACCCGCACCTTCAAGCGCACCTACGGCGTGGCTCCCAGCCAATACGTGCCGCCGACAGTAGCAGAAGAAACGGAGCAACCAAACCCGGAGGAAACTTAAAAAAACAAAAATCCGTCTTCGAGCGCTGGTTCCGACAGCAATATCACCGCCAGGTGTCCATATAAGCAGAGGAAAGTACCCGTAAATTAAGAATTCTTAACTTAAACTTGACATTTTCCGACACTGCTTCCCTCATTTTGTCGGAAAATGTTAAGTATTTATCCAAAGAAAGTTCGTATCTTTGCAACCGAGAACGATACACTCTGTCTGACTAATGTGATTATTAACATATGTATAACATTTAAAAAACTACAATTATGAAGAAACTGTTTACATCAATCATCCTCCTTACGTTAGGAGTAGTGGCCATGCAGGCAGCAAACTATGAGCTGTACGTATGCGGCACGCAAGTGACCGATGCCAACAAGAACAACATCATGACGGGCGTGAGCTTCGACGGCGACAAGACACTGACGCTGAACAACGTCACGATGCACGCTGGGGGCAACTATGCCATTTACAACAAGGGCATCGACGGACTGATCATCAACATTATCGGCACCTGTACAATCAAGGCCAGCAACGACGTGTTCTACCTGCAGAAGAACACCATCGTTACTGGAGGCATAAGTGTATGCGCTACCCTGAACGTGAAATGCGAAAGTAACGACGGTGCCACCTTCTGGGTGAGAAACAATTCCTGGCTGAGCCTCTATAATCTCTGGTTGACAGCTGAAGGTTCTGGCTATTGCATTTATGGTGACGGTAATGAAACATTATTCTTTTCGTGCTGCGTCATGACGGCTAAGAAGACGGACACGTCAAACACGGCGGGTGCTGTCCACGGCTTCAGTTCTTTTAACTTCGACGAGGGCGATGCCTACCTGACCACGGGTGCCGTCAACAGCAGCAAGAAGGCCGTCTGCGAGAGCAGCACCAGCGAAACCGAGCTGATAGAGGTAAAAACCGACGCCAGCCTCATCGTTGGCTCTACGATTGCGCGCATAGGAGAAAATACATACGGTCTTTCCCCGAAGGGTTTGGCCAGCGGCACTATTACGTGGGAAAACTCGTCTAAGACCCTGACGCTGGACGCTGTTGACCTGACGACGACGGCATGGAACGCCATTCTGAACAACAAGGTCGAAGGTTTCAAGATCAAGATTGCTGGCGTTAACAGCCTGAAGGGGGCCACCTCGGGTGCCAACATCTACTCTAAGACAGGCCTGACCATTGAGGGCAACGGTGCCTCACTGGGCACCAGTGCTACCCTGAACATCAGCGACAGCTATACTGGCATCTACGTTACTGGAAACGATTTGACTATCAAAGATGCCATCATAGGCGTTACAACCAGCCGGACGGGTATCAGTGGCGACGAGTATTTAACCAACAACCTGATTGTCAAGAACTCATTGGTACTGGCTTCCGGAAAGACCAATGCTGCCATCTATCAGTTCAAGAATTGCACATTAACCGACTGCTGCACATCGACGTTCGGACCGGTTAACTACTGCTGGCGCTCTGCTCTGCACGGATTCGGCACCGCTACGGCGTTGGCCAAGGGCGACGACCAAATTGTTGCCATCGCAGCTCCCACGGAGTGGTATGACGTCTATGTAATGGGTACGAGATTATCCAATCTTAATTCCGCCACCTTTGCCACCGACGGACTGGAGGCAGGCACCATCACCTACAACAAGGCAACCAAGAAGCTGACCCTGGACGGCGTAAAGCTGGTCAACCCCGAGGGGAGCACCGCCTTTGGTATTGAGACCTTGAGCGCTACCGACATTGAGCTCGTAGGCGACAACAACATCACCTCTGATGGCACAGGTTTGGCATTAGAGGGAAACACCACCATCAGCGGTAAGAACCTGAACGTTACCTCAACGAGCAATAAAGGTATCGGCATGTGGTATGGCGGTACGCTGACCATAGACTGCGGCACATTGTATGCAAAAGGTAAAAATTATGGCTATTTTACAAACGACGATGAGGGTAAGCTGGTGCTGAAGAAGAACGAAACCTACATTTCCGACTACACCTTCGAAGGCTCGGAGACGGCAGCTATCGGAAGGACTGCCGACCTGACGCTCAACGACATGGACTTCTATACCGACGTGGCGTACGGCGAAGCCGGCTGCTACTTTGACGCTGACGCGAAAGCCGTTCTCGTCAACGGCGGCGCAAAGGCCAAGAAGGTGAACATCTATAAACTTAACCCCGAAGACAGGTACGGCATCTTTGTTGGCGGTACAGAGGTTACCTATTGTAACAAGTGGGGTGTAGGCTCGAAGTACATCACCGCCGGTGGCGGAGAGGCTGTGACCTATAACCCCGGCGGCAAGGTGCTGACGCTGAACGGTGCAACGATTGACATGGGTAGCGCCGGAGGAAATGCTATTTGGAATAAAAGCGGAGGAGTTGACGGCTTGACTATCAAGGCTGTCGGCAATAACACCTTGAACTCAGATAATACGAGCTGGTCGTGCGTCAACTTGTGGAAAAACACCACAATAACTGGCGACAAGCTGAATCTGACGGGTACTAACGGCTCTATCAACGTCAATGGCAGTATGCTCTCATTAGAAGACATCAACATGAAGATATCGTCATATATTGGTACCAATGGCGGCAACTGCATACTGGGAGTTTACATGTCTGACGCAGACAAGAAAATCAAAGTAGGCGGAACAGTTACCGGATTCACTGACCTGCAGTTAGCCTCCAACGCAAAGATCTTAGAGCCCGAGGGTGCTTACTGGGATGCAGCCAACCAATATGTCACCACCGGCAGCGGCGCTGCTACCGGCGTAGTCTTCGCCAACATCAACGCTACCGGCATTGAGGGTGTGCTCATGAGCGAAGCCGACCTGAAGGTGGAGGGTATCTACGACGCCCAGGGCCGCCAGCTCCAGCAGATGCAGCAGGGTGTGAACATCTTGCGCATGAGCGACGGTACGACACGCAAGGTGGTGAAACAATAAAACATTAAACATTAATCATTAAACATTAAGCGCTGCGGACTCCCCAACCTGTCCGCAGCGCTTTTTTGAACGGCGGTTTCTTGCCACACTTGCCACCATCATGCCACGCGTAAACCGCTGATACACAAGGACTGTTGCAAGTGTGGCATTTTTGCAAGAAAAATAAAAACTCTAGGAGAGAGGGAGACGCGCTCCAACATGCCAAAACCCAGTGAAAAAACATTTCTCCCCGTTTTATTTGGCTGTTAGTACCAAATGTAGTACCTTTGCAGCAGAAGAAGAAAACCAATAAGCCTATGAAACGAACATTACTCATGGCGGCAGCGGTGCTCGCAGTAGCACTCACCGCACAAGCACAGGGACCTAACGGAACCGAGAACTATTACCGCCGCGCCAACGGACTGCACGGCGAGGCACTGAAGACCGCTTTCTACGACATCATCAAGGGCCCATCAGTCCTGACGTATGACGACCTGTGGAGGGCGTACGCCATCTCCGACGTGCACGAGGTGGAAGGGCAGATGCTCCTGTGGGACATCTACTCGAACATTACGGCCTACACCGCCGAGAGCCCCCACAAGAACAGCTACGAGGGCAGCGGGCTGAACCGCGAACACTCGTTTCCGAAGAGCTGGTTCGGCGGCGTAAAACCGGCCGTCAGCGACTTGGTACACGTCATTCCGACCGACGGCTACATCAACAACATGCGCAGCGACCTGCCCTACGGCGAGACAGACAGCCCCTTCAAGGGCTCGAAGATGGAGGCCGGTGTCGATGGCCCGCCTTACTACAGCCAGGTGGGCAAGTGCTCCATTGAGGGCTACACAAAAAACATCTTTGAGCCGGCCGACGAGTGGAAGGGTGACCTGGCCCGCATCTACTTCTACATGGCCACGTGCTACGAGTCGGAGATGCTGAGCTGGATTAACCTGGGGAAGACCGACATGCTGGGCGGCAACAGCTACCAGCCGTTTGCCTCGTGGTGCTTCCCCATGCTGCTGCGCTGGTCGGCCGAGGACCCGGTAAGCGAGAAGGAGCAGCTGCGCAACGAGTCCATCTGGCTGCTGCAAGGCAACCGCAACCCGTTTGTTGATTACCCGGGGCTGGAGGACTACCTGTGGGGCGACCTCTCGGAGGTGGACTTCAGCTACGAGGGCAGCGGTGTGCCGCCCGAGCTGGAGCCCGTGGTGGCCACGACGTGCGACATCAGCCTGAACAAGAGCACCTTCGGCGTTGACTGGACAGGCAACAGCCCTAAGAACACCCGCGACTACTGGGAACGCTACCCGCTGACGCAAGAGAAGAACGGCATCACCGTCAGCTACAACTACGGCACGGAGGGCCAGAACATGTACGCCAACGACACGCAGATACGTCTGTATAAGTACAACACGCTGACCTTCCGCACGGAAGCCAACGAGATGACGAAGATAACGTTCAACGTGGTGAAGAACGACGCCGGCAAGGAGTTCTTTGCCTCAACGGGCACCATGGAAGGCTACGAGTGGACGGGCAACGCCCGCGAGGTGCAGTTCTGGGTGACCGAAGGCAACGGCAACGTGCAGCTGTCGAAGGTTCACGTGGAGGTGGCCGACGCCACTGAGACGGGCCTGACACCTCGCCTGAGCCGAGGCGAGGAGACTGAAGCCATCTACGGCATAGACGGTCGCCGCCGCGAGACGCTACAGCCTGGTCTGAACATTATCCGCATGAAGAATGGAACGGTGAAGAAGGTGAGCCTCTAGCCTCTCCCCCAGATAGCCTCTCCCCCCGCCCTCTCCCAAGGAGAGGGAGCTGAAGTGGAGCCTCTCCCCCCGCCCTCTCCCAAGGAGAGGGAGCTGAAAAATCTGTTATGAATGATGCAACTTATGCTTTTATACTGAAGCATCGGGAAGACGATGTGAGACGGCTCGCCCTACGCGGGACGGGCCACCTCGACGTGGATATGCCCTTGGCACTGCAGCAGATTGCCGGTTGGCAGGCGGCCCGACGTAAAGTGCCTACCTGGGCGGCTAACGACAGCATCCTCTACCCGCCCCACCTGAACATGGAGCAGTGCTCCAGCGAGGCGACGGCGAGGTATAAAGGGCTCCTTTTGGCAGCCAACAGCCCCCTCCAGTCAACCAACAGCCCCCTTCAACCTCCCCCAACTGGGGGAGGCTTTGTTGACCTTACCGGCGGCTGGGGGGTGGACTTCTTTTTTATGGCCGGGGCGGCTAATGAGCCCCAGAAGCCTCAGGAGTCCCAGAAGTCCCAGAAGCCCCA